>NZ_JAGOIT010000116.1 GCF_017995515.1 Propionivibrio sp.
CTTGTCGGAAGATGATTGCACCGAGGAGGTGCTCTTTGCGCCCTCTTCCTTGGCGCTGGCGGTGTTTGCGGTATCGATTGAACGACCTGCCACCTCTGCACCAGGCGTTCTGGCGATGAGGTGTGAGGTTGCTGCACTATTAAGAGACTGGATGCTCATGATTTGACTCCTGTGCCAGACGGCCAACGGGCGCAGTAACGTTACCGCTACTGCGCCCTCTTGCCAAGGATGGGGCTAACCCGTTTAGCCTTGCAGCAGAGTCAACACGTTGCTGCCCAACTGGTTGGCTTGCGCAAGCATCGCGGTACCGGCTTGTTGCAGGATCTGGGAACGGGCCAGGTTGGCGGTTTCAGCTGCGTAGTCGGCGTCGAGGATGCGCCCGCGTGCAGACTGGATGTTTTCGTTCTGCGACTGCAGCTGGGTGACCACGCCTTCAAAGCGGGATTGCAGGGCGCCCAGTCCGGCGCGAGCATCGCTCACCGTGTTGAGTGCGGTGTCGATGGCCTCCATGGCGCCGGTTGCTCCGTCAGAGGTGGAAACAGCCAAATTGGACACCAGCGCCGAGAAGTTGCCGGTTACCGTGGTAATCGAGATTTGGTTTTCCGTAGTGATTCCAGCGCCGATCTGGAAACTCATCGTGCTGTCGTTGCCAAGAACCTGCTTGCCATTGAACGTAGTGGCCACTGCGATACGTGCAACTTCGTTCTGCAATGCCTGGAATTCCTGATTGAGTGACGACAGGTTTGTTCCGTCGTATTGGCCGGATGCTGCCTGCGTGGCCAGCTCGCGCATCCGTTGCAGGTGTGTCGCCATCACCGCCATGCCGCCTTCAGCCGTTTGCGCCAGCGAGATGCCGTCGTTGGCGTTGCGTTCAGCGACCGTCATGCCACGGCTTTGTGCGGTCATTTTCTCCGCGATGCCGAGACCGGCGGCGTCGTCCTTGGCGCTATTGACGCGCAGGCCGGATGACAAGCGCTGCATTGATGTCTTGAGTGTGCCTTGCGACGTATTGAGGTTGCGTTGAGCGTTAAGTGATGCAACGTTCGTGTTGATGGTAAGTGCCATGATGGTCTCCTGCTGAAATACACGTTTATGCAAATCCGCCGAAGTTCTTCAGCGGGAGGCTTGAGCCTGTCCAGAACTACTGTTTTTTCCTCTTTCGGGCATTTGTTTGCTGCCCTTGTTGCAGTTATCGACGCGTGTTGGACGAACTTTAGGGGCAACGGGGAAAAATACGCATGACGTGGCAATTGAACGGCTTTCCCCTTGTCCGCATGCGAAAATCCGAAGAATATCGCGGTTGGCTATGACGCCTTGACGCTTTGGCGTTCCTGAATTCTGTCTTGCGAGGTATTTATGTCGTCAGTTGTCGGAGCGTGCGGTTGTGACGAAATTGATGCGCGTCTGGAGGACGTGCACCAACTCTTCAACCGTGGGGAGTTGGCGGAAGCCGCGCAGCGACTTGAAATGCTCGTTGACGAGCAGCCTGATTGCGCAGAGGCGTGGGTATGGCTCGGTCGTTTGGCGCTGATGCTGCCTGACATTCCCGGAGCGCTCGATTTTTTCGGTGAAGCCCATGCGCTGTGCCCAAACGATCATCATGTTCTTGCGTGGCTGGGGGACGCGCAACGTCGCGGCGGTGACCTGGATGCGGCGCGTGCGAGTCTTCGTGAGGCTCACACACTCGCCCCTGACGATCTGATCGTTGCTTGCAAGCTGGCCAACTGCGATGTTGACGCTGGCCGTCTTTTCGAAGCGACCGAACTTCTGTCCGAAACGCTCACCCGCTTTCCCGCCGTTTCGGAGCTTTACCTGTTGCGAGGATTGACCTTGCGTCAGTTGAGAAAGAATGATGAAGCGGAAAGCGATTTGCGCACGTGTCTGACGCTTTCACCCGGAGTCGGTGCTGCATTGGCCGTTCTGGCCGATATTTACCGGGAGATGAACCAGATCGAGCAGGCGGTTGATTTTGTCCGGCAGGCCGTTCATTCGGCGCCCGATGACTATTACGTGCTGCGCGCCCAGGGGGACGTGTTTTTGGCGCAGAAGGATTGGAAAGATGCCGTCGCGTGTTACGACCGGGTGCTCGAATGGTCTCCCGAGGATGTTGTGGTCGCCCTCAATCGGGCGGTCGCGCTGGTCGAAATGGGTGATGCATTGGGGACCATCGATGCGTTGGAGAAGTGTCTGACCGTAGGCGCTTCAGAGCCGTGGGTGTACGAAATGATTGGTCTCGTTTTCGCGCACCGCGGGCAATGGGAGGCGGCACTCGAAAGTCTGGAGAAGGCCGTCGAGCATTCGCCGAACAGCGTCAATACGTGGAATGTACTGATCGTCGTCTATAACAAGCTCGGGCAAATGGAGAAAGCCGAGGCGGCGGCGAAACGAGCGTTGGAAATCGACCCTCGGCATGTTTCTGCCCTGGTTAACCTTGGCGGCTGGTATATCGATCAGGGGCGCCATGACGAGGGGGTCGCCTATTTCCAACGGGCGCTGGAGGCCGACCCGGCCAATGTCGCCGCGCACGCGGGTTTGATGTTCGGCATGTTGTTTTCGAGCCAGGCGTGTGCTCAAGACATACTCGACGCCGGGCGTCGTTTTGACCGGAATGTCTGTCAGCCCCTGAACAAGCATTATTCGTTTACGGAACGGAACCGCTCGCCAGAGAGAAAACTGCGCATTGGCTGGGTTTCAGCGGACTTGCGCGCACACCCTGTCGGGGCTTTCATCGCACCGTTTTTCCCGCAACTTGATCGGTCGTGCGTCGAGAGTTACGTGTACGACAATTGGCCGACGGCCGACAACGTGACCCTGATGATTCGTCCGTACGCGACGGTGTGGCGGACTGTACGCGGGATTGGAGATAACGCGCTGGCCGAGCTGATTCGTGCTGATGAAATCGATATCCTCGTTGATCTGAACGGCCACACCAGCGGGCATCGCCTGGGTGTTTTCGCGCGCAAGCCGGCACCGATCCAGGTCGAGTGGCTTGGTTATCCCGGTACATCGGGTATGTCGTCCATGGACTATGTGCTGGTGCCGAACGATGAGCACTTGCTGAAAGGGAGTTGGTGTGCGGAGACGCCGTGGGCATTGCCGAATGCTTACGGGGTGAGGGGGGGCATGCCGATGGTCGCCGTGCGCGAGCGCTTGCCGGTCGAGGAAAACGGCTATTTCACCTTTGCCTGCATGAATCGGTATTCGAAGGTCAGTGCTGCGGCGCTTGATTTGTGGGCCAGCCTCCTGCAGAGAACCGGGGATTCGCGGTTATTGTTGATTGGGCGAGGTGGTAAGGACGAGCAGACACTGGCCGACCTGCGGGCCCGGTTCTCTGCCAAGGGAGTCGATCCGGAAAGGTTGATCATTCTGTCGTCACTCCCGGTGGCCGAGTACTTCGATACCTACAATCGTGCTGATCTGTGCCTCGATCCGTTTCCCTTCAATGGCGGTACGACCGGTTTCGATTCGATCTGGATGGGTGTGCCGTTCGTGACGCTGAAAGGCGATGCATTGCATGCGCGGGCAGGGTCGAACATTCTGAAATACGTCGGGCTCGACGATCTGATCGCACTGGACAAGCAGGAATATGCCGACAAGGCGGCGGCTCTTGCCGGGGATTTGGCTGCTTTGCGCCATTACAGGGATAATTTGCGGGGGCGCATGCAGGCCAGTCCGCTGATGGATTGCGCGGGATTCGCACGGGGAATCGAAATGGTATTTCGCCAAATGTGGGAAAAGTGGTGCTTACAAGGGGAGCAAAATGAACGAGCATGACGTGATGGTGGAGGCCGGTATCTCCTTTCACCAGCGGGGCGAATTCGAGGAGGCGAATTCCTGCTACCAGCGCGCGCTGGCTCTGGCGCCCGATTCCGGCAAGACATGGCACCTCTGCGGCCGGCTGGCGATGGATATCGGCTTGCTCGGCGAGGCCGAGGCGTTCGTTGCCCGGGCGATCGAATTGGCGCCGGATGGCGCCGAGTATGCCTTGACCATGGGTGCCGTCCTGGCGGCGCAAGGCAAAAACGAAGAAGCGCGCGAGTTCTTCAACAAGGCGCTTGAACTCAATCCAGCGTTGGAGGAAGCGTACGTTGGCCTGTCCACGACGTTTCTTGCAGAGCGGCGCTTCGAGGAGGCCCGCGCCCTGGCTGAGCCGCTGAGCTTCCTTGGCGGTGCGGTCGGCAGTCGGGCGCTGGCGGTGGTCGGCGAGTGTGCTTTCGCCCAGGACCAGCTAGCCGGTGTCTTCAAGTGGTGGAAGACCCACGGCGTCGACCTGAGCGGCGGGATGATCCTGCACGTCGGCTGCGGACGCGCGACCTTGTCGAGCCTGCCGGCTGTTTTCCAGAATGGCAACTGGGGCGAGATCCGGCTCGACATCGACCCGGCAGTGAAACCCGACATCATCGCCTCGGTATCGGAAATGTCTCCGGTGCAGAGCGAAAGTGCGCAGGCCGTCTATTCCTGCCACAACATCGAGCACCTCTTCCATCACGAGGTGCCGGTCGCGTTGAAGGAATTTCACCGGGCATTGACGCCCGGCGGGGCCTTGGTCATTCGCACTCCTGACCTGCAGCTGGCATGCGAGATGGTGGCACAGGATCGCTTGTACGACACCGTTTATGTTTCCCCGGCGGGCCCGATCGCCGCCATCGACATGATCTACAGCTATCGCGGTTTTCTGCTCGACAACAACGTGTTCATGTTGCACAAGACGGGTTTTACCGCCACCACGCTCAAGGCAAAACTGCTTGAGGCGGGGTTCCGGTTCGCTTTCGTACGGCGTCTCGGTGGGGAACTTTTTGCGGTGGCGTTGAAAGACAAGTGACCTATTTCAAAGTGCGGTAGTCAACTTGTGCGAATTTTCGCGTCAGAACATACGGGTTGTATCGTTGATCGCGATAACCGAGAGAATCAAGCGTTGCTTTTCTGCGTGGCCAAACAAATTTTCACGAACAAGTAGGGGGAGCGATGAAACAGACACCCATCCATGAAATTGCCAACATGGATATTTTGAACTTGATACCCCCAGACTGTAAGCGAGTTATCGAAATTGGCAGCAGCTCTGGAGCGCTTGCAAGGGAGTACAAGAAAATCAATCCAGCCTGTCATTACACGGGCATAGAGATCGACGGGGAATATGCTGAGCAAAGCATGCGGTACTGCGATCGGGTTATACATGGCTCAATCGAGAGTTTTGATGACAATGACTTCAAGGCCCTCTTGCCGTCTGATTGTTGGATTTTCGCGGATGTCTTGGAACACCTTGTCGACCCATGGGCGTTACTTAGAAGAATTCGTTCGCATTCAACAGACGATACCTCGATCGTCGTCTGCCTGCCTAATGCTCAACACTGGTCAGTGCAAGCCAGATTGAACTGCGGGCGATTCGTCTATGAAGATAGCGGGCTACTGGATCGAACACATTTAAGATGGTTCACAAGGCTGACTCTGATAGAGCTTTTCAGCTCCACCGGCTTTCAGATAGTTAGCGCTGGTGCCCGCGTTTTTGAAACCATGGAGCCTGGGGAGGAAATTCGAAACGCGATCAAGATGATGGCAGAGGCGCTTGGCACGGATGCTGAAACAGCCATCAGTGATGCACTTGCTTTTCAGTGGGTCGCTCGGGCGGTGCCTGCCTGAAATACTGACGTATCATCGCTCAAACTTGGCTCGGGCGATTATTGGTGAGTTTCGGGCAGGTTTTTCTCGGGCGAGAAGATTTTTTCCCGCAGACGCGAAAATGCCTGGATGTAGTTGTTGTCGCGGGTTACGTTGAAGGCCAGTTTGAGCGCGTCGCTGGTGATGGCTTCGTCGTGGAAGCGGGAGGTTGGCAATGCGGACCAGGCGCAGTTGAAGGTGCTGTAAGGGGCCGACGTCCAGCTTTCCGTCGTCAGCATCAGTGAGGCAATGCGCTCGATCAGGAAGACCTTGCGGGGAACGGCGCCGGGGTAGGTTGTTCCCCGATTCAAATCCTGCGCCAGGGCTGAAGTGTTCTTTTCGCAGATCGAGAAGATCCGTTCGCCGATTTCCAGCCAGCGATTCCAGAATTTCTTGTTCGCGACAAAGTAGTTACTGAATACAACCTGTCGCGCGTCCATCACGAGAGACCCGATATCGGCGCCGATCGACAGTTCTGCCGCGAGCTGTCTTGTCGATGCCATGAATCCGGGATCGAAGGCTTCTGCCTGCTCGAAGGTGTTGAGGAAGAATGCGCCCATGTCGGCTTGCGGGCTGAATGTGAATACGTCCGCAGGCGTGCCTGTTTCAAGCAAGAATTTCCTGACACCGTTGCCGTCCAGTCCTGTTTTCTCTACAAACTTCGGCGAGAAGAAACCGTAATACGCGTGCTCCTGAAGTTCATTTTCAAGCAGATAGCGCCGGATGGCCCAATACTCCCGCCAGTCCGGGCGTTCGTTGGCGAGGTTGTCCAAGCGTTCCGTGCCGCCAATGGCTTGGGCGTTGGTTTCCTCCGAATAGACGATGGTGAATAGCCGAATCTGGTCATCGGTAACCGGTGCCGGCGTCGTCCTTTCCTCGGTCGCTTCGGCGGCGAGAAAATGGACTTTCCCATCAGCGCTCGGGGTGATTTTTTCTACTCGATCGTCGGTTCCTTCGCGCAGAAATGCCAGCATCGCGTTCATGTAGTCCTTGGTTTTTTGGAGGAAGTTCAGCGCCATGCCATCTTGCTCCTCATTGCGGTCGTACTGGATAAACCACTCGTCACTGCGTTGTGTGCCTGCCGGCAGGTCGGCTGCACCGATGTTCTGTTTGGTTCTCTTGAAGTACTCAAGGCTCTGCGTGGGATAGTGATTGATGCGAAAAATATCGTAAGTTGGTTGATAGTCAGCCATGAGTCCGGCGGTTATCGGGCGGAAGTGCTCATCTACTGTGCCGTTTCCGGTTTCAAACAGGTGGGAACGGTTGGGAAATACTTGTTCACTCCCCTTGACGATGCTCTTGATGTGGCTGTTTGCGTAGAAAGTGTTGTCACTGTGCCGCAGGTAATTCTCAAGTAACAATCCCTCGGGCTCGGTGATGTGTCCGTTACTTCCGTAACATTTCCAGTAGACGCCGAGCGCCGACAGCTTCGTGTCCTTGTAGCTGTTCAGCGCCTCAGCCATTGAGTCGTTCTGTGTCGGGAAGAGAAATTCGTCGCCATCGATGAAGGCAATCCAATCCTCTTTGGTGCCGAAATTGCTCCACGCATGGTTGTAGGCGATGATTTGCGGCCAGTCGTCCGCTTCGAGCGAGAAGACCTGAATGGGGTATTTCTGCGACAGGCGAAGAAGCGTTTCCGTCATGCCATCGGTCGTCTTGTGCGCGTAGATGTAGAACTGGTCGAATCCGACGGCCAGGTGGAACGCCAGCCATTCAATGATGTAGGGGTTGCGATTGCGCTGGATCGAGGCGATGGCGATGGTCATGGCTCAAGTGGTCGGTTCGTTATCTGTGGCCGTTGTCTTGTCCGCGCCACGTTGTTGCTGTGGGACGGGGCTTATGCATGCGACTTCAGGGCGCCCTGGTTTGCGCTATCAATCCTTTTAGCAATGCTTCGTAGTTGTGAACGAAGCGCGGCGTGTCGAAAAGAATACCTTTGTCACGTGCGTCGCTCAGGCGCTCCTTCAGTTGTCGACAGGCGCCCGGCTCGGTGGCCAATGCGACGGCCTTGTCTTCGTAGTCCTGGATACTGCCGGTGATCAGGTTGGGGAGTCCGGCCGCGGTCAACAGAGCTCCTGCCATGCGCGAAGCGAAACAGCGCCCGCTCAGCGTGAGAATCGGCAGGCTCATCCACAACGCGTCGTTGGCGGTGGTCCCGGCGTTGAAGGGGAATGTGTCAAGAAAGAGGTCGGCCAGCTGGTAACGTGCGAGGTAATTCTGTGGCGAGGTCCGTTCGGAAAAAACGAGTCTGTGCTCATCGACGCCGTGTGTTGCCGCTTGTTTCCTCAGATTCTCTTCGGCCCACTGATTGTCTGATAGTAGCCACAGGACGCTGTCCGGCACGCGGTGCAGAATACGCATCCAGGCTTCGAATATTTCAAGCGTGTACTTGTTGTTGTTGTTGAACGAACAGAAGACAAACCCGCTCGCCGGCAGGCCACAGCTGTTGCGTGACGGCGGCGGGGCGCACAGGCGTTGTCTGTCGCTGATCTGGTAGATCTCCGGCATGTAAAGAGGCTTCTCGGAATAGTAGTGCGCAAACTCTTCGGGAATCAGGAAGTGGTCTGCGAGTACGTAGTCGATGCAGGGCAGGCCAGTTGTCGCAGGCAATCCGAGATAAGTGATCTGGATCGGGGCCGGGCGACAGGAGAGCATCGTCGTGCGGGCGCCGCGCGTCTGTCCGTGCAGGTCGATCAGAATGTCGATTTCGTGGTTGCGGATCAGTTGCGCGGCAGACAAGTCGTCGAGCGCATCGATGCGTATGAAATGGTCAGCGGCGTCGATGATTCGCTTGCGGAGTGCAGAGCCGTCTTCCGGTGACCAGCAGAATGCAAAGACTTCAAAGTTGTTCCGGTCGTGCAGCTCGAACAGTTCAACCGTCAGCATGGCGACGGGGTGCAGGCAGAAGTCGGACGAGCAGTATGCGACGCGGATCTTGTCGTGCCGATAGCCAGTGGGGGGGGCGAGGACTGGCAGATTCTCAGGGATCTTGCGCCGCGAGTAGCTGGTCGCCGCCGCCAGTTGTGCGTCGGGGTCGTCTGAAAGACTCAGCATCGCCAGTGCGGAGGTGGCTGCCTTCATTTGGTCGTGCGTAACCTCGCCCACCGGTGAATAGACGGGCCAGCAACACATCTTTTCCCGGAGGAATACCCAATGGTGGATGGCGTCGGGCTGTTGCGGGTCGAGTTCCAGGCTCTTTTCGAGATTGGTCAGTGCATCGCCGAACTGCTTCAGCGATTCCTGTAGTCGCCCCAGGTGATTGTGGGCAGAGATCCTCAGGCTCAGGTTTCCCGGTGTTTCCGGGCTGGCGTTTTGTGTGACCCACTGCCATTCCGTGACGGCCGCATCGAACCGGCCGAGACGCTCGTAGGCAAGGCCCAGATTGAGGTGCGGTTGAATGAATCCCGGCGCGAGTTGCGATGCTCGCGAATACGCCTCGACAGCCCCTGCGACATCGTTCTCGGCAAACAGCAATGTGCCCAGGTTGAAGTACGCGAAATGGTTGAACGTCGTCTGGTGTCGATCAAGCCAGGTGCGGTAAAGCACCACGGCAAGCACGCGTCGATTGTTCTGTTCCAGCAGGCTGGCTTGCTCAAGCAGGCGCGAAAACTCCAGCTTCCCCGTCCATGCGAGATCGATGATTTCTGCGTAGTCGTCCATGCGATGTGCGCCCGTCACAGGGCTTCATTGGAACCCGGTGCCCGAGTGTATCGGAGACGGGCGAGCACCGTCTAGCAGCCTGTCGGACTTTCCCTTTGTGTGAGATAATGACGTATGCGTAATGACGGAGCGAGCAGATGTCGAATTTCATAGTGGCAGACCGCAAGACGGACTACTTGCTCCCGCCGTCGGTGGA
>NZ_JAGOIT010000117.1 GCF_017995515.1 Propionivibrio sp.
CCGCTGGCGCGCTTCGCCGGCTTTTCGGTCGCCGGCGTGCCGCCCGAAATCATGGGCATCGGCCCGATCGAGGCGATTCCGCGCGTGCTCAGGCAGGCTGGCGTCAGCCAGCAGGACGTGGGCTGGGTCGAGCTGAACGAAGCCTTCGCTGCGCAATCACTCGCCGTGATGCGCCAGCTCGATCTCGACCCGGCCAAGGTCAATCCGCTCGGCGGCGCCATCGCGCTCGGTCATCCGCTCGGCGCGACGGGCGCGATCCGCACGGCGACGCTCGTGCACGGCCTGCAACGCACGAAGCAGCGCTACGGCATGGTGACCATGTGCATCGGCACCGGCATGGGCGCCGCCGGACTGTTCGAGGCGATCTTCTGAGCGCCTTGCCGACGTAGTGCGACGCCGGGGAAACCGGCCAATGGCCCCCGGGAAGTGTCTGGCATAATACCGGCCAGACACTACACCCGGGCGCCCGATGGACTTCGCTTTTCCGATCAATCTGAGCTTGCGCGACGCGCTGATTACGCTCGTCGCGTTGCTGGCGCTCTACGTGATCGTTGCTTTCCTGCGCATCCGTCGGCTCAGACGCCTGAAGGCCGTCGAGACACAGATGTCGGCGATGGCGGCGCAGTCCGCCGTGGCTGCCTACTCTGCCGTTCAAGAACCGGAGCTGAGAACCGAGCCGGAATCAGCCCGGCCTGACCGCGAGAAGCGTGCGCCCGAGCCTCTGGCCGCTCCGTCCGACGCCGCATTCCCGTGGAACGAGCCGCCCGGTGAAACCGCCTTGCAGCGTCAGGTGGCCTTGCTGGAAAGCGAAGTCGCGCAACTGCGCAAGGAAGTCGGCGGATTGCGCGCCGAAGTGCTGATGTTGCGCGAGGAGCAGCAGCGGGTGATGGATGTTGCGGCCGAGTTACCCGAAGCCGAGGTCGTCGAAGAGCCGGTGGAGGTTGCCTCGAACGTCTCGCCGCTCTACAACGAGGCGATGCAGTTCGCGCTGCAGGGCCTGGACGCCGCAGCGATTTCACAGAGTTGCGGGATTTCGCGGGCGGAGGCCGAACTCGTCGTGGCCTTGGTACGCAATCGGGAAATCTGAGTCTTTGTTCGACTGAAACAGGCAGGGGAAGATCATGGCAAGCAGCCAGACCGACAAGAACGAGAAGAACGACCAGGCAGGCGCAACGGACGACACGACCGAGATCAAGCACAAGCTCGCGATGCGCATGGCGTTCGCCGGCGTGATGATCGTCGCGCTGCTTGGGGGCTTGGCGCTCTTCGACTACTACAGCGCGCAGCCGGAACCCGAAGTGGCCGCGCCGCCGCAGTTCACCGAGCCCGTGCCGGTGGCGAAGAAGATGGTGACGCAGCCGGTAACGCCGCCAGTCGCCGCGCCGGAAGCGGTGGCGCCCGCCGAATCAAAACCCGTTGAGCCTGAGGCGACCAGCGCGCCCGTCGACAAGCATGCGCCGCGTATCGATACGCCACCGCCACCCGTGGTGGCCGCACAGCCGAGTGCTCCGCGCAAACAATCGGCGCCAGATCGCGCCGCCAGCCCGGTGTCGACAGCGGTGCCGGTTGCGCCCGCACAAGCGGCAGAGGCGGGCGCGCCGCCAACGCCGGTGACGCCCGCTCCGAGCGAGTCAGCAGCCAGTCCTGCGACTCCGTCGGCGCCGACACCGCCCCGGCTGTTCTCCGGTTACGCGGTGCAGGCTGGCGTGTTTGCCGATCCGCGTCGCGCCGAGGAATTGCAAGCCCGGTTGGCGCAGGAAGGCATCCCTGCGACGATCGAGGCGCGCGTCCAGGTGGGCCCGTTCAAGACGCGCGCCGAGGCCGACGCGGCGCGCGCCAGGCTGACCGCGCTGGGTATCGAAAGTGTGCTGCTGCCACCCAAGGGCGCGAAGCGGTAGCGGACCGCGCGGGTTGTTCGACTCAGTCGTTGTTTTCATCCTGCTTGCGCAGCCGCTTGGCGAACACGGTCATTTCCTTCGCTGCCTGAATGTCGCCGCGCGCCTGGGCGATGCGTATGCCGGCTTCGTAGGCGTCAATCGCTGCCTGCCGTTCGCCGTTCTCGGCCAATGCCTTGCCGAGCAGCTTCCAGGCCGCCGAGTAGTTGGCGTTCATGTCGACCGCGGTCCGGAGATGGTTTGCCGCCTTTGCCGGATCGCCGGCCTTGAGCCACTCGTTGCCGAGTGAGTAACGAAGCAGCGCGCCATCGCGCGGGCCGCCGAGCATCTTTTCGAGGTTGGCGATAATTGCTGCCATCATCTAGTATTCCTGAGCTGATTTCTAACCGTTGAGAGGAGGACAACAAAATGAGCAAAACGATCATTTCCACCCCGAACGCACCGGCCGCCATCGGTACCTACTCGCAGGCCGTCAAGGTCGGCTACACGGTCTACCTCGCGGGCCAGATCGGCCTCGACCCGGCGACCATGAAGCTCGTGGACGGCATCGAGGCGCAGATCGAGCGCGTCTTCGAGAATATGGCTGCGGTCGCCGAGGAAGCCGGCGGTTCGCTGGAGGATATCGTCAAGATCAACGTCTACCTCACCGATCTGGCGAACTTCATCAAGTTCAACGAAATCATGGCGCGCTACGTGCCCGAGCCCTATCCGGCGCGCGCCGTCGTCGGCGTGGCCGCCTTGCCGCGCGGGGCACTGGTCGAGGCGGACGCGGTGCTGGAGCTTTCCAAGTAACGCATGGCGGCCGAGGACGGGATCAAGGCGCCACCGGCGATTCAGGACAAGCTGCGCAAGCTCGGACTGAATCGCCGCGACGATCTTGTCCTTCACCTTCCCTTGCGTTATGAGGACGAAACCAGCATCACCCTGATCGGCGAAGCCATGCCCGGCGTGCCGGTGCAGGTCGATGCCGAAATGCTTGAGGTCTCGGTGCAATTCCGGCCGCGTCGCCAACTTGTCGCGACCGTTGCCGACGCCAGTGGCGAACTGACGCTGCGCTTCCTCAATTTCTACGGCAGCCAGACCAAACAGCTCGAAAAGGCGCGCGATGACGGTCGTCGGCTGCGCATCTTCGGTGAAATCCGGCATGGCTTTCTCGGTGCCGAGATGGTGCATCCGCGCTATCGCGTGGTTAGCGAGGACGACACACTCCCGCAATCGCTGACGCCGGTTTATCCGACCACGGCCGGCATCTCGCAGAACGCCTTGCGCAAGCTCATCGCGCCGGCGCTGACGCAAGCCAATCTCGATGAGCTACTCGATGCCGAATGGTGCCGTCAGCAAGGGCTGGTCGCCTTCGCCGATGCCGTCCAGCTCCTGCATGCACCGCCGCCCGGCGTGCCGGAAGCGTCGCTGCAACAGCGCTCGCATCCCGCCTGGCGCCGCGTCAAGTTTGACGAAGTCCTGGCGCAGCAACTCTCGCTGCGCCGAGCCTACCTCGCGCGACGGCAAAAGGGTGCGCCGCTGCTCAACCCGGCCGGCGTGCTCGCGCGGAAGCTGTCGGCATCGCTACCCTTCGGGCTGACCGGCGCGCAGCAGCGGGTGGTGGCCGAAATCGCCGCCGACCTGGCGCAGCCCTTCCCCATGCAACGGCTGCTGCAAGGTGACGTCGGCAGCGGCAAGACGATCGTCGCCGCGCTGGCTGCGTGCCAGGCGATCGAAGCCGGCTATCAGGCGGCTTTCATGGCGCCGACCGAGATCCTCGCCGAGCAGCACTACCTCAAGCTGCGCGCGTGGCTGGAGCCGCTCGGCGTCGAAATCGCCTGGCTCTCCGGCAGCCTCAAGAAAGCGGCGAAGCAGGCGATGACGCAGCAGGCGGCGACGACGGCGCAGCTCGTCGTCGGCACGCACGCGCTGATCCAGGAGAGCGTCGATTTCGCCCGCCTCGGGCTGGCCATCGTCGATGAACAGCATCGCTTCGGCGTCGCGCAGCGCCTGGAGCTGCGCAAGAAGGGCGCGAAGAACTCGGAGCCGCCGCACCAGCTGATGATGTCGGCGACGCCGATCCCGCGCACGCTGGCGATGAGCTACTACGCCGACCTCGATGTCTCCGTCCTCGACGAGCTGCCGCCCGGTCGTCGCCCAATCAAGACCAAGCTCGTCTCCGACGCGCGGCGCGACGAGGTGACGGCGGGCGTTCGAGTCGCCGTTGCCGGCGGGCGCCAGGTCTATTGGGTCTGCCCGCTGATCGAGGAATCCGAGAAGCTGCAGTTGCAGACCGCGTTCGATACCCACGCCGCCTTGAGCGTGGAACTCGAGGGCCTGCGCATCGGCCTCGTGCACGGACGCCTCAAGGCCGACGAGAAGGCGGCGACGATGACCGCCTTTGCCGCTGGCGAGATCGACGTGCTGGTCGCCACCACCGTCATCGAGGTCGGGGTCGACGTGCCCAACGCCAGCCTGATGGTCATCGAACAC
Source organism: Propionivibrio sp. (assembly GCF_017995515.1). Taxonomy (GTDB): domain Bacteria; phylum Pseudomonadota; class Gammaproteobacteria; order Burkholderiales; family Rhodocyclaceae; genus Propionivibrio. Next base: position 4,371 of record NZ_JAGOIT010000117.1, read on the forward strand.
GCCGAGCGCTTCGGCCTTTCGCAACTGCATCAGCTGCGTGGCCGCGTCGGGCGCGGCGTGCACGATTCGGTGTGCGTGTTGCTCTACCAGCAGCCGCTGTCACAAACGGCACGCGCGCGCCTGAAGGTCATCTTCGAGAACACCGATGGCTTTGAAATCGCCCGTCAGGATCTGCATCTGCGCGGTCCGGGCGAGTTTGTCGGCAGCCGCCAGTCCGGCGTGCCGCTCCTGCGTTACGCCGATCTGGAGGTCGATACCGATCTGATCGAACTGGCGCGCGACATGGCGGAACACCTGCTGCACCGGGCGCCCGACCGTGCCGAACTCCACCTGCAGCGCTGGCTGGGCAGTCGCGAAGAACTGTTGAAAGCCTGACCCTGTCGAATACCCGGGCAGTCTCGCCAGCACGTTTACAGCGCGAACCCGGCGAACTAGATTAACCAGTGGGAGTTCCATCGCTTGCTGCAATTCACTCTGGGGAGCGTGTCGTGGCGATTGATCCAGTTTCGACTTCGCGTGCGAAGTCCGGTCAGGGGTGGCCGCCGGGAGTGCGCATCCTCGCCTTGCTCCGGGATCGGCGTTTTTGCCCGCTCCTCGTTGTGCAGATGTCGGCTGTTTTCAACGCCGGCCTCCTCGTCACGTCGTCCATAAACGTAGACGTGACGCTCCTGCAGGTGTTCGGCATCTTTATCGTTGCCCTGCTTGTATCGGGTGTTGCCGGACAAGTCGTCGATAAGTATGAAAACGTCCGGCTGTTGCGAATCGTCAAGGCGTTCGAGGTTCCGGTCGTCGGCCTTGCCTGCCTCGGCCTCGCTATGCAAAGCGCCGTGCTCGTGACGTGCGCGCTCGGAGTTCTCACCGTGCTGCTTACCTTCCTCATGCACGCCAGGCACGTGTTGCTCTCGCGCCTCATGGCGGAGGATGAACTCGTCGGCGGAAACACTCTCCTCGTGGCAGGAGGCTCCTTGTCGCTCATTGGTGGCGTACTTCCCGTCGTGCTCATTGGTGATGGTGTCGGGCGCTTTGTGCCCTGGATATTCCTTGTCTGCGTGGCCGCAGCCCTGGTCGGTTACATGGCGAGCCGCGAGCTTCCGGCGGGCCGGCCGGCAGACACTGGCGCGGCGATCAGCTTCAACCCACTGACGTGGCTTGTGCGAAACGGTCTCGCCCATGGCGTTGAGCGGACGTCGCTCTTCGCGTTGTTCGGGGTCGCGTGGTTCTGGCTGTCGTCGATGCTTCTGTTTGCGCAACTGTGGCGTCTCCTCGGTCCCGAGTCCGGTGCGCAGTCGCTCCTTGTCCAGCTCGCCGTTGTTGCGTTCTGCGGCGTGATCGCCGGATTGTGCCTGAGCGTGGTGCTCTCCGAAGGTCTGTTCGAGTTTGGTCTGGTGCCGGTAGGCGCTGTCGGACAGGCGTTCTTCACGCTCGATCTCGTCTTCCTGTCTACGGAATTGGCGACGTCCGGCGGCGCGGCGACTGACCTGCCGGGCATTTCGCCGAACTGGCGCGCACTCGCCGACCTCTTCGCTTTCGTCGCTCTCGGTTCCTTGTCTCTGCCCACGCTGTACGTCCAGTTGCAGGCGCGAAGCGATCCACGGCAACGAGGGCGGTTTCTTTCGTGTGGCCTCATCATTCTCGCGGTATCGCTCCTCATCGCGGGGGGCGCAGCCTTGCCGACCCGCGGGGCTGGCACCGTGTTTGCCGGGCTGGCAGTCTGCGCCCTGCTGGTCGCGGCCTGGGCCTATCGCTGCGAAGCGCATCTGATACTGCGTTTCCTCACCTGGCTGCTGATCCACTCGTTCTACCGGATCGGTAAATCCGGCTTCGAGCACATTCCCCGGAGCGGTCCGGCGGTGCTGGTCTGCAATCATGTCAGCTTCGTCGATTCGGTCGTGATCATGGCGGCGATTCGTCGACCGATCCGCTTCGTCATGGACCATCGGATTCACCAGACGCCGGTGGTCGGCTTCCTCTTCAGGCACTCGCGAACCATCCCGATTGCGACGGCGAAAGAAGATCCGGCAATGAAGGAGGCGGCGTTCGAGGAGGTGGCGCGGGCGCTGAAAAACGGCGAACTGATCGGCCTTTTCCCGGAAGGGCGGATCACGCATACCGGCGAAATCAATCACTTTCGCTACGGTGTCGGGCGCATCGTCACCGAGACGCCCGTGCCGGTCGTTCCGATGGCGCTGCGCGGCCTGTGGGGCAGTTTCTTCAGCCGTCGAGACGGTCCGGCGATGAGTCGTCCGACTTTACTGCGCTGGCTGGCGAAGGTGGAGCTGGTCGTTGGCGGGCCCGTCGCTCCCGAGAACGGAACGCCGGAGCACCTGCAGGAAATCGTCACCGAGCTGCGCGGCGGGATGGTATAAGCACGGCTGCGCAAATAAAAAAATCCCCGCTCGCGGCGGGGACTAAATCTCGAAATTGGCTTCGAGAGGAGGGGACTGATGTTACGGCGCTACTTTATCCAGGGCGCGCCACAGCGTCTGTTTGGGGTTTGTCCGTGTTCTGTAACGGCATGTTACGAGCAGTTCAACCCGCATGCTGTCTGGGTTTCAGGGGGGGGGCGCACGGGTGGTCGGGCGAGGTGGCGCCGGTGTCGGCTTGAAGGTGCGTTTATGCCGAAGAGATGGTGGCAGAATGGCTGTCTCTGCGCTCGGCCGAGATGAAAAAATGGCGGGGAGCGCCCGGTGCAGTTTCAGGTACTCCCCGAGTTAGGGTCAAAACCATAACTCCTAAGACCATAAAGGAGAACAGCGTGGCCAGAATAGCGCTCGATACTTACAGGCGCCTTACATACACGCAACCTTGTTGAGGGTGGCATGCGAATTCTGATAGCCGAAGACGATCGAATCATTGCCGATGGCCTTGGGCGCTCTTTGCGCCACGCCGGTTATGCGGTCGATTGGGTCGCCAACGGGGGCGACGCGGACAACGCTCTGACGACCGGAACTTACGATCTTGTCATCCTTGATCTAGGTTTGCCGCGGATGCCGGGGCTCGACGTGCTGCGCCGTTTGCGCGCACGCAAGTCGAAGGTTCCGGTGCTCGTGCTCACCGCGCTCGATGGCACCAGCGATCGCGTTAAAGGGCTGGACCTTGGGGCAGATGACTACATGGCCAAGCCGTTCGAGTTGGCAGAGCTCGAGGCGCGCGTGCGTGCGCTGACCCGACGTTCGACCGGAACCGCACCGGTGATCGAGTGCGGTTCGCTCGTCTTCGATCAGAACGATCGCTGCGCCCTGGTCGATGGCGTCATGCTCGATTTGTCGGCGCGCGAACTCGGCCTCCTGGAAATTCTCATGCTCCGGGCGGGGCGTCTGGTGAGCAAGGATCAGCTGGTCGAGCATCTGTGCGGCTGGGGCGAGGAGGTCAGTCACAACGCCATCGAAGTCTATATGCATCGTCTGCGCAAGAAGCTCGAAGCCAGTGGCGCGACGATTGCAACCGTGCGTGGTCTCGGGTACTGCTTTGAAAAGTCAGCAAAAGACGCCCGATCCTGACGCCCAGCGCTCGCTTTTCGGCGAGATCCTGGACTGGATGCTGGCGCCGTTGCTCGTCGTCTGGCCGCTCAGCATCGGTGTTACCCATTATTTCGCCACCAATGTGGCGAACTTCCCGTACGACCAGGCGCTGCGCGAGCGAGTGATGGTCATCGCGCGCCAGGTGAGGTTTGACGCAGGGCTGCCACAGATCGCCCTGCCTGGCGAGGCCCGCGCGTTCTTGAGGTCGGACGAGATCGACAGCGTTTATTTTCATGTGCTCGGTCCGGACGGCAAGGTCGTCGCAGGCGACCCCGAGTTGCCGTTGAATCAGGAGACCGACGAGCTCGCAGCACTCGACCCCGGCGAGGTCCACTTTCGCGACGACGAAACAAGCGGACAGGATCTGCGCGTCGCTTTCATGCTCGTCGGTGACGCGAGTCTGCCGCGCGAACGCTGGGCTCTGGTCGAGGTCGGAGAAACACTCGAGAAGCGCTCGCAGCTCTCTAACAAGATCATTGCCAGCGTAATCTTGCCGCAGTTCGTCATCATCCCGCTTGCAGTCGTCCTCGTCTGGTTCGGGCTGACCCGCGGCCTGCACCCACTGACGCGCCTGCGTGACCTGATCGAAGCCCGGCGTGAGGAAGACCTCTCGCCGATCATGGCCATTCGCGTACCCGAGGAGTTGCAACCGCTCACCGATGCCTTCAATTCCATGCTCAAGCGGATGCAGCGCAACATGGACGCACAGCGGCGCTTCATCTCCGACGCCGCGCACCAAATGCGCACCCCGCTCACCGGCCTGAAAATGCAGGCGCAGCTGGCCGCACGCGAGGAAGATCCGCAGCAATTGCGCTATGCCTTGCAGAACATCTCAACCAGCGTCGACCGCGCCTCGCATCTCGTCAATCAGCTGCTCACTCTAGCGCGCGCGGAAGCGAGCGGAGTCAGCGCGCAGGTTATGGAGCCTGTCGAACTCGACCGTCTGCTCAGCGAGATTGTCGGGGAATGGGTCATGGTGGCGAGAGAACGACTGATCGACATCGGCTTTGAATCCTCTGCTCGCGCAGTGATCTCGGGAAATGTCTTCTTGTTGCGCGAAATGATCAATAACCTCCTCGACAACGCCTTGCGTTACACGCCGGAAAGCGGCCGCGTGACCGCCCGCTCGCTTGGCGAACACGGCCAGGTGGTGCTTGAGATCGAGGACAGCGGAATCGGGATTTCCATCGATGATGCGCGCAAAGTCTTCGATCGCTTCTACCGAGTCGACGGCACCGGCGTTGAAGGCAGCGGACTCGGATTGGCCATCGTGCGCGAGATTGCCCAACTGCACCGCGCGGAGGCGAGCCTGGCACCGCATGCCAGCGATGAGTCAGGAAATCGCCAGCAGGGAGCAGTCGCGCGCGTCGTATTCCCTGCCTATGCCCCATCGAACGAGCCGTAGCCGGTTGTAAACGAACAATGCGCAACCCCGCGCCACTCTCATCATAAAGAAAAAGTCCGCATCTGGTTTTGACGAGCGCAAACGATGCAGCTATAATGCGCAGCTCTTCGGCCAGTTAGCTCAGTTGGTAGAGCAGCGGATTGAAAATCCGCGTGTCCGTGGTTCGATTCCGCGACTGGCCACCA
>NZ_JAGOIT010000118.1 GCF_017995515.1 Propionivibrio sp.
GTCTGCTGCCGGAACGCAGACGGTGTGATTTCCCCCCTCCCGCCACGACGCGCCCGGCAAGCGGCCGGCCTCTCGCATTGCGCGCGCCGCCGATTTCGTCGCGCTGCTCGAAGCGCTGGGCTGGCAGGATGTGCGCTACGATACGTCGTGTGGCCGTTCGCCGGAGTCCTGGGGCGATGGCCCACCGAATACGCCCGCAAGCCGAGAGGATCAACGATGAACGCGATGGCGACCGACGTTTTTTTCCGACACCGAACCGACCCGGCGATCGATCCGCGGCGACGGTCATTCGCATGACCGTCCGTCCCCGCAAGGCGCGTTCGCGCCGCCCGACCATGAACGACGTCGCCCGTGCGGCCGGCGTGTCCCAGACGGCCGTGTCCTTCGTGCTCAACGACCGGCCCGATGCCACGATCTCCGAGGAGACCCGGGCGCGAATCTGGCAGGCGGTGACCGACCTGGGCTATCGGCCCAACGCCATGGCGCAGGCGCTTCGCTCGGGCAAGTCGAGCCTGCTGGGTTTCGTCACCGACGAGATCGCCACCACACCTTTCGCCGGCCTGATCATCCGCGGTGCGCAGGATGCCGCCTGGGCGCACCATCGCATCCTCACCCTGGTCAACACCGACAAGCGCGCCGATCTGGAAAGCGAAGCAATCGGCGCCCTGCTCAAGCACCAGGTGGAAGGCATCGTCTTCGCCACCATGTATCACCACGAGATCAGCCTGCCGGCCATCCTCGGCGACGTTCCAATCGCGCTGTCCAACTGCTATTGCGCGGATTCCCGCGTGGCCGCCGCAGTGCCTGACGAGGAACGGGGCGGCTACGAGGCGACGCGGCATCTCCTTGAGCGCGGTCACCGCGACGTCGCCTACGTCAGCAACATCGACGACATTCCCGCTACCCACGGCCGGCTCGCCGGCTATCGACGCGCGCTCCACGAGTTCGGCCTGCCCTTCCGCGAGGATCGCGTGCGGTACCTGCCCAGCGTGCAGGAGGGCGGCTACGACGCCGTGATGTCGCTGATGCGGCAGAGCGGGGAACGGCCGACGGCGCTGTTCTGCTTCAACGACCGCATGGCGATGGGGGCTTATGCGGCCCTCCAGGATCTGGGCCTGCGCATCCCGCAGGATATTTCGGTGGTCGGTTTCGACAACCAGGAACTGATCGCCGCCCATCTGCGTCCGCCGCTCACCACCCTGCGGCTTCCCCACTACGAGATGGGGCGGTGGAGCGTCGAGGCCCTGCTCGGCAAGGTCGGCACCCCGTCGCGGACGCTCATCCACTGTCCGCTCATCGAGCGCGAATCGGTCGCGCGAGTCGACGCGAAGCAGGCGCGGGCCAGGTCCGTGAAGGATTCCTCGACGTAGCACGCGACGCCACGCTGCTTGCATCCTGGCGTCCGAATCTACCCGAAAGTCATTTTTTACTTTTTTCTTGACAACCTCACGTTCGTCGTCAATACTTTCCGCCAAGCAAGTAATACGTATTACTTGCCGGGATTTACGGGTCTTGGTGGCGCGCCGCAGCAGACCCGAGGCTTCGGTCCATTTTTTTGGCGGGCGCGTTAATACGAGTTAGGAGACGTTCATGCGCAACAAGACAATTGCCTTCCCCTTCGCCCTGTCGCTCCTCGCGATGGCCACCAGCGCGTTGGCCGCGCCGACCGAGATCACGATGTGGCGCCACGAAAGTGGTGACGTGGAGGTCGAGGTGGTGCGCTCGATGATCGATGGCTTCAACAAGTCGCAGAACAAGTACAAGGTCGTCTACGAAAACCTGCCCAAGGGTTCCTATACGCAGTCCGTGACTGCAGGCGCGGTGGCCAAGAAGCTGCCCTGCCTGATCGACATGGACCAGCCCACGGTCGCCAACTTCGCCTGGTCCGGCCACATCCGCCCGATCGGCGACCTGGTCGACAAAAATGTGGTCTCGCAGATGCTCAATGGCGGCAAGGGCGAATACAAGGGCATTCTCTATTCGGTGGGACAGTTCGACGCTGCGCTGGGGATTTTTGCCCGCAAGTCCGCGCTGGACAAGGCCGGCCTGCGTACACCGACCATCGACAAGCCCTGGACGCTGGCCGAGTTCAACGACGCGCTGGCAAAGCTCAAGACGCTGCCGGACTACGAGTACGTCATCGACATGCACAACACTTTCGACGGCGAATGGTGGACCTATGCCTTCTCGCCGTGGATGCAGAGCTTCGGCGGCGACCTGATCGACCGCCAGACGATGACCCATGCCGACGGCGTGCTCAACGGCACGGAGGCGGTGGCCTTCGGCAAGTGGTTCCAGAGCCTCTACACCAAGGGCTACGCCAACAAGAAGCCGGCCGACGACAAGTCCTTCGTGCTCGGACGTGTTCCGCTCGACTACATGGGCAACTGGGCCTACGCCGAAGCCAAGGAAAAATGGGGCGACGACCTGATCGTCCTGCCCCCGCCGGATTTCGGGAAGGGCTCCAAGATCGGCGCCGCCTCCTGGCAGTATGGAATCAGCAGCACCTGCGCGACTCCCGAAGGCGCTGCCGCGTTCATCAACTACATGCTCGAACCCAAGCAGATCGCCGCCAACAGCGCCGCCACCAAGCTGATCCCGATCACCCAGGCCGGTGCCGACATCAGCCCCGACTACAAGCCCGGAGGCCCGCTGCGCTTCTATTACGAGTTCTCCAAGAAGTTCGCGCTGGTACGCCCGGGAACCCCCGGCTACCCCTTCCTGACCAGCACCTATGAAAAAGCGATGCGAGCCATCGTCAACGGTGCCGACGTTCAGCGCACCCTCGATGACGCGGCCGATGCCATCGACCGCAACATCAAGGACAACAAGGGGTACGGCTTCAAGCTCTGAGAACCTGCTGATGCTCGCGGGAGAAGGCGTGACCGGGGCGCAGGAGCCGCTCCCGACCCCGCGGATGCCCTCTCCCGAAAGCGCCTGAACGGGTTCGTTTGCCGATGAATCAGTCGGCCTCGCGAGGCGGTTGTGGAACTCCGGAGCCCGAAGCAAGCCCGGAACGGTTCCCGTCCTGACCTCGCCGATGCCGCCAAGACTCGTCGGCCGGTTTTCTGATCGTCACGTGGCGGCCTTTTCCGGGCCACCGCTTTGTGCGGAGATCCATCCATGTCCGAAACCAGCCTTACTCCAGCCGCCTCGACCGCGGGGACGCCCTCCCGCCGGCGGCGGCGCACCAGCGAGGGGCGCACCGCGCTCCTCATGAACCTGCCCGCCATGGGCGGCCTGCTGCTCTTCGTGGTGCTGCCGTTCATGCTCGCCATCGTTTTCAGCTTCACCGATCAGCGCCTGCTCTCCCCCAACCCCACCGAATTCGTCGGACTGCGCAACTACGAGCGCCTGCTCGACGTCGCCGTCATCAAGCTGGACCCCGTGCGCGATGAGAGCGGCGCGCTGGTCAAGGATGCGGACGGCAATCCCGAGTATCCGCGTCTGCGGACCGTTTTCCGCGAGAATCCCAAATACGAAGGCTTCAAGGAAGTCAAGACCTTCGACGTCGGCGAGGCCCGCTACGCGGTCGCTTCCAAGGATCCGCTGTTCTGGCGGGCGCTGGCCAACATCATCCTGTTCGTCGTCATGGTCGTCCCGCTGCAATGCGGCGCGGCGCTCGGTTGCGCGCTGCTGATCAACCAGAAGCTGCCGGGAATGACTTTTTTCCGTACCGTTTTCTTCAGTCCGGTGGTCATCTCGATGGTGGTCATCAGCATCGTCTGGACCTTCCTGTACGACCGCCAGTTCGGCCTCGTAAACCAGTTTCTGTCGTGGATATCGTTCGGCTACATTCCGCCGATCGACTGGCTCGGCGACCCCTCCGTGGCGATGACCGCGATCGTGATCATGAGCGCCTGGCAGGCCATGGGCTTCCAGATGGTGATCTTCCTCGCCGGCCTGCAGAGCATCTCTGCCGATCTGTACGAAGCGGCTAGCCTGGATGGCGCCAACGCCTGGCAGCGCTTCCGCAACGTGACCCTGCCGGGGCTCAAGAACACCACCATCTTCATTCTGACGGCCACCACGATGCAGGCGTTCGCGCTCTTTACGCAGATCGACGTGATGACCCAGGGCGGCCCTGACGATGCCACCGTCACGGTGATGTACAACGCCGTGCGCACGGGCTTTCGGGAGCAGGACATCGCCTACGGCAGCACCATCACGGTGGTGTTCTTCCTGATGATCCTTGCGGTCGCTTTCATGCAGCGTCGGCTCATTGCGGGAGGAAACAAATGAGTAATTCAGTCCGGAAAAAGTCGTCCCAGAAGCTGCGCCGCCGCATCGGCATGGTGATCAGCTACACCTTGCTTGGCATCCTGACCCTGGTGTTCGTGCTGCCGATCGCCTTCATGCTGGTCTCCAGCCTGAAAGGGTCGGATGCGATCTTCGCCGACCTGCGTTCCTGGCGCGCCTTCCTGCCGGTGGGGGATCTGTCGTTCGACAACATCCAGTACGTGTTCGCCCGCGGCAACTTCCAGCGCTATGCGGTCAACTCGGTGATCATCACCCTGGTCACGGCCACCCTCAGCGTGATGGTCAACAGCATGTCGGCATTCGCCCTGGCACGGCTCAACTGGCCGGGCAAGCGACTGGTGTTCGCTTTCGTGATCGCGATCCTGATCATCCCCTTTGAGGCGATCGCGATCCCGCTGCTGATGCTGGTGAGCGAGGTGCCGGGTCTGCACATCGGGCTGGACGGCATCTTCATGACCGATTCGATGTTCAACACGCACCTGGTGCAGATCCTGCCCTTCGTGGCGAGCCCCTTCACGCTCTTTCTGTTCTACCAGTTCTTCCGCGACCTGCCGACCGAACTCGATGAAGCGGCCCGGCTCGATGGCGCCACCGCCTTCCAGATCTACTGGAAGATCGTGATGCCGCTCTCCAAGCCGGTGATTGCTACCGTGGCGATCCTGCAGTTCCTCACCATGTGGAACCAGTACCTGTGGCCGATCATGGTGGTGCAGAGCGCCGACGTCCGCCCGGTGATGCCCGGCATCCAGGAGTTCTTCAACCGCACCCCGGCCTGGGGCCAGATCATGGCCTATGCCTCGCTCGTGACCCTGCCCGTGCTTGCCATCTTCGTAATGTTCCAGCGCTGGTTCATCCAGAGCGTTGCCAGCAGTGGCGTGAAAGGTTAATCCAGATGATCAACGAGACTATTCAGGGCCTGCGTCCCTCTTCCCATGGCGCGACGGCCGGCTGGCCGGACGCCTATCGTCCGCGCTTCCACTTCACCGCCGCGGCGAACTGGATCAACGATCCGAATGGCGTCTGCTGGCACGACGGGCGCTACCACCTGTACTACCAGTACAACCCGAACGCGGCCAAATGGGGCGACATCCACTGGGGGCATGCCACCAGCGAGGACCTGGTGCATTGGCAAGACGAGCCGCTGGCGCTCGCCCCTACGCCCGGCGGCCCTGACGGCGAAGGCTGTTTCTCCGGCAGCTTCGCGCTGATCGACGGGGTCCCGACCCTCTTCTACACCGGCTTCACGCAGGCCGCACAGGTGCAATGCAGTGCCACCAGCACGGACATGCAGGTGTGGCGCAAACGACCCGAGGCCGTCATCGCGCAGCGGCCTGAAGGCGTGGCCAGCGACGATTTCCGCGACCCCTACGTGTTCCGCCACGACGGCTGGTGGTACATGGCGCTCGGCGCCTCGCTGCGCAAGGAGCGTGGCCAGTGCCTGCTCTACCGCAGCCGCGACGGTGCGCACTGGGACTACCGCGGGCCGCTGTTCGTGTCGCCCGACCCGACCCTGGGGGTGATGTGGGAGTGTCCCAACTTCTTCCCGCTCGGCGACAAGTGGGTCCTTTCCGTGTCGATCTGGCTCGGCGTCGGCGCGCACTATTTCATCGGCCGATTCGAGAACGAGCGTTTCATCGCCGAAACGGACGGCGTTCTGGACGTCGATGGCAGCGCCTTTGCGCATCTCGCCACCCGCGGACCGGACGAGCGGACCCTGCAGTGGGCCTGGATCCAGGAGCGTCGCGATCAGGATCTCGCCGATGCCGACGGCTGGTCCGGGGCCATGACCGTCCCGCGCCAGCTCGGCTTGGACGTCGACGGCGCGCTGACGATCCGGCCGGTCGCCGAGATCGCCGCGCTGCGCGGTCAATGCGTCGCGCAGATCACTGCCCGCGGCGAGCGCGGGGTGGCCGGACGCTTTACCGGATGCCACCTCGACATCGCGGCGCGCTTTGTCTTCCGCGACATGGGCCGGTTCGGCCTGACCGTGCTCTCCTCTCCGGACGGCAGCGAAACGACGCGCATCGTCTTCGTCCCGGGAACGCGGCGACTCTCGATCGAACGTTCGCGCAGTTCCATCAACGCCAAGACCTGCCGCCAGGACCAGACCGCCTTCGTTCCGATGGAGCCCGGAGATGCGCTGGAGTTGCGCGTTCTGCTCGATGCCAGCGTGCTGGAAGTCTATGCCAACGATCGCGTCTGCATCACCAGCCGCGTGTATCCGGCGCTGCACAGCAGCATCCACGGCACCGCCTTCGCCGAAGGCGACGCCGACGTCGATCTGCGCGTCTGGGAAATGGGCAGCATTTACGACCAGGCGCGCCGTGTTCCGGCGTCAAGGCCCTGATCGAGAACCGATTCCGCATTGAGGAGCAAGACATGTCCGATATCGATTTCATGAACGTAGACAAGTCGTACGGCGACACGCGACTGGTCATCAACAAGGTCAACCTGCGCGTCGAGCCGGGCGAATTCTGCGTCTTCGTCGGGCCCAGCGGCTGCGGCAAATCGACGCTGCTCAGGATGGTCGCCGGCCTCGAAGACATCACCGGCGGCGAGATCCACATCGCCGGCAACCTGGTCAATGACCTGCCGCCTGCCGAGCGCGGCGTAGCGATGGTATTCCAGAACTACGCCCTGTATCCGCACATGACGGTGGCCCAGAACATGGCCTTCGCACTGACCCTGGCGAAGACCCCCAAGGCGCAGATCGACCAGAAGGTGCATCGCGCCGCCGAGATCCTGCAACTGCAGCAGCTTCTGCACCGGTATCCCAAGCAGCTCTCGGGCGGTCAGCGCCAGCGCGTGGCCATCGGGCGGGCGATCGTTCGCGAGCCGCAGGTATTCCTTTTCGACGAACCGCTTTCCAATCTCGACGCAGCGCTGCGCGTGCAGACCCGCATCGAGATCGCGCGCCTGCACCGCGAGTTCGGCAAGGCCAGCGTGATCTACGTGACCCACGACCAGGTCGAAGCCATGACCATGGCTGACAAGATCGTTCTGCTCAATACCGGCGCGGCCACCGACAAGTACGGCAGCATCGCCCAGGTTGGATCGCCGCTCTCGCTCTACCATCGTCCGCGCAACCGCTTCGTGGCCGGCTTCATCGGTTCGCCCAACATGAACTTCCTTCCCGGAACGCTGGAAGGCGGCGATGCGCATTCGAGTACCATTGCCCTGGCCGGAGCCAACCGCGTCGTCGCCATGGCCGCGCCGCGCGAGCCGATCCCGCACGGCAGCAAGGTGACCATCGGCATCCGTCCCGAGCACATCCGACTGGGCGCCCCGGACGCGGCCGAACAGGGCGTCGTCGGCGAGGTGGTTTATGCCGAATACCTGGGCGAGAGCAGCTATGTGCATTCCCGCCTGGCTTCAGGCGAGACGATCCTGGCCAAGGAAGAAGGGACCGCCAGGGTTCGCACCGGCGACCGCGTCAGACTGGTTTTCGCGCCCGAGCAAATCCACGTCTTCGACGACCACGATCAGGCCCTGGTGCGCACCGCCGAGCTCGAGCGGTAGGCGTCGGCCAGGCCGAGTGCGCTCGAAGAACGCACCCGGCCGGCGAATGGCCGGCGAACGAAGCGGGGAACGGGGATCGCCACCTCGGTCGCGGGCGGCGCCGTTACCCGCTGCCGGATTGGGCGCAGTCAGGATCCCGGAGCGGCAGGACGCCGTCGTCGCCGGATGCGCAGGCGAAGCGGACATCGACGCCGATTCCCGCCACCCAGGCGAGCTCGCCGGCGACCCACAGCAAGGGCAGACGCACGCGCTGCCAGGGCGGCAGCGCGGCGTCCTGCAGCAGCTTGCGCACGCAGTGCCGCGGCCTCCTTGCTTCGGGCTGCAGGCGTTCGCCCCCGCATCTCGCGGCGACGCACACCTCCGCGCCGGCAAGATTCCGGACTCCGATCCCGGCGCCGCGAACCGTCACGAAACGCAGCCGCCCACCGGCCCACGACAGCTCGCGCTGGCCCGACCAGCGCAGCGGCGCATCGGGAATTCCGGCCGCCGGCGCGACGAGGTGGATCTCGCCGCGATAGACGTGCAGTTCGCCATCGACGCTCGCTACGCAGGTCTGCGCCAGCGCATCGCTGGCGGCGAGCTGGCGCAACGCCTCGTCGATCCAGCGCGAGTCGGTTGCGCGAAAGCCCGCGGCGCGCCCAGCGAAGCGCAGCAGGTTGCGCGCGCGGCGGATTGATCGCCGCCCGGAAAAAGGGGGTAGAGCACGGCAATCGCTTACGCAGATGTCGTAAACCCACCGCAAAAGTGGTTAACGATCAATGAGATACGACAACCTATTGTAAACGCTAAAGAAATGTCGTCTACTCTCGCATTTTGCGAGAGTCAAAATGACCCTGCTGTCGATCTTTTCCCGCCTGGAAGACCCGCGCCGCGGACCAGCCAAGCGCAATGGTTTGCGCGAGATCCTCGTGATGGCGATCTGCGCGGTCTTGTGTGGCGCGGATGACTGGGTCGAAGTCGCCGAGTGGTGTGAAGACGAAGCGGACTGGCTCAAAGGATTTCTCGACCTTCCACAGGGCACGCCCTCGCATGACACCTTTGGCGACGTCTTCCGCGTACTGGATCCGGACGTCTTCGAATCATGCTTCCGCGAATGGATCGGCGGCCGTTGAAGTCCAACTCGGTGCTGTCTTGCAGGCAGAGCACGACCGGGTGCTGCCGCATCCTGGCTTCCGTTTGGGCGATGTGCGGATCGAGGATGGACTGCCAACCCAGCGAGCGCTTGCCAGCGCTGGCTTGATCGAAGAATCGGTACGCCGCTTGGGTCTCGGCCCAATCCGGACACGCGCCGGGAATGCTCGCCGTCGGCTTGTCGGCAAAACGTGCCGCCAACTTGATCAGCCGATCGTTCAAACGCCCGTCGCCGAGCTTCGCACCGGCAAATTCTTCCATCGCCCACGTCGCCATCGCCATTTCCTCGCAAAAAGGACGACTCGCAAGCAAGGTGTGTAACGACTCCCTGTACGGCTACGCCACCGCCGACAAGCTCATCCCGCAGAGTTACGTGAAGATCGTGCAGCCGGCCGAGTCCGGCATCGTCAAGGAAATCCTCGTCCATGAAGGCGACTCGGTCCGGGCCGGCCAGGTGCTCATGCGCATGGACATGCTGATTACTGAGGCCGACAGCAAGTCCATTGAAGCGGAATACCAGCGCAAACGCGCCACCTTGGCGCGCATCGACGCCGAACTCGCAG
>NZ_JAGOIT010000189.1 GCF_017995515.1 Propionivibrio sp.
GCCGAGGAACTGATAGACGAAGGGCGAAGCCGGGTTGGAATAGACCTCGTCCGGCGTGCCGATCTGCTCGATCTTCCCGTGATTCATGACCACCACGCGAACGGCGACTTCCAGCGCCTCTTCCTGATCGTGCGTGACGAAGACGCTGGAGATGTGCATCTCATCGTGCAAGCGGCGCAGCCAGCGGCGCAACTCCTTGCGCACCTTGGTATCGAGCGCGCCGAAGGGTTCGTCGAGCAGCAGCACCTTGGGTTCGACGGCCAACGCGCGAGCCAACGCGATGCGCTGACGCTGTCCGCCGGACAGCTGTGACGGGTAACGGTCGGCCAGCCAGTCGAGTTGGACGAGCTTGAGCAAGTCCATGACGCGGCGGCGAATGCTCGCCTCGTCGGGCCGCTCGGCGCGCGGCTTCACGCGCAGACCGAAGGCAACGTTCTCGAACACCGACATGTGGCGAAACAGCGCGTAGTGCTGGAAGACGAAGCCGACCTTACGCTCGCGCGCGTGCAGGCGGGTCGCCTCCTCTCCGGCAAACTTCACATGACCGGCATCCGCCGTCTCCATGCCGGCGATGATGCGCAAGAGCGTCGTCTTGCCGCAGCCGGACGGCCCGAGCAGCGCGACCAGTTCGCCGGTCGGAATGCTGAGGTTGATGTCGTCGAGCGCGACGAAGTTGCCGAACCGCTTGCCGACGCCGCAGATTTCGATGCTCATGATGATTTCCCGCTGATTTGATCCGTTTTCTCGTTAGGCAACACGGCGTCGAGCATGGCCGTTTCCCGGCGCATCTGCCACTCGACGAGTGTCTTGGCGACCAGTGTCACCAGCGCGAGCAGCGCCAGCACCGACGCCGAGGCGAAAGCGCCGATGGCGTTGTATTCGTTGTAGAGAATCTCGACGTGCAGCGGCAGCGTGTTGGTCTCGCCGCGAATGTGCCCGGAGACCACCGACACCGCGCCGAACTCGCCCATCGCCCGTGCGTTGGCGAGGATCACGCCGTAGAGCAGACCCCACTTGATGTTGGGCAGCGTGACGCGGGAGAACATCTGCCAGCCCGAGGCGCCGAGCGAAATCGCCGCTTCCTCCTCGTCCTTGCCCTGCGTCTGCATGAGCGGGATCAACTCGCGCGCGACGAACGGGAAGGTGATGAACAGGGTGACGATGATCATGCCCGGAATCGCGAACACGATCTTGATGTCGTGCGCCTGCAGCCACGGCCCGAACAGCCCCTGTGCACCGAAGATGAGCAGGAACACCAGACCGACGACGACCGGCGAGACGGCAAACGGGAGGTCGATCAACGTGATGAGCAGGCTCTTGCCGCGGAAGTCGAACTTGGCGATCGCCCATGCCGCCGCCACGCCGACCGCGATGTTGAGCGGCAGCACGAACAGCGCGATGAATACGGTCAGCCAGATCGCCGTGCGCCCTTCGGGATCGTTCAGCGCATCGAGATAGGCGGACGAGCCGCCTCTCAACGCCTCGAAAAAGACGGCGCACAAGGGCAACGCCAGAAAGAGGAAGAGGAAACCCAGGCCGATTCCGGTCAGCGTCCGGCGCAGCCAGCGCGGCTCGGCGTTCGCCTTGCGCAAAGTCGTCGTGCTCACGGGCTCACCTGCTGCTTTCCGTGATGCCCGCCGTGATGCCCGCCGTGATGTCGATTCGCCGCCCACCACTGCAGCGCATTAACCCCAAGCAGCAGCACGAAGGAGATCACGAGCATGACGCAAGCGAGCGCCGTCGCGCCGACCACGTCGTACTGTTCGAGTTTGGAGATGATCAGCAAGGGCGTGATCTCCGAAATCAGCGGCATGTTGCCGGCGATAAAAATGACCGAACCGTACTCACCGATCGCGCGCGAAAACGCGAGCGTAAAGCCTGTGAGCAGCGCCGGAACGATGCCCGGCAAAAGAACGCGCAGAAACGTCTGCAGGCGCGAGGCTCCCAGTGTTGCCGCCGCCTCCTCGATCTCGGGTTCGATATCCTCGATCACCGGTTGCAGCGTGCGCACCACGAAGGGCAGGCCGATGAAGGTGAGTGCGACGACGATGCCGAGCGGCGTAAAGGCGACCTTGATGCCGAGCGGCTCCAGGTGGCGACCGATCCAGCCGTTGCTAGCGTAGAGCGTGGCCAGCGTGATGCCGGCGACTGCCGTCGGCAGCGCGAAGGGCAGGTCGACCAGCGCATCGACCAGGCGCTTGCCGGGAAAGGGGTAGCGCACCAGCATCCAGGCGACGATGAGACCGAACACCGCGTTGATCGCCGCCGCCAGCGCCGACGCGCCAAAGGTGACGCGATAGGCAGCGAGCGCGCGCGTGCCGGTCGCAATGTCCCAGAACTGCGCGAAACTGAGCGAGCTCGCTTTGAACAGCAGCCCGGACAACGGCAGCAGGATGAGCAGAGACAGGTAGACCAGCGTAAAGCCGAGTGACAGGCCAAAGCCGGGAAGGACTCGTTTGTTCATCGTTTTGGTTGTTCTTCCATCACACGCCGGGGCGTAGATTTACCCCCCGGCGCCATGCCCGCGATTACTTCTGCGAATAGATCTGGTCGAAGGTCCCGCCGTCCTTGAAGTGTGTCGGCGAGGCCTTGGCCCAGCCGCCGAACACCTCTTCGACGGTAAAG
>NZ_JAGOIT010000119.1:0-1612 GCF_017995515.1 Propionivibrio sp.
TCGAGCAATACGAGGACACGCTCGCCAACCTCGAAACGGCCTGGGATGCGCCGCAACTCCCCGAGGGCGTGCCGGTGCGCTACCTGTTCCGCCCCGAGGAAAACCGGGTGCGCCAGTCGCTCGACCTGACCCGCCCGTTCGCCAACACGCTGCGCGTTGGGCGGAACGGCGAGCCGCGCACCGTCGATCTGCTGGAAACGTGGGCCTTGCTGCAAGGTTACTGGGTACGTTCACGGCGTGTGTTCGTCGAGGCCGGGCGGCGCTATGTGGCGCTGGAGACGGAGTGCGCCTGCCTCGTGCTGCTGCGCGACATCAACGAGCCGGAGGACGACAGCGCGGCGCTCAACGCGATTGCGGCGCGCTACGTGAATGCGGACGGTTCGCCGCGCATTCAGCGGCTGGAAGTCAATCACTGGGCGGACCTGCGCAAGGTGAAGCTGCCGTGCACGCTGATTTCACCGGTGGATTTCGACCGGGGCGCTGCATGGAACTGAAGCTCTACAACCGGCTCAGGACGGATTTGCTGAAGACGCTGGCCGCGGCCAGCGAACGGCACGATCCGGCGTACCAGAAAGCCGTCGAGGGCTACGCGCCGGAGGCGGAATCGGGCGTGGCGAAGTGGGCGCGCGATGCGATCCAGGGCTGGCTGGCGCGCTATAACGCGCTGGTGAGCCGCCCGGTGCAGTTGCGCTATTACCAGATTCTGGCGCTCTATTTCACCGAGGCGGCGCTGCGCGAGCGGCGCGACGGCAAGGCCGAGGCGCCGGGCAACTTGCTGGCGTACTGGATGGCGACGGGCAGCGGTAAGACGCTGCTGATGCATCTCAATATCCTGCAATACATCGACCACATCGGCGGGATGCAGGCGTTCGACGAGTTGCAGATCATCGTCACGACGCCGGGCGTGAATCTGATCGAGCAGCACCGGCGCGACCTGCTGCCGCTGGTCGGTGCGCTTAACCGCCAATGCGCCAACCGCATCCGGCTGACGGTGGAGTCGACGGGCAGCTTGCTCAATCATGAGCGCGGCTATTTCAAGCTGCCGCCGTCGAGCCGCGTGTTCCGGCTGGTGCTGGTCGATGAGGGGCATATCGGCCTGGCGGGCGGCGGCAAGGAGGCCGGGGCGTTCAAGCAGTTGCGCCACGAGTTGGCGGATTTCCCCAACGCCTTCCTGTTCGAGTATTCGGCGACGTATCACGGCATCAGCGAGAAGCACGTCGAGGAGTACGGCGGGCAGATCGTCTATGACTACAACTACTTCCGCTTCTACAAGGACGGCTACGGCAAGGATTACAGTATCCATCGCGTCGGTGCGGATGCCATCGCCGTGGGCGAGGAAGCGTGGGAGAACTTTCAGGCGGCGTTCGAGACGCTGGCCGACAAACTGACCCTGCACGACGAGCTGCGCCTGAGCGAGGGCGGGAGTCTGGGCTTTACCGCGCAGTTTGCCGACAAGCCGCTGATCGCCTTCATGGGCAACACGGTCGAGGACAAGAAGAAGGAAGGCAAGGGCGGTGACGATGAGGTGTCCGACATCCGCAAGCTGCTGGCCTTTCTCGCCAAGCTGTCGCCGGCCGGGCGGGCGCGGCTGGCGCCGGTGTTCAACGGCCAG
>NZ_JAGOIT010000119.1:1712-9320 GCF_017995515.1 Propionivibrio sp.
GAAAAGCTGCCGGTGTTCAAGGTCGGGCGCGAGGATACGGAGCCGCGCTTGCAGGCGGTTTTGCAGGCCAATAACAGGTGGCGGTGGGCGTATTTCGACGGCGCGGAGGAAACAACGGGCGAGCTTTCGCGCTGCGTGATCCAGCTCGATTACCGGCCGGATGCCTTGGCGGAATCGCACAATCTGGCGCAGAACCTGCGGAATTTGTGGGCAGGTGCGGCGTTGGCGTTTGCGGCGGGGGCGGATTTGCAGCGGCGCATGGAAACGCTGGTGCGCGGGCGGGCGATGCAGTTGTTGCGGGAGGTTTCTGGCGGGGCCGGCGGTTGCCGGTTGCTGTCGCCCGGCGACTTGCTCGATTGCGTCAACGGCGTGGACTATCACCGGGAATGGGCGGACGTGGGTTTCGCGCACCGCGAGGAGCTGCTGTGGCAGACCGTTTCCGATGCCGTCGCGCAACTGCATCACAAGCTGATCTACGACATCAACAAGCGGCGTTATCGCTTTGATGAACCGCTGCGGCAGTCGGAAGCCGGGCAGCCGGGCGATTTCATCGATCATTACGATGTGCGCATCGAGTTCGAGAAGAAAGATCAACTGGAGGAGTTCGAGCGTACCTATCCGCAAAAGGAGTTTCCGGAGCAGCTTTGCCTGGAGTTGAACGAATCGCGCCACATCTACGCGCCTTTGCTCAAGGACGGCGCGGACAAGGCGGTTTCAGCACTCAAGTTCAAGTCGATTGCCATTAGCCCGGATGCGCTCAACCCCGGCGAGCGGAAGTTCGTCGAAGACTTGCATGTGTTTCTGGGGAACCCGGTTAATCAGGGGCGCCTCAAGGGGTTCGATTTCTACCTGATGCGCAACGTCGAAAGCCTGCGCTCGGTCGGGGTGTATCTCGATACGGAAACGCGCGCCTATTTCCCGGATTTCGTGCTGTGGGTGGTGGGCAAGAAGTGCACGCACATCCTGCTGGTCGATCCGAAGGGGCAGTCGGGCATCTATGACCTGAATTCGCTGAATACTCCCAATGCCAAGGTAAAGCTGGCGACAAATGGCGATCTTGTTGAACTCACGAACCGCTTAACGACGTTGGTTGGCAAGAAGTTCCAAGTGGATTCCTTCATTCTGTTACGCAAATCGTCACCACTCGGGCGGGCGAATGGCAGCTTCTACGATGACAAAGAGGTGGCCTTGATGGTGAAGGACAACGTTTACCACCTCAATTGGGGGCCTGCGCGAGATGAAGTTTATTTGGACGAAGACGGCGAACTCGTAACGCAACCGCCGGAGGGTTGTTGCTACGTCGAGCGAATGCTCTATCGCGCCGGCGTTTTGCAGGAAAGGTCATGGCCAGCAAGTACCGTTTGATCCTGCCCAGCGAGGAGGAACTGTGTCGGGAGATCGAGAGTGCGCGGGTGGCGATCCAGGGGGCGTGAACGCATCAAAAGTGACGGCCCGCTCTTCCGCATCCGTCCTGCCGAAATGGGCGACGCCACGCGGTTGGGCTGTTCATCCTTAAAACCTCAGTTCTTCACCGCAAAGGCGCGAAGGGCGCGAAGGTTCGCAAAGAAAATCAAAGGGCTACGCGAACGGCGCGTATCTTGCGTAGTCACCCATAGGGTGAATGATCAAGTACGATCAACCCGTTGTTTCCTTTGCGATCTTTGCGCCTTCGCGCCTTTGCGGTGAGGTTTTTAGGTTCATGGTTCGACAGGCTCACCACGAACGGGAGATGAGATGTCGGTCACTATCAGGATTCGCAATAAGCTCGGAAGTTGGATTTACAGCCGCAAGCCCACACCCACCAATTGCTCGTCGATCACCCTGCGCCGCGCCAAGGATGCCGGCGCGGTCGCCGTGAGGCGGTGAGGTCGGTGCTGGGCTGAGCTGGGCGGACCGACCTTTTGTAGGAGCCCGGTTTTACCGGGCGATTGGGCGTCTTTACGAAGAAATGCCGTTATCGCTCAGCGAGTTGAGCTCCTACAGCAGGAGCGCACGGCGGTGTCAGTGCTTCCTGAAAGGCTCAAGCGCCTCGCGCACCCCGTCCGCAAAGCGAATCCTCGGTACGAAACCCAGCGCCGCGAGCCGTGAAGCATCGAGCCGGCAATCCTTCGGACGCGGTGCGCCGGCCGGCGGGTTGGGGTCGGGCGTGATGAGCGAAGCATCGGCGCCGAGCACCTGGGCGATCACGCGCGCCATGCCGTACTTGGTGAATTGCTCGCCGCTGGCGAAGTGGTAGATGCCGCCAGTGTCGGGCGCGCCTTTCAGCAACTGTTCCGCGATCAGCGCCAGCGCGCGGGCGACGTCGTCGACGTGCGCCGGGTAGCGCGCCGCCCAGTCCTCGGCCTTGAACGGTTTGCCTTCGAAGACCTTGGCGGCGAGTTCGGTGACGGGTGACTCACCGAGCGTTTCGACGCGACCGTAGAGGATCGGGATGCGCAGGAGCGCGAAGTCCTGCTCGCCACGGCGCGCATACGCCGCGCGCACGACGTCCTCGCCGGCCAGCTTCATCCGCCCGTAGGCGTTGAGCGGTGCGGTCTCGGCGTCAATGGAATAGGGGGGCTTTGTGCCGTCGAAGACATAGTCGGTCGAGAGATAAATGAAGCGCGCGCCGTGCGCCGCAGCCAGTTCGGCAAGCAGGCGCGTGGCATCGACGTTCAGGCGTTCGGCGCTCGCCGGGTCGCCGTCCACGACGTCGGGCCGGCGCTCGGCGGCGGAATGCACGACGAGTTCCGGCGACCATTCGGCGAACGCCGCGCGGACCGCAGTTTCGTCGGTCAGATCGAGTCGCCGGAGCGGCGCCTTGAGGCGCGAATGCGCCGTGCCGATCAGCGCGTCTGCCGATCCGGCGAGCGGCGCCAGTTCGGCCATCAGGGAGCGGCCCAGGAGTCCCGAGGCGCCGGTGACGAGTATCTTCATGCGAGTCCCTTTCTCTAAAGTGATCGAAAATCGTCAAAGCGACTAACAGCTTTTCAACCGTTCTTGGTGAGCTTGTCCCCCAAGGGGATTTCCTTCGGGGCATCGAATCCTGTCCTGAGCCTGCCGAAGGGCATGAAACGGCGTACTGCGTGGTCATCTTGCCCTTCGACAGGCTCAGGGCGAACGGACATGGCAATGCCCGAATTCGTTACTCACGCGGCCCGACCCTGGCTGACGCTCTCGCCGTCGTTCTTGCGCAGCGTCCAGAAGGCCAGCGACGAGACGAGGGTGACGGCGCCCAGCGTCAAAAAAGCGTGGTGCAGCGCGTTCATCACTGCGATTCGGTCGGACTGCGGCAAATCGCCGAGATACCAGGCGGTGACGAGCGAGCCGACGGCCAGCCCGAAGCTCATCGACAGCTGCTGGAACGAGCTGGCGATGCTGCTCGCCATGCTCGAATCCTCGGTGCGGATGTCGGCGTAGGCCATCGTGTTCATGCTCGAGAACTGTAGCGAGTTGAAAAAGCCCTGCGCCAGTCCGAGCATGATGATGAAGGCGACCGGCGTTTCCGTCGTGAGCAGCGAGAAGAGGCCGATGGTGACGCCGATCATCAACGTATTCACGGTCAGCACGCGCTTGTAGCCGAAGCGCTTGAGGATCGGCGCGGTGCACAGCTTCATGCCCATCGCCGCGACGGTCGCCGGCATCATCAAGAGGCCGGATTGCCACGCCGGCCGGCCCATGCCGATCTGGTAGAGGAGCGGTAGCAGGAAGGGCAGGCCGCCGATCCCGAGACGCGTGATGAAGCCGCCAAGCACCGAAACACGGAAGGTGCGCATGTGGAACAGGGAGAGACGCAGCAGCGGGTCGCGCGTGCGTCGCGCGTGCCAGCCGTAGGCGGCGAGCAGTGCGAGCGACAGCACGAAGAGCACGCCGGTCGAGGTCGGGTCGAGCCGGTGTTCGCCGAAAATCTCCAGCAGCCAAGAGAGCAGCGCGGTGCCGCAGCCGAAGAGGACGAGGCCGATCACGTCGAGCGGCCGCGTGCGGTCGCCGTGGTAGTCGGGCATGTGGCGGTGGATCATCCATTGCGCGACGATCCCGACCGGGATGTTGACGAAGAAGATGGCGCGCCACGGCAGCCAATGCACGATCAGCCCGCCGACCGTCGGCCCGAGCAAGGGGCCGATCAGCGCGGGGATGATGACGAAGTTCATCGCCGCGAGGAGTTCGGACTTGTGGAAGGTGCGGATGATCGTCAGGCGCCCGACCGGCATCATCATCGCCGCGCCAATGCCCTGGAAGATGCGCGCGGCGACGAGCATCGGCACGTTGATTGAGAGGCCGCACAGCACCGACGACAGCGTGAAGATGGCGACCGCCGCGCTGAAAACACGCCGGGTGCCGAAGCGGTCGGCCATCCAGCCGCTGATCGGGATGCCGACGGCCAGGCTCAGGATGTAGCTGGTGACCACCGCCTTCAGGCTCAAGGGCGTCACCTGCAGGCTCTCGGCCATCGCCGGGATCGCCGTGTTGATGATCGTCGAATCGAGCTTCTCCATGAACAGCGCGACGGCGACCACCCACGGCAGGTAGCGCTTGACTGCTGCCGCGTCTCTCGCGTCGGTCATCAGGCCGGTGCAGCCGAAACAGCCGAACCCGTTGATAACGGCTGCACGTTCCACTTGCCGCCACCAAGCACTTCGAGCTCGTGCGTGTGAAATTCGAGCAGCGTGCTGCGATGGCCGACGCTGATCAGCACCGCCTCCGGCAGCTCGTCGCGCAGCAGCTGATACATCGCGTGTTCCAGCCCTTCGTCCATCGCCGAACTCGCCTCGTCGAGGAAGAGCACCTGTGGCCGGTTGATCAGCGCGCGGCCGACGGCGAGGCGCTGCTGCTCGCCGAGCGAGAGCGAGTGGCCCCAGTCGGCCTCGTCGTCGAGGCGGCTGGCGAGATGCCCGAGCTGGCAGCGGCGCAAGACGTCGATTGCCTGTGCCTTTTCGGCGGCGTCGGCGACCGTGTCCCCGGTTTGCGGCGCGGCCGGGTAGAACAGCGCCTGGCGCAGCGTGCCGAGCGGCAGGTAGGGTTTTTGCGGCAGGAACAGCGACTGCCCCTCGACCGGCCGGCTGACCGTTCCCTCGGCGTATGGCCACAGGCCGGCGATGGCGCGCAGCAGCGTCGTCTTGCCGATGCCGGAGCGCCCGCGCACGAGCAGGGCGGCAGAGGCGGGCAGCGACAGACTCAGGTTCTCGATGAGCACGCTGTTGTCAGGCTTTCGTACCGTCAGCGCGTCGACGGCGAAGCGCTGCGTCGCCGGCGCGATGCGTGCGCTGGCGAGTTGCTCGGCCGAGTCCATCGAATCGAGGAAGCCGAACAGCCGGTTGATTACCGCGCGGTAGCCGGCGAAGTTGTCGTAGGAGGTGCGGAAGAAGGAGAGCGCGTCCTGCACCTGGCCGAAGGACTGCGAGGTCTGCATCACGTCGCCGAGCGTGATCTGCTTGCTGAGCAGGCGCGGCGCCTGGACGATGAAGGGGAAGACGACGGCCGCCTGGCTGATCGCCAGGTTGAAGCCCTGGAACTTGAGCGAGCGGAAGACGATCGCCCACATGTTGGCGATCACGCCGGCAAAGCGCGTCAGCAGGTTGTTGCGCTCGACCGTTTCGCCGCGAAAGAAAGCAATGCTCTCGCCGTACTCGCGCAGGCGGACCAGCGCATAGCGGAAGTTGGCGTTCAGCTTCTCATTGAGGAAGTTCAGCGCGATCAGTGGGCGGCCGATCTTGACGGCGAACACGGTGGCGACGATCACGTAGGCGTAGACCATGAACACCATCGCGCGCGGGATCTCGACGCCGAGCAGTGCGAGCGCGCCCGAGAGATTCCACAGGATGATCGTGAAGGCGAAGAGCGAGACCACGGCGTCGAGCAAGCCCATCGACAGCGAGAGCGAACTGCTGACGAAGCTCTCGACGTCCTGCTGGATCCGCTGGTCCGGGTTGTCCGCGCTTTCCGGCACGAACTGGCTGCGGTAATACGCCTGCTTGTCGAGCCAGCGCTCGATCAGCGAGTTGGTCAGCCAGGTCCGCCAGCGGATGAGAAAGGCTTGTTGCAGGTAGAAGTTGATCAGCGCGCGCGCCACGTGGATCGTCGCCAGCACGCTGAACACGAAGAGCATGAACCAGAACGCCTTGCCGTCGAGGTTCTGCATCGCGCTGTAGAAGCCGTTGTACCAGAACGAAAAGAGCACGTTCATGCGCACCGAGAAGAGCGTCATGAAGACGATCAGCGCCAGCCAGAGGAGCGGCGCCTTGTGCCGCCGCGGATTGAAGTATTCGGCCGTGATCACGCGGAACTGGCGGCCCCAGACGGTGAGCCGCCCAAGCCCCACGATCACCGCGCCGAGCCCGATCAGACTGATGAAGAACGCTTTCGCCAGCCAGATGACGCTGGCGAGCAACTCCTGATTCCAATCCACAATTTCACCTTTTGCTGAGTCTTTGGCGGGCCTGACTATAGCAAAAACGGCACCTTGAAAGGCGGCGCGGGCGGGCTGCACCGAGGAGGCAAAACGCGGCATGACGATTCAGAACCTACCGCAGAGACGCAGAGGCACAGAGGTTACGCAGAGAATGGCCCGAAGAAGTCTCAACTCCCGTTCGGGCTGAGCCTGTCGAAGCCGCCCTTCGACAAACCCGGGGCGACGAATTCATGCATTTTCGGGCCTCATCAGTCCCGGCTTCCTGACTGGCTTGTGCTCACCCGGTGAGCGTAGTAACGTCGCTACATTAACCGGGCAGGCGAGGTGCCGTCATGACCATCACCACCATATCAAGCCGCGAGTTCAACCAGGCCGCGAGCGAGGCGAAAAGGGCTGCAAACAGCGGGCCGGTATTCATTACTGATCGAGGCCGGCCGGCCCATGTGCTTCTGAGCTTTGAGGACTATCAGCGGCTCACAAGGCAGCGGCGCAATATTGCCGATGCATTGGCGATGCCGGGTAGTGCCGACATCGAATTCGACCCGCCGCGCGTGACCATCGAAACCCGGCCGGCTGATTTTTCATGATGTACGTTCTTGATACCAACGTCGTGTCGGAGCTACGCAAGGTTCGACTTGGCAAGGCGGATGCGAACGTGACGGCATGGACGGAAAGCGTTGATGCGGCCGACCTCTTTGTGTCGGCCATCACCATCATGGAGCTGGAACTTGGCGTTCTGTCGATTGAACGGAAGGACGCGAAGCAAGGGGCTTTGCTGCGCGCGTGGCTGGAGCAGCACGTAGTGCCCGAGTTCTCGAGCCGCACATTGCCCGTCGACACCGCCGTGGCGCAACGCTGCGCCCGGTTGCACGTGCCCGACAAGCGTAGCGAGCGCGATGCTCTCATCGCGGCAACGGCCCTTGTGCATGGCATGGCTGTGGTTACGCGCAACGTCGACGATTTCAAGCCGACGGGCGTGCCTGTTGTCAGTCCGTGGGTGCCGATGGAATGATGTCCGCTCTGGACAAAAAGGTTCTCCCGATCTGACTTGCCCACGAATACTGCGGAGAGTGCTCGACCACGGCTTCATCCCCCACGAAGCGTGACCGGCCTGCTTTCCGTGCAGCGCTGGCTGAACCGCTCCTATTGGTAAGTCATGATGAATCACATGGACCGTTCAGAATCCGTCATCCCGGGCTTGACCCGGGATCCAGTGGTGC
>NZ_JAGOIT010000190.1 GCF_017995515.1 Propionivibrio sp.
CGATTTGGACGGCGTGATGCTCCAGCCCACGTCGCTCATCAAATCGACAACCGTATATCCGCCGGCGTCAGCCTTCTTGCGGAACGGCAGGAAGTCTAGCCAGCTCATGTAGTCATATGTCCCAAAATGATTTTTCTGCCGCAGCAGGATTCAGCGCCATCAGCGACACCGCATTGAACAGCGCCATCAGCGGGTCGATCTTCGCGAACCCGCTTGCCTGCTTCGTGATCAGGATGCTGTTCCCGCGCGGCTCGACCTTGGCGTTACCGACGCACCACGCCATCATCGGCGAGCCGTCATGCCACATGCCGCCCTCGGCCAGCTTGCGTTCCGTGGTCTTGATCGCGCCACCCAGCCGCCAGCCTTGCGATACGCCGATGATCTTGTCCTGCGGAACACCCGCTTGCACGAGCGCATCAAGGATGCTACCCACTCCGGCCGGGTCCAACCCGATCTTGTCCAGTACGCCGGCCTCTTCGATCTCGGCGCAGATCGCGGCCACGTCTGCAACGTCGTCGCCAACCTGTTTGACGAGCGTCAGATCGCCATCGCGGGCGAAGTCACGAAACCGCTCGGCCTCCGACTTCCTGCGCTCGAGCACGGACGGATGCGCCCATGCGTGCGACCACGACAACCACTCGCGCGACTCGGCATCCCGACCCACCACGGACAGCCCGAGCAAGTCGTCAAGCCCGCCGCCATCAATCCCCACATCCACGACTTCGCAGCGTGCCAGAATCGCGTCAAGGTTCGTGCCCTTCCGGGCCTGCGGCTCCCAGAAGTCCGCGCCGGGCCAGCGGTCGGAGCGCAGCGACATCCCTATTTCGACGTTCGCGTGCTTCGCCAGGAAACCACGAAACGACTCCTCGCCGCCCTGCTGCGCCTTCGTGTATTCGCGGTCAAGGAACTCGCGATCCACCGAATAGCCAAGGTTCGGATTCACCAGCGCAAGGTTCTCGCGCAGCAGGTGCTCTTTGCGCTCCACCATCTCAGGCGGATGCTCGAAGATCACCGGCACGAAGCGCGGATCGTGAATCTTGCCGTCCCGCACGTCGCGGGCGTACTGCAATTTCTGCTTGAACACGCCGGCCGGCGGGTCGTCCGATTGCGTCGTCAGGTAGATGACGAAGCCCTCGGGCCTGGAAGCAAGCCCGCCGATTGCCTCGCGAAGCATGTTCTCTGCGTTCGCCTGCTTCCCGAACAACCACAGCTCATCAACCAGAGTGCCGACCGACTTTTTGCCGCCGACCGTGTTGCTGTCAGCGGCCACGACCTTCAACGTTGCGCCGCTCTCGCGGTGCGTGATCGTGCGGACATGGGTTTGCACCTGGAGCAGCGCGTCCAGCTCCTCGTCGTGCTTCACCATGTCGCGCGCTGGTGAGAACGCATTGCCGGCGACCTCGATCGTCGGCGCAAGCGCAGCGAATTCAGCCGACTGCCGCCAGTTCAAGATCAGCGCCGTCATCATCACCGCCGCGGCGATGGTGCTCTTGCTGTTCTTCTTCGGGACACAAATAAACCACTCGGTTATAAGCCTGCGTCCCGACTCAGCGTCATACGCCCCGAAGATCGACGCAGCCAGATCGAACACCCACGGCGCGCACGCCTCGCCGATCGTCGGCGAGCCCGGCGCATCCACGATCTTCAGTTCGCGGAACACAGCAAGCGCGCGCTCGGCTTCGTCGGGGAAGATCGGCGACGGGATGATGCTGCGCCCCGACTTGAGCCGATCGGCCCAGTCAGGACACGCCGTGGTCCATTCCGGCATCAGCGGTTATTCACCACGAGCTTAGGCGGAGCGGCAGCAGCGAACTTTCCGCCGGCTACCTTCTTCGCCTTCTCGGCCTGCTCTTCCTTCTTGCCGCCGTCCGCGCGCTTGGTGTGCGTGTATTGCACCGCAGCGATTGCCGCGCGCACCTGGATCGGAGTCGCCTCGACAACCCCGAGCGCCACGTCTTGCAACAGCTTGAGCATGTCGCGCTCGCCCTGCTCGATTACGACAGGCGCAACGGTCGCAACGGGAGCAGATTCGGGCCTCGGCTTCGGCTTGCGTCCGGCGCCAGTCCGCGCACCGCCGCCGCCCTTCATGCCTTTGACGCCGGCCATTCTGAAAACCCCTTTTTTCAAAACTGGAGGAAAGTCCCTACGTGGGAATGTGCGCGGTTTATGGCCACGACGACCTCTGGACTTTTCACCCGCCCCCGGCCCGTGCGGATGCCTCGCGTGCCGTCTTGGCCTTGTGGCACTCGACGCACGTCAAGCGAAGGTTTCCCATGTCGTTCGATCCGCCTTGCTCAAGCGGCACGACGTGATCGACCTCATGCTCGATGCCCACGCACCCGCATAGCTGGCATTGGTAGTGATCGCGGGCCATGACGGCCTTGCGGATCTGCTGCCATGTGTAGCCGGTGATGCGCTTGGTGGCGCCCGCCTTGATGTCGAGCGTCTGCATGCGCTGCGCCGTGCTCGCCTGCAATCGCGGCTTGAGCATGGTCAGCTTCATGTCTGGCGTCCTGCTGCGGGAGTATGTCGCCTCTCGGCGCTTGCTGGCCTCTCACCAGCTCGGACGGGATCACGCTCCTTCGAGGTGATGCACATTGGTGCC
>NZ_JAGOIT010000120.1:0-5949 GCF_017995515.1 Propionivibrio sp.
TTACCGCACCCTGCCGGTACTCGGCAACAACGCGTTGCAGCAAACCGGCGGGAAGCACCTTGGACCGACGCAGCGCCACCAAGCGCTCGATGATCAGAGCGACGGCGATGATCGATGCAAAAAGCAGAGGCCAAATGGGCCAACCGGCCGCCAGAATGATTGAGAACACGGCAATCCCCGAAAAATCTACAGCGCGGAACTTTAGCCTGTGCCAGCTTGAGCGGCAAGTGCCGCGCTTAAGTAATGGACATATTCTTATCCACAAGATCTGTGGATAACTTTGTGGGTATCGGCACGTAATTCGCCGGAATCGCCGCCGGAGCAACCGATCGACTGACTTGTCGAAAAAACAGGCAGGGAAATAAATACATAAAATTCAAATGATTACAGACAAGTCAGCGCATACCCGCCCGACTTTCGGCCACGTGACATGATGGCGACCGAGGTGTGAATGAATTGACAAGGCGTTAGAATCCGTGCATGCCCGAAACACAAGCCATTGACGCCTCGCTGGTGCCGACCGTCATCCCCGTCTCCGTGCTCAACCGCCTCGCGCGCGAAAGGCTCGAGGCGTCGTTTCCCCTGTGCTGGGTCGCCGGCGAGGTCTCCAACCTGACCTACGCAGCCTCCGGGCACGTTTACTTCTCGCTCAAGGACGCCGCCGCACAGGTGCGCTGCGTCATGTTCCGCAACCGGGCGCAGTTGCTCGGCTGGCGGCTGGAAAACGGCCAGCATATCGAAGCCCGCGTTCTCGTCACGCTCTACGAAGCGCGCGGCGACTTCCAGTTGAACGTCGAAGCGGCGCGCAAGGCAGGCGTCGGCAATCTCTACGAACAGTTCCTGCGCCTCAAGGAGAAACTCGAGCGCGAAGGCTTCTTTGACAGCACGACCAAGCGCCGCCTGCCCGTCTTTCCGCGCCGGATCGGTATCGTCACCTCGGCTCAGGCGGCGGCTCTGCGCGACGTGGTAACGACGCTTGCCCGCCGCTCGCCGCACGTCGGAATCATCGTCTATCCGACCCCGGTGCAGGGCGAAGGCGCCTCCGAGCAGATCGCACGCGCAATCGAATGCGCAAACGCCCGGCAGGAGTGCGACGTGCTGATCGTCTGCCGCGGCGGCGGCAGCATCGAGGATCTGTGGTCATTCAACAACGAAGCCGTCGCCCGGGCGATCCGTGCAAGCTCGATCCCCGTCATCAGCGGCGTCGGCCACGAAACCGACTTCACCATCGCCGACTTCGCCGCCGACCTGCGCGCACCGACACCGACGGCTGCGGCGGAGATGGCCGCACCGCAGCACACCGCGCTGATGGCCGGCCTCGCGGCGCACCGGCAAGCACTGTCACGCGTTGCCGCGAATTCGCTGGCGCAGAAAGCGCAGCAGCTCGACTGGCAGGCCCGTCGATTGCAGCATCCGGCACAGCGGATCGAACAGCAGCGCGAATTGCTGCGCAACCTCCGGCGCCGCCTGGACCACGGCCTGGCACAACGTTGCCAACACGGACGCAACGCCCTCGCTGACCTGAGCCATCGCCTGCTCCTGGCGCGCCCGGAAACGAACGCGATCGCGCGCAGGCTTGAAGCGCTCAAGACACGACTGCCTGCCGCCTACCAGCAAACGCTGGCGAAGAAATCCGGCGACATCGCCCGCCTCGCCGCCAGCCTCGCGCACCTGAACCCGAACGCCGTCCTCGAACGCGGCTACAGCATCGTTACCAATGCCACCGGGGTGATCGTGCGCAATGCCGACTCGTTGGAACCAAACGACTCCATCGCGGTCTGTTTCCGCAGTGGTCGGGCCAATGCCACTGTCACTTCGGTGCAGCGCGGCGAAGACCAATCCTGAAAGCCACTGACCCGCTGAGAACAACAAACGACACTTCTACCAAGGAGCAAAAATGGAACATCAACTACCGCAACTCCCGTTCGCCATGGACGCACTGGTTCCGCACATGTCCAAAGAGACGTTCGAGTATCACTACGCGAAGCACCACCAGGCCTACGTCACCAATCTGAACAACCTGATCAAGGGCACCGAGTACGAAAACCTGGATCTGGAAGCCGTTGTCAAGAAGGCGCCGGCAGGCGGCATCTATAACAACTCCGCGCAGGTATGGAACCACACCTTCTTCTGGAACTGCCTGTCGCCCAATGGCGGCGGAGCACCGTCGGGCGCACTGGCCGATGCCATCAACAAGAGGTGGGGCAGCTTCGACGAATTCAAGAAAGCCTTCCAGACCTCCGCCGTCGGCAACTTCGGCTCGGGCTGGACCTGGCTGGTGAAGAAGGCCGATGGCTCGGTCGACATCGTCAACATGGGCGCGGCCGGCACGCCGCTGACGACCGGCGACAAAGCCCTGCTGTGCATCGACGTCTGGGAACACGCCTACTACATCGACTATCGCAACCTGCGTCCGAAGTTCGTCGAGACCTTCCTGAACAACCTCGTCAACTGGCAGTTCGCTGAGAAGAACTTCGCGGCGTAAGCACGGAGTGCAGTGGAAGTAAAGACGTGGAAACGCACTCACGTCGAAATTGACGACGTTCCGAAAACCCAGGGGAGCCATGCGCTCCCCTGACTTCTTTGGAAGTGCCGAGTTCTTTACCTCTTGGCATTCAAGAAACTACGGACAACTTCACTCGGTCGAGAACCCCGATGTCTCTTCGTGGGGAAAGACTGCCATCCGGGAGCCTGGGGTCATACGGCAGAAACCGAGCACAAAGCCGACATTCGAATATGCCAGAGAATCACGAGACTATTTCCCATTGCCACAGATGTTGGTGGGTCTCGTTGAGCACTGATAGACTCAGCCGATTCCAAGACCCCCATTCGCATGATTGGGTCATGGCAATGACAACCACGAAAAACCAGATCGAGCTTGATCTGATCGCGAAGCTGGGCGATCTCAAATACACCTACCGCCACGACATCCGCGACCGCGCCGCCCTGGAAGCCAACTTCCGCGAGAAGTTCGAGGCGCTTAACCGCGTGAAGCTCACCGAAAGCGAATTCCAGCGCCTGCTTGACGACGTGATCACGCCGGACGTCTACAACGCCGCGCAAACGTTGCGCAGCATCAACGCCTTCGAGCGCGACGACGGCACACCGCTCAACTACACCCTGGTCAACATCAAGGACTGGTGCAAGAACCACTTCGAAGTCATCAACCAGTTGCGCATCAACACCGACAACAGCCATCACCGCTACGACGTGATGCTGCTCATCAACGGCGTGCCGGCCGTACAGATCGAACTGAAAACCTTGGCCGTCAGCCCGCGCCGGGTCATGCAGCAGATCGTCGACTACAAGACCGACCCCGGCAACGGTTACGGCAAGACGCTGCTCTGCTTCATCCAGCTCTTCATCGTCAGCAATCGCACCGACACCCGGTACTTCGCCAACAACAACGCCCGCCATTTCAGCTTCAACGCCGACGAACGCTTCCTGCCCGTTCACCAGTTCGCCGGCGAAGACAACAAGAAGATTACTCACCTCGATGCCTTCGCCGAGAAATTCCTCGCCAAATGCACCCTGGGCCAGATGATCAGCCGTTACATGGTGCTGGTCGCCAGCGAGCAGAAGCTGCTGATGATGCGGCCGTACCAGGTCTATGCCGTGCAGGCCATTGTGGAATGCATCCACCAGCGTTGCGGCAACGGCTACATCTGGCACACCACCGGCAGCGGCAAGACGCTCACCTCGTTCAAAGCCTCCTCCCTGCTCAAGGACACCAACCACCGCATCGGCGAGCTCGACCTCTATTGTCAGGATGTGCAAAAGCGCATCAAGGATCAGCAGTACTCCAATGTCGACCTGCGTCAGGCGGGTCAAACCCATGCCCACAAGATCGATATCACCATCGTCGTGGACATGCTGCTCACCGGCTTCGACTCCAAGTACCTCAACACCCTGTACGTGGACAAGAACCTGAAGCACCACGGGCTGATCCAGGCTTTTTTCGCGCACCAACCGCGCGCTCAACGACAGCAAGCCCTACGGCAACGTGCTCGACTTCCGCCAACAGCAAGAGAATGTGAACAAAGCCATCGCACTCTTCTCCGGCGAGAAGATCGACAACCCACCATGAACCACGAGCAGTTGATCGGCCTGATCCAGGACGATGCCAAGTTCATCGCCGAATACATCCGCAGCCTGCCCGTTGGCCAAGCCCCGGATGAAAAGGAAATCCGCGCCGGCTACGAACGCTCCAAGGCCGATAAGAAAACCCGCGAACTCACCGCCATCGCCGCCAAGCACGGGCTGGACGCTGCCGCACTGCAAGCCTTTGTGGGCGACGTGCTGCGCCGCCGCATCTTCGACGGCGAAGCCCTGAGCGAGCTCATGGCCCCGCTGGGCCCGGGCTGGAAGGCACGCACCCAGGCGGCGCTGGCGTAACCGCCAACTGAGCGGCGTTGTTTTCTTGGGCTCTGCGGTAACATTCGGGTCTTTCCCATCTGCGGAACAAACATGATCGAAGCAGTCGCCGTCGCCACCATCACGATCCTTGCCGTCATCAGCCCCGGCGCCGACTTCGCCATGGTCACACGCAACAGCATGATGCGCTCGCGCCGCGCCGGGATGCTGACATCGGTAGGGATTTCGCTTGGCGTGCTGGTTCACGTCGCGTATTCGATGGCTGGCATCGGGCTCCTGATCTCGCGCTCGATCCTGCTCTTCTCGGCGATCAAGTTCGCCGGCGCCGCCTACCTGATCTACCTCGGCATCACGATGCTGAAAGCCAGGAAGATCGACGCGACAGCCGACGCTTCAGAAACCGCCCCGCTCTCGGACTTCGCGGCGCTGCGCATCGGTTTCTTGACCAACGCGCTGAATCCGAAAACGACGCTGTTCGTCGTCTCGCTCTTCACGCAGGTCATCCGCGTCGATACGCCCCTGCTCACCCAACTCGGTTACGGCGCCTTCATGTCGCTCGCGCATCTCGTCTGGTTCGTACTGGTCGCCTTCGCGTTCTCGTCGGAAGCCGCGCGTCGCTTCGTCGCCACCTCGCGCCATCTCATCGAACGCGCCATCGGGACGATCCTGCTCGGCCTTGGCATCGCGCTGGCCACAGCATCGCTTCAAAAAGCCTGAGGGCACGCCTTTTTGCCGCACTTGTCCGATCCCGCTTGACTATTACGCAACCCCAATAAGCGAGTTCGCCAACCTCCGCAAAACCTGACCGCCCACTCCATGAGCAATACTCTCCACAAAATCGCTCTCACTGTCGTATCCATCGCTTTGACAGGGTGCGGCGGCCTTGTTCGCCATGATGGCGAGGTCGCTGTTGGCATCGACGGTCTGGCCTGCTTCGGGGGACCGCCGGTTCCGCCCGCTGGCGTCGTCGAAACCGCCGCTCCCGCGCTACTCGACCAGGCGCGGGCTGCCTCCGAGAATGGCGGGATTTGCGCAGGAAAGGTGTTTTCCGTTCAGCGCAGCGTACGCGTTTATCGAGTCTGGGATTCGAGCAAGAGCCACTCGCGGATTGGCCGGTGGTGGTCGCTCAACCGGCCCAATGAGTCCAGGGAAACGTATCGCCAAACCTACGCGATTTGTCCGTCCTGGAGCGCGCTGGATCACCTCGTTTCCTGCGATCTTGTGGCCGGCAGCCTGGTCGTGATCGGCACGACGCAGAGTGCGGCGTGCGAGGATGGCGTTCATCCGAAGACGTCCATGAATCAGGTCTACATCGCCAACAATCCAGCGCAGGATCAGGTGTTCGTGGAGAACTGCAAGGATGAAGGCGCGTGGCCATGAGCGATCGCACGAACGACTGACCGCGATTGACCAGCGTTCCCCCGGGTCAATCGATGGTCTGAACTCATTCGCTTCGGGATTCGTTACGTTTTCAATTTGCCAGCCAAAGGATAAGCCTCCATGCCGATCAGCATGTACGAAGCGTCGATTCCCGTCTTCCTGCGCTATCTTGAGCGCCTTGCTGGTCTCGTCGAT
>NZ_JAGOIT010000120.1:6049-9287 GCF_017995515.1 Propionivibrio sp.
TCGCTTCGGGATTCGTTACGTTTTCAATTTGCCAGCCAAAGGATAAGCCTCCATGCCGATCAGCATGTACGAAGCGTCGATTCCCGTCTTCCTGCGCTATCTTGAGCGCCTTGCTGGTCTCGTCGATACAGCCGAGTCGCATGTACGCGTACACAAGATTGAGGCGACTGAATTGCTAACCGCTCGCCTCGCGCCGGACATGCTGCCGTTCGAGACGCAGGTACGGATTGCCGCGAACTTTGCGCTGCGCGCCTGCTTTCCGCTGGTTGGCCAAGGCATTCCGCCCTACGGCGAGTTTGAGGTTTCGTTCGCGGGGCTTCGGGTGTGCATCGCGCGCGCCGCGCTCTTGGTCGGTTCGCTGGAGCCCGCGCTGTTTGAGGGCAGCGAATCGCGGACGCTCGAAAGCAAGGCGGGGAACGCGGTGGTTTCGTTACCGGCTCCGGAATTCCTCTTCCAGTACGCACTGCCGAACTTCTTCTTTCACCTCACCGCGGCCTACTCGATCCTCCGGAGCCGTGGCGTGGCAATCGGCAAGGCCGACTTCGACGGCTTCCACTCGTCAGTTTCGTCTATGGTTACCCAGCGGGAACAGCGACGGGCATCGTGCCGATGGTGACCACGCCATCCGGCGACTGGAAACAGCGCGCGAGCGTCTATTCAGGCGCGTGGATCTATTGGCACGGAGCAATCGACGAGGACGCCGGAACAGCGCAGTGCTTTGTCCGCTACCGCCAACCCACGGCCGCGGGCAATGCGCCGGTGATCGACTACGTATCGACCGGCTGCTGACGCTGGCTATTCGAGTTCTTCCCAGCGTTCCAGGAGTTGCATCAGTTCATCGTCGATAGCGACGAGGCGCTCGGATAGCGCGTGCGCCTCCCTCGGCTGGGACTGGTAGAGCGAAGGATCTTCGAGACGAAGGTTGATCTCATTCTGCTCCTGCTCCAGCGCGGCAATCTTGCCAGGCAACTCGGCAAGTTCACGCGACTCCTTGTAGCTCAGTTTGCGGTTGCCGTCGGCCTTCGCCTTTGGCGCGCTGTCGAGGGCTTCGGCGACCACGGAAGCCTGCCTGACCGGCGCTGCGCTCGGCTCGTCGGCACGGCGCTTGGCCTGGTAGTCGGCCCAATCCTGGTAGCCGCCGGCGTATTCGCGCCAACCGCCACCGCCTTCGTACGCGATCGTTTGCGTCACCACGTTGTCGAGGAAGGCGCGGTCGTGGCTGACGAGGAAGAGCGTTCCCGCGTAGTCCTGCAGCAGTTGTTCAAGCAGCTCGAGCGTTTCGATGTCGAGGTCGTTGGTCGGCTCGTCGAGCACGAGGACGTTGGCCGGCCGCGCGAACAGTCGTGCCAGCAGCAAGCGATTGCGTTCGCCGCCGGACAACGACTTGACCGGCGAACGCGCGCGCTGCGGCGCAAAGAGGAAGTCACCGAGATAGCCGATTACATGCTTGCGCTCGCGCCCGATCTCGACGTAATCCGACCCGGGCGAGATGACGTCGACGAGCGCAGCCTCCTCGTCGAGCTGCGTCCGGAACTGGTCGAAATACGCGACCTGAATCTTGGTGCCGAGGCGCACGTTGCCGGAATCCGGCTGCAGTTCGCCGAGGATCAGGCGCAGCAGCGTCGTCTTGCCGGCGCCGTTCGGGCCGATCAGGCCGATCTTGTCGCCGCGCTGCAGGCGACAGGAGAAATCGCGGACGACGCGTTTTTCGCCAACGCCTTCGCCAAAACTCTTGCTGACGTGGGTCAGCTCGGCAACGAGCTTGCCGCTCTTGTCGCCGGCATCCAGCGCGAGCTCGACCTTGCCCTGACGATCACGCCGCGCGGCGCGTTCGCGCCGCAGTTGCTCCAGGCGCAAGACTCGCCCTTCGTTGCGCGTGCGCCGCGCTTCGACGCCCTTGCGAATCCAGACCTCTTCCTGCGCGAGAAACTTGTCAAACTTGGCGTTCTGGATCGCCTCGTCGTGCAGAATCTGTTCTTTCTTGACCTGATACGCACTGAAGTTTCCGGGGCAGGAAAGGAGACGGCCGCGATCGAGCTCGACGATGCGCGTCGCGACGCGATCGAGAAACCGGCGGTCGTGGGTCACGAAAACCATCGAGACGTTCGAGCCGATCAGCATGTCTTCAAGCCACTCGATCGCGCCGATGTCGAGGTGATTCGTCGGTTCGTCGAGTAACAGCATTTCCGGAGAGACGGCGAGCGCTTGGGCAAGCGCCAGACGCTTCTTCTGCCCGCCGGAGAGCGTCCCGACTTTCGCATCGGGATCGAGCGTAAAGCGCTGGATGACGCGCTCGGCCTGCGTCTCGAAAGACCAGGCATTGCGCGCCTCCAGCTCGCCCTGAAGTTGGTGCAGGCGTTCAAGCAGGCCCGTTTGATCGGCCGCCGACTCATCGGCCAGCGCGTGCGATACCGCGTGGTATTCGGCAAGCAGCCGGGAGACTTCGCCCATGCCGGCAACGACGGCTTCAAACACGGTGAGTTCAGGATCGAACGGCGGCTCCTGCGGCACGTAACCAAGATGCACGCCGGGCTGTCGCCAGACCGTGCCATCGTCGATCATACCCTGCCCGGCCAGCGCGCGCAGCAGCGAAGACTTGCCGCAGCCGTTGCGTCCGATCAGCGCCACACGCTCGCCCGGTTCGAGGACGAATTCGGCGTGGTCGAGCAGCGGAACGTGGCCAAAGGCGAGCGAAGCGTCGGACAGGATCAGGTACGGCATGGGCAAAGATCACTCAAGAAGGGACAACGCGCGAATCGGTGGCAAAGCAGCACGCCATCCGATTCCGGGAAAGCGCGAGATTCTACCGCGCCTGTCGTGCGCCGACCCGATGCGCCACGCATCGTGGGCCGTATCCCGTGAGTGCCATTTGCCGCCGGCAAGCCCGAGCAAGTACAATACCTTCCGTTCTCCTCGTAGCATAATGGATAGTGCACGCGCCTCCTAAGCGTGAGATACAGGTTCGATTCCTGTCGAGGAGGCCAATAACAAGCCCAAAAAAGACAACAACGGAATATTCAGAAACTTGATTTACCGAAATTCACCGCTTTTTGAAAACTGAGTGTCGCAATTTTGTCGCACATGGAAAAAAGCCCGGGTCTCCCCGGTAATCAATCCTCGTGACTTAGCACTTTTGCATATCTGGCGAACACTGCGACAAAATGGCGGTACCGGGTTACAATAGGATCTCGTAACCGATTGATATTTATAGGTTAAATATGACGGCCTAAATATGTCA
>NZ_JAGOIT010000121.1 GCF_017995515.1 Propionivibrio sp.
ATCGCGTCTTCGATCTGCACGCGCAGCAGGCGGCGGACGTTCGGATCCATCGTCGTTTCCCAGAGCTGCTCGGGGTTCATTTCGCCGAGACCTTTGTAGCGCTGCTTGCTGATGCCGCGCTCGACTTCGTTGAGCAGCCAACGCATCGTTTCGGCGAAGCTGGCGACCGCTTGCTTCTTTTCGCCGCGCGTCACGTATCCACCCGTACCGTAGAGATCGGCGAGGATCTCCGCCGTCTTGCGCAGCTGCGCGTAGTCGCCGCTGACCAGAAGATCGTCGTCGATGACGCTAACCTTGAGGTTGCCGTGATGCATCTTCTCCAGCCGCAGCTGCCAACGCTCTTCAGCCTCGTCGTAGCGGGCAAAAACATTGATGCCGAGCTTGCCGTCGATTGCACGCATCAGCGTATCGGCGCTCACCTGCGCGGCCTCCTGGCTACCGAGGTCAATTTGCACGTTGGCCGTGACAAGGGCGTGCAGTACTGCGGGTTCTATAAGGTGGGATAGGCGGTTGATGATCGACTCGGCAAGCAGGTACTCGCGTGCGAGTTCTTCCAGGGCCGACCCCGAGATTGGTGCTGCGCCGGTCTTCGGCACCAGCACCGAATCCTCCAGCGCCAGCGTGAGCAGGAACTGGTTCAGCGCCGCGTCATCCTTGATGTAACGCTCGGTCTTGCCATGCTTGACCTTGTACAGCGGCGGCTGGGCGATGTAGATGTGGCCGCCTTCGACGAGTTCGGGCATCTGCCGGTAAAAGAAGGTGAGGAGCAGGGTACGGATGTGCGCGCCGTCGACGTCGGCGTCGGTCATGATGATCAGGCGGTGATAACGCAGCTTCTCGGGCTTGTACTCGTCTTTGCCGATGCCGGTGCCGAGTGCGGTGATCAACGTGGCAATTTCTTGCGACGAGATCAGCTTGTCGAAA
Organism: Propionivibrio sp.; assembly: GCF_017995515.1. Classification (GTDB taxonomy): domain Bacteria; phylum Pseudomonadota; class Gammaproteobacteria; order Burkholderiales; family Rhodocyclaceae; genus Propionivibrio. Next base: position 925 of record NZ_JAGOIT010000121.1, read on the forward strand.
CGCGCCTTCTCGACGTTGAGGATCTTGCCCTTGAGCGGCAGGATCGCCTGGAACTTCCGGTCGCGCCCCTGCTTGGCCGAGCCGCCGGCGGAGTCGCCCTCGACGAGGTAGAGTTCGCACAGTGCCGGGTCCTTTTCCTGACAGTCGGCGAGCTTGCCGGGCAACCCGACGCCGTCGAGCAGGCCCTTACGCCGGGTCATTTCGCGCGCTTTGCGTGCGGCGTCGCGTGCGCGTGCGGCTTCGACGATCTTGCCGGTGATCACCTTGGCATCGACGGGGCGCTCGTCGAGGAATTCGGCCAGCTTGGCGGCAACGACTTCCTCGACGGCCGGCCGTGCTTCTGAGGAGACGAGCTTCATCTTGGTCTGCGAAGCGAACTTCGGGTCGGGCATCTTCACCGACAACACACAAGCCAAGCCTTCGCGCATGTCGTCGCCGGAGATGTCGACCTTCGCCTTTTTGGCGATCTCGTTTTCCTCGATGTACTTGTTGATCACGCGGGTCATCGCCGCGCGCAAGCCGGTGAGGTGCGTGCCGCCGTCGGCTTGCGGGATGTTGTTGGTGAAGCAGAGCACCTGCTCGGCGTAGGAGTCGTTCCACTGCATCGCCACTTCGACGCTGATCGCGCCGCCAGTCGGAATCGCCGATTCGCCCGTCGAATAGAAGACGTTCGGGTGCAGTACGGTCTTGGCGCGGTTGATGTAATCGACGAAGCCTTTGACGCCACCGGCAAACGCAAAGTCCTCTTCCTTGCCGGTACGCTGATCGAGCAGGCGAATGCGCACGCCGTTGTTGAGGAAGGACAACTCACGCAGGCGCTTGGCGAGGATTTCGTAGTGGAATTCGACGTGGCCGAAGATTTCCTCGTCAGCCATGAAGTGGACTTCCGTACCGCGGCGCTCCGTATCGCCGACGATGCGCAACGGCGACACTTCAACGCCATTCTGGACTTCGATCAGGCGATTGACGACGCTTCCGCGGTTGAAGTCGAGCTGGTACTTCTTGCCGTCGCGGCGAATCGTCAGGCGCAGCCATTTCGAGAGCGCGTTGACGCAGGAAACACCAACGCCGTGCAGGCCGCCCGAGACCTTGTACGAGTTCTGGTTGAACTTGCCGCCGGCGTGCAGCACGCACATGACGATTTCTGCGGCGGAACGCTTGGGTTCGTTCTTGTCGTCGAACTTGACGCCCGTCGGAATCCCGCGCCCGTTGTCGGCCACCGAAATCGAATTGTCGGCGTGAATGGTGATCACGATGTCGTCGCAATGTCCGGCGAGCGCTTCGTCGATCGCGTTATCGACGACCTCGAAAACCATGTGATGCAAACCTGTACCGTCCGACGTGTCGCCGATGTACATTCCGGGACGTTTGCGGACCGCTTCCAAACCCTCGAGTTGTTGAATACTCGATTCGTCGTAGGCGGACGGGCCATTCTCTTCAATCATGCTTTTTCCAGTTTTGTTTCACGTGAAACCAGTGTGGCTAGTGTGTTCGCTTGCAGCCCGCTAGATGCGCATCGGCATTACGACGTACTTGAACCGCTCGTTACCCGGAATCGTCAGCAGTGCGCTCGAATTGGCGTCGTTGAATCCCCATTCGATCGACTCTGCCGATGAATTGTTGAGGACGTCGAGCAGATAGCCGACGTTGAAACCGACGTCGATCGCATCGCCAACGTATTCGACTTCTATTTCCTCCTGAGCCTCTTCCTGCTCCGCGTTGGCGGCAATGATCTTCAGGCTGCCGGGCGTCAGCACCAGGCGCACGCCGCGGAACTTCTCGTTGGTCAGAATCGCAGCACGCACCATCGACTGGAGCAAAGCCGCCCGGTTCAAGGTCACGAAATTCTTCAGCGCCGCCGGAATGACGCGTTCGTAGTCCGGGAACTTGCCGTCGATCAGCTTTGAGACAAGGTTGATGTTGCCGAACTGGAAGCGGATCTGGTTGCTCGTCAGTTCGATCTGCAGCAGCTCGTCGCTGTCGGCCAGCAAGCGGCTCAATTCGAGGACGGTCTTGCGCGGCAGGATCATTTCCTGGCGCGGCAAATCCGTATCGCCCTCCAACTGCATGCTGGCGTAGGCCAGGCGGTGACCGTCGGTAGCGACTGTGCGCAACTCGTTGCCTTCGGCGAGGATCAGCAGGCCGTTCAGATAGTAGCGGACATCCTGGGCCGCCATCGCGAACTGGGTTTGCGCGAGCAGGCGGCGGAACTGCTTTTGCGTGACGACGATCTTATGGATTTCGCCATCGGCCAGCGCCATGCGCGGGAAATCCTCGGCCGGCAAGGTCTGCAGATTGAAGCGGCTCTTGCCGGCCTTGACCTGCAAGCGCTTCTCTTCGAGATTCAGACTAACCTCGGCACTGTCCGGCAGCGAACGCAGGATGTCCTGCAACTTGCGTGCGCCAACCGTCACTGCGCCGTCGCCTTCGTTCGAAGCGACGGGTGTGGACGTCGTAATCTGGATTTCAATGTCGGTCGCCAGCAGGGTGAGCCGATCTCCATGTTTTTCGAGCAGGACATTCGACAGGATCGGTAGCGTATGTTTCTTTTCGACGATCCCGGAAACTGACTGAAGCGGAGCCAGAAGCGAATCGCGTTGGGTTTTTATAAGAACCATATATATAAATCCTATAAAGATAATCTCGAAGACAATCCTGTGAATATCAAAAATTACCTTAATACTTTCATACATTTACAAAACAAAAACCGTTTGTAGAAGCTCTGTATTCCCCTGTGGACAAAAATGAACAAATTACGCGCGGGGCAATAATTCAACGATCACGCACAAATTATTCACAAGCTGTACACGAATTTATACAGGAACCCCTCTCAACCCTTCAAAACCTGCAACAACACATGCACATCGTGGTTCAACTCGTTGTCCTTGCTGCGCAGGGACTCGATCGTCCGCACCGCGTGCAATACCGTCGTGTGATCACGACCGCCGAACGCTTCCCCGATCGACGGGTAACTCTGTGAAGTCAGGTTCTTGGCAAGCCACATGGCGACTTGCCGGGGCCTGGCAATCTGCCGGGTGCGCTTCTTCGAATAAAGATCGGCAACCTTGATCTTGAAGTAGTCGGCAACCGTCTTCTGGATGTTCTCGACTGTAATTTGCCGATTGACGGCACCGATCAGATCCTTGAGCGACTCTTTCGCCAGTTCGAGATCGATCTTGCGTCCGTGGAACGACGCGTAGGCGAGTACCTTCTTCAACGCGCCTTCGAGCTCGCGCACGTTCGACCGCAAATGTTTCGCAATATAAAAGGCGACTTCATCGTCGAGCGCGACCGATTCCGCTTCGGCCTTCTTCTTCAGAATGGCGACACGCATCTCGATCTCCGGTGGCTCGATCTGCACCGTGAGGCCCCAGTCGAAACGTGTGATCAGGCGATCCTCGAGCCCGGATATATCCTTCGGATAGGTATCGCAGCTGATGACGATCTGCTTCTTCGCTTCGATCAGCGCGTTGAAGACAAAGAAAAACTCTTCCTGCGTCCGGTTCTTGCCATTGAAGAACTGGACGTCGTCGAGCAGGAGCACATCGAGCGAGCGGTAGTAGCGCTTGAAGGCATCGAACGATTTGGTCTGATACGCTCGCACAACATCGGAGTAGTAATCCTCCGCATGGACATAGCGAACGACCTTGCCCGGATTCTGTTCGAGGATTCTATTGCCGATGGCGTGGATCAAGTGTGTCTTGCCCAGACCGGCCCCGCCGTAGATGAACATCGGGTTGTACGCCGCTCCGCCGGGGTTCGTCGCGACCTGGGCCGATGCGGCGCGCGCGAGGTCATTGGCTTTGCCGACGATCAGATTCTCGAACGTAAAGCCGGGGATGAGCCGCGTCTTCTCGTAATCGGAGCGTACTCTTTCCAGAGGCCGCTCGACGGCGGCAAACGCTGGTGTCGGCGCCGGCGCCACCGGCTTGGCAACCGCGCCCGTAGCGGTCGGTACGGTCCTCGTTGCGGCTGACGGTGCCGGGCTGCGCTCGGCGACCATCATTGAGACACTGACCGGCGCCGAGAAGAAGGCACTTCCGAGTTCCTCGATACGCGTCAGATAGCGTTCCTTGACCCACTTAAGGATGAAACCGTTGGGCGCGTAGAGTCGCAGGCCGTTTGCTGCGTCGTCTTCGCCTTCGAGCCGGAGCGGGCGTATCCAGGTGTTGAACTGCTGTGGTGGCAATTCTTGTTCAAACTGACTCAGACAGGAAATCCAGAAGCTACTCATTGCTGACGAATTGACACAATCCCGATTAGATTTTTTAAAGCCACAATGCGGCGTTTGGCATTTCAAAACAACCATCCGGAACCGGGCAATAAGAATGCTGGGTAGTCAAACACGGTTGTATTGATACGAACAGAAATTGCTTCTGCTTTGATGTCAGGCAACGCAAACGGCGTCCGACGTAAGGGCCTGATTCTAACCTGTCGCAACGAAGTTATCCACAGCATCGGCCAAAATTTCGGCTTGACAACCGTTAGTAATCGCATGTTTAATTGCGCGTTTACTTTGCAATGACTTCAAGGGTTTAATTATGAAACGCACCTATCAACCGTCGGTTATTCGTCGCAAGCGTACCCATGGCTTCCTCGTCCGTATGGCCACCCGCGGCGGTCGTGCCGTAATTCGTGCCCGTCGTGCCAAAGGTCGTCATCGTTTGGCCGTTTGAACACCGAACAGCCGGCGGATAAGCGCAGTTCTGCTTGCGCTGTATTTCCCAAGACGTATCGACTGACAAAAACGGATGATTTTTCATCCGTTTTTGGTTTCAGGAAGACCGTTAGAGGCAGGTATTTCCTGCTACATTACCGCGTTCGTGCGGCAGAAGAAGCGACGGGCGCCCGTCTGGGCGTCGTCGTTGCCAAACGGCTCTTGCGACGCTCGGTAGACCGGAATCTGGTCAAACGGCTGGCAAGAGAGAGTTTTCGCATCATGCGTTGCCGGTTGCGGGCATACGACTTCGTCCTGCGCTTGTCGACCAAACCGGTGCCGCTGGACCGGCGAGTCCTCGCGGAAGAAATCCGGGGTTTGCTGGGCAAAATGATTTCACCTGAACGATGAGCCGATGAAATTATTGCTGCTGGCACTGATTCGTTTCTACAAGTATGCGATCAGCCCTTTCCTGGGGAGCCGCTGCCGTTTTTTCCCGAGTTGTTCGGAATACACCGCCGAATCGGTGCAGAAGTATGGCGCGTATAAAGGCCTTCGTCTTGGCATCAAGCGCATCTCTCGTTGCCATCCGTGGAATGCGGGTGGTTTTGATCCCGTTCCCTGATTCTCTTGTATAGGCCGTTCATGGATACCCGACGCCTGATTCTTGTCTTCGTCTTCTCATTCTCTCTGGTCATGCTCTGGGAAGCATGGCAAAAGCACAACAATCCACAGGCACCGCTGGCAACTGCACCCGCCGCGACGGCGACTGCGCCCGTGCCGGAGACGAGCGCGCCGGCCCCGGTCTCGGCCGCTTCCGTACCGGAGGGCAATTCGACGGCAGGGAGCGCCAAGGCCGAGATCGTCAAGGTCAAGACCGATCTGTTTGTCGCTGACGTATCGACGCTCGGTGGTACGGTCGTCGGCCTCGAACTCAACAGTTACAAGGCAAGCGAAGACAAGTCGCGCAACTTCTCGCTGTTCGACGCCAAACATCAGTACGCAGCGCAAAGCGGCCTGATTGGCGAGGGGCTTCCCAACCACAAGACGGTGTTTTCTGTAGCGCCCGGCAGCCGCGAACTGGCCACCGATGCAAAAAGCGTCGAGCTGCGCCTCGAAACTCCCGCTGTCGATGGTGTCAAGGTCACCAAGATCTATACCTTCAATCGTGGCAGCTACCTGATCAACGTCGCGACCGAGATTGACAACGGGAGCCAGAAGGAAATCGCCGCGCACGCCTACTACCAGCTGCAACGCGATATCGCGGCGCCGGCTGGCGAAAGCAGTATGGTCAGCACCTACACCGGTCCGGCGATCTACACGGAGCAGGAGAAGTACCAGAAGATCAACTTCAAGGACATCGAGAAGGGTTCGGCCAAGTTTGTCCAGAAGGCTGACAACGGCTGGATGGCGATGGTGCAACACTACTTCGTCTCGGCCTGGATTCCGCAGGAGCAGCAGGCGCGCGAGTTCTTTGTGCGCAAGCTCGACGGCGGCGCCAATCCGGCGGTGACGGCTGGAGTCATCGTACCGGTTGCCACGGTCGCGCCAGGCGCGAAGGCCAGCAACGTCGTGTCGCTCTATGCTGGACCGCAGATCCAGTCGATGCTTGAACAGTTGGCCAAGCCGACAGCCGAGGGCGGTATCGGTGCGCAAGGTTTGCCGCTCGTCGTCGATTATGGCTGGCTGACGATCGTCGCCGCACCGATCTTCTGGTGCCTCGATTTCATCCACAAGCTGGTAGGCAACTGGGGCTGGGCAATCGTGCTGCTGACCGTTGCCATCAAGGCGATCTTCTTCCCGCTCTCGGCCGCCAGCTACAAGTCGATGGCCAAGATGAAGGCGATTGCGCCGCGCATGACGGCCCTGCGTGAGCGCTGTGGCGACGATAAGCAGAAGCTCAACATGGAGATGATGAATCTCTACAAGACCGAGAAGATCAACCCGCTCGGCGGTTGCCTGCCGATTGCCGTACAGATTCCGGTGTTCATCGCACTTTACTGGGCCTTGCTTGGCGCGGTCGAGATGCGCGACGCACCATGGATTCTGTGGATTCACGATCTGTCGTCGCAGGATCCCTACTATGTCCTGCCGGTGATCATGATCGCCACAATGCTGATCCAAACGAAGCTCAACCCAACGCCGCCCGATCCGATCCAGGCCAAGATGATGATGCTCATGCCGTTCATCTTCGGCGGCATGTTCCTCTTCTTCCCGTCGGGCCTGGTGCTCTACTGGGTAGTCAATAACATCCTGTCGATTGCGCAGCAATGGCAGATCACCCGGATGCTCGGTAGTGGCGGAAAAGCCGCAAACGACGCAAAGGCCTGACCGGGCCACCGTTTCGGCGCCCGCTGAAACAATCGCCGCCATTGCCACGGCGCAAGGTCGTGGCGGTGTCGGGATCATCCGGATTTCCGGACAGAATCTTCTCGAGTTCGCCCATCAGGTCAGCGGAAAAAGTCCCAAGCCGCGAGTCGCCACGCTCGCCGAATTTTACGGCGAAAACGGCGGTGTCATCGACAGCGGGCTGCTGCTGTATTTCCCGGCTCCGCATTCCTTTACCGGTGAAGATGTCCTTGAACTACAGGGGCACGGCGGCATGGTCGTCCTGCAGATGCTGCTCGCGCGCTGCCTGGACCTCGGCGCGCGGCTTGCCGAACCCGGCGAGTTCACGCGACGTGCGTTTCTCAACGGCAAGCTCGATCTTGCGCAAGCTGAAGCCGTTGTCGATCTGATCGATGCTTCGACGAAAGCCGCCGCGCGTAGCGCGGTGCGTTCGCTGCAAGGCGAGTTCTCGAAGGAAATTCACGTTATGCTCGACCAGCTTACTGAATTGCGCGCACTGGTTGAAGCCACGCTCGATTTTCCGGAGGAAGAAGTCGATTTCCTCGAAGCCGCCGACGCCTTTGGTCGCCTTGCACGCCTGCAGGCGCGCCTCACGCAGGTGTTTGATCGGGCGCGCCAGGGAAAGCTCCTGCAGGGCGGTCTGCACGTCGTCCTGGCCGGCCTGCCGAACGTCGGCAAGTCCAGCCTGCTCAACCGGCTTGCCGGCGACGATCTGGCGATCGTGACGCCGGTTGCCGGCACCACGCGCGACGTCGTGCGCAGCACGCTGCAGGTCGATGGCATTCCCCTGCACGTGATCGATACCGCCGGACTGCGCGATACGGACGACGCGGTCGAAAAGATCGGCATCGAACGCACCTGGCGCGAGATCGAGCGAGCAGACGTCGTCGTGCTGCTCGTCGATGCACGCACCGGTGTCGGCGATGCGGAGCGCGCGATCCTTGCGCAATTGCCCGCTTCACTCTCCCGTATCACCGTCTATAACAAGGTCGATCTTGCCGGACGCGCTGCTGAACGTCACGACGAAAGTGACGGCGTCGCCATCTCGCTGTCGGCGAAACACGGCGACGGCATCGATCTCCTGCGCCGCGAATTGCTGCGCATCGCCGGCTGGCACCCAACCGAAGACGTTTTCATCGCCCGCGAGCGTCATCTACGCGCGCTCACCGATACGCAGGAGCACATCGCTGCTGCGCAGGCACAACTCCCGCAACTGGAGCTGTTCGCCGAGGAACTGCGCCTGGCGCAACAAGCCTTGTCCGGGATTACCGGCGAGTTTTCGGCGGATGACCTTCTGGGCGAGATCTTCGGGCGCTTCTGCATAGG
>NZ_JAGOIT010000191.1 GCF_017995515.1 Propionivibrio sp.
CTATCCGTCATCGGTCACGATCACCATACCCGCCGGCCGGCTGCTGTCGGCTGCGAGCGGGCGCACAATCACACTGAGGCCGCGATGAGCTTGGCACACAGACTGCGGCACCGGGTCACGATCGAGCAGCTTGCGACGACGCGCGACGAGTTCGGCGGGGTGGTTGAGTCGTGGGGAACGGTCGCTATCGTGCCGGCTGAAGTCTGGCCGCTGTCCGGGCGCGAATTCGTCGCAGCGCAGGCGGAACAGGCCGGCGTCACGACGCGAATCACGATCCGCTACCAAGCCGGGATTGAGCCGGCAATGCGGGTTACTACGCACGACGGCAAGACTTACAACATCAAAGCCGTGCTGCCTGATCCTACGCTGCGCCGGCATATCACGCTGATGTGCGAAAGCGGGGTGAATAATGGATGACGAAGGCCGCGCAAGGCTGGCGCGAATCGAAGCCAAGTTGGATGTGCTGATCGCTGCTTTATCGGACGAGGATGACGACGAGCCGCAATACTCGCTCGACGGCGAGCTGCTGTTTTGCGCGCGAGATGAAGGGGCGCCGCTATGAAAGTCGAAGTGCAGATGCAAGGGCTGGAAGGCGTGCTCGACACGCTCAAGCGCCTGCCGCCCGAAGTCGTCAGCAAGCGCGGCGGGCCGGTGCGCCGTGCGCTCGCCAAGGGCGCGAAGCTGATCCGTGACGAGTCCCGCAAGGCGCTGCAACGCTCGATTGATGCGGCCGGAAAGACGGGCATCACCGAGACAACGGGATTCACGGCAGGGAACGTCATCATGAAGCGCCGTCGCCTCGACTACATCAACGGCGAGCGATACGTCGTGACCGTGCGCCCGAAGAAGCACCCGAGCGGGCATCAGTACCGCAAGCGCACGATTCAGACGAACGACATCGCCCTCATCATGGAGCAAGGATCTGCGAAGCATCCGGCCCTGCCCTGGCTTCGCCCGACGTTCGCCAGTCGCGCGGAAGAGGCCATTCGGCTGATCGAAACGACACTTATTGCCGACATCGAGAAGCTCGTGAAAAAGCTCGCCGCACAGAATGGGGTCCGCTGAATGCTGCCGCCGATTTACCCGACGCTTTCCGCATGGCCGGCTGTTTCCGCCATCGTGGGCACGCGCATCTATCCGCACGCCGACGCCCCGCAGGACGTGACCGCGCCCTATGTGACGTGGTTCATGGCAGGCGGCGCCCCGGTCAATACGATGTCTGAATCGCCGATGGTTGATCAGATGACGGTGCAAATCGATTGCTGGCACGCCACAAGCGCCGGCGTCGTCGCGCTGGCTTCTGCCGTGCGTGAGGCGGTCGAGCCGCACGCGCACATCACCGGATACCCGATCAACGCGAAAGACACAGAAACGCAGCTATACCGAATCGGGCTTCAGCTCGATTGGTGGCTGTCCCGCTAACCCGCTTCACCCTCGCACCATGCCCGCCTTGAGCGGGCTTTTTCATTTAAGGAGCCCGCAATGGCAAACGAACTCAAGACCCAAGGCACGCATCTCTATTTCGTCAAGCCTGGAACCCCGACCGGCACGGCCGTCAAAGTCACCTGCCCGACAGGCATCAGCGGACTCGGCGGCGCGGCCGACCAGATCGATGTCACCTGCCTCGACGCGACCGACGATCGAGCATACGTGCGCGGGCTGGGCAATCCTGGTCAAGTTACGGTGCCGTTCGTGCTCAAGGCCGGCGACGTTTCGCACGCCGATCTGGTGGCGCTGAAAGAGGCCGGCACGTCGGTGGAGTGGATGGTGTGCATGTCCGACGCAACGACCGTGCCTGTCGTCACCGTCAGCACGAACAGCTTTACCGCGCTCACCACGCGATCGAACATCAAATTCTCCGGCTATGTCGCCGACCTGACGCTCGACGGCGCGACCAATGAGGTGTGGCGCGGTACGATGACTATCCAGCGCTCTGGCGCTTGGACGATCACATGGAAGGCGTAACCCATGCTCGACGATGATCTGTTCGCCAGCGACGCCCTGATCGAGCGCAGCGTGACCCTGCCCAGCGGCAAGGCTGTCACGCTGCATTTCCGCGAGCTGCCTGCGGTCGAGTTCATCCGATTCCAGCGCATCGCATCCGAGGGCAACGAGGACGCGCGTGACGGCGCTGCCGCGAAGCTGATCGCGGCCTCTGTGCGCAACCCGGATGGCAGTGAAGCGATGAGCTACGAGAAGGCACTGACGCTCAAGTCTGGACCGCTCAATGCCATCTTCGCCGTTGTGCTCGAGATCAACGGGAGCAAGCCGGGAAACGCCTGAGCGAGCGCGGGGATCTGTGGTTCTGGCATGTCCTCGCGCTCGCGCTCGGCAAGACGGTCGGCGAGCTTCAATCGACGCTCACGCGCCGGGAGTTCGAGAGCTGGCGCGAGTACTACCGCAGGTATCCGTTTGACGATCTGCACCGCTACCACCGCCCCGCTGCACTCGTTGCGCGCAGCATGGGTGGTGGCGATGTGCGCGAGTTGATCGATTGGCTGCAACCGCCGGCCGGCGAAGTGGATTTGTCCGACGCGGACATCGTGACGCTGCGCGCGTTTGGCATCAGGAAGGAGTA
>NZ_JAGOIT010000045.1 GCF_017995515.1 Propionivibrio sp.
GCGCGGTGCTCGGCGTACCGCTGCTCAACGTCGCCAACAAGCACAACTTCCTTGAATCGCTGCTTTTCGGCGCCGCCAGCGCCGTCGGGTTCTCACTGGTGCTGGTGCTCTTTGCCGGCATTCGCGAGCGCGTCGAAGGCGCGGACATCCCCGTCCATTTCCGCGGCGTCGCGATCGCCATGGTCACCGCCGGTCTGATGTCGCTCGCGTTCATGGGCTTCGCCGGCTTGGACAAGTATCAATAATGCTCGCTGCCATCCTTATCATGGCGCTCGGCGCCGTCGTCCTCGGCGCCGCGCTCGGTTATGCATCGATCAAGTTCAAGGTCGAGGGCAATCCGCTGGTCGAGAAGATCGAAGCCATCCTTCCGCAAACGCAATGCGGCCAATGCGGCTTCCCTGGCTGCAAGCCCTACGCCGAAGCGATCGCCGAGGGCGAGGTCGACATCAACCTGTGCCCGCCGGGCGGCCAGGAAGGCGTGCGCAAGCTCGCCGACCTGCTCGGTCGCGAGGTCAAACCGCTCAACGCCGAGGAAAAACCGAAGCAGGTGGCGATCATCGACGAGCAGACGTGCATCGGCTGCACGCTGTGCATTCAGGCCTGCCCGGTCGACGCCATCGTCGGCGCTGCCAAGCAGATGCATACCATCGTTGCCTCGCTATGCACCGGCTGCGAACTGTGCGTCAAGCCGTGCCCGGTCGAGTGCATCACGATGGAAGTCATCCCCGAGAGCATCGATAACTGGAAGTGGAAGTACCCGGTGATCGAAATCAAGCCCGTCAAACGCGCCGCCTGACGCGAAGAAAGCTCCAAGACCGCGAATGCTCCAGCAACTCTTCAAATTCAACGGCGGCGTCAAGCCGGATACCAACAAGACGCCGTCAGTCCAGGCGCCGATCGGCATCGCGCCGCTGCCGAAGTTGCTCGTCGTGCCGCTGCATCAAAGCATCGGCGGTATTCCCAATCCGCTCGTCGCGGCGGGCGAGCGCGTGTTGAAAGGCCAAAGGATCGGCGGGCCGGACAAGTGGATCTCGTCGGCCGTCCATGCGCCGACTTCCGGGACGGTAATCGCCGTCGAAGAGCGCATCGCCTCGCACCCTTCGGGCTTGCCGACGCTCTCGGTGGTCATCGAACCCGACGGACGCGACGAATGGATCGAACGCACGCCCATCGATTACAGCGCGCTGGAGCCGGAAAAAGTGCGTGAGATCCTGCGCGACTACGGCATCGTCGGGCTCGGCGGTGCGGTGTTTCCGACGCACGCCAAGCTGACGCCAGCCAAATCGGTGCCGATGGACGCGCTCGTCATCAACGGTGCCGAATGCGAACCGTTCATGACCTGCGACGACCTCCTGATGCGCGAGCGCCCGGAGGAAATCGTGCGCGGCGTCGGCATCTTCCGCGACCTGCTCAAGCCGAAGCGCGTGCTGATCGGCATCGAGGATAACAAGCCGGAAGCGGTCGCCGCGATGAAAGCCGCCGTCGCCAAGGTCGGCGAGAGCTTCGAGGTGATCGCCGTGCCGACGCGCTACCCCGCCGGCGGCGCCAAGCAGTTGATCCGCGTTTTGACCGGCAAGGAAGTCCCGGCCAGCAAGCGTTCGCCCGAGATGGGCGTGCAGTGCTTCAACGTCGCCACGGCCTATACCGCCTGGCGCGCGATCGCCCACGGCGAACCGGTGCTGTCACGCATCGTCACCGTCACCGGCAACGTCGCACAGCCGCGTAACTGGGAAGTGCTGCTCGGCACGCCGATCAGGGACGTCATCGCGCTCGGCCAGCCGAAGGCCGATACCAACCGCTTCGTAATGGGCGGCCCGATGATGGGTTTTGAACTGCCGAACATCGACTCACCCATCGTCAAGGCCGCCAACTGCATCATCGCCGGTTCCACCGCCCTGTTCCCGCCACCACCGCCTGAAATGCCCTGCATCCGCTGCGGCGCCTGTGCGGAAGCTTGTCCGCACGAACTGCAACCGTTCGAGATGTACTGGTTCTCGCGTTCCAAGAACTTCGGCAAGGCACAGGAATACAACATCTTCGACTGCATCGAATGCGGCTGCTGCAGCTACGTCTGTCCGTCGCGCATCCCGCTCGTTCAGTACTTCCGCTTCGCCAAGAGCGAAATCTGGTCGCGCGAACGCGACAAGAACATGGCCGACGCGGCGAAGGCGCGTTTCGAGTTCCGCAACGAACGCGACGAGCGCGAGAAAGCCGAGAAAGCCGAACGCCTGGCGAAAGCCGCGGCGGCCAAGGCCACCGAGAAGAAGGTCGCGCCAGCCCCCGCACCATCGCCGGAAGCCACGCCGGCCCCAACCGATGCCGAGGCAGCAAAGAAAGCCGCCATCGCCGCCGCCATGGAACGTGCCCGCCTGCAACGGGAAGCCGTGCAGCCGAAGAACACCGAGGGACTGACGATCGCCCAGCGCAAGGAGATCGCCGAGATCGAAGCGCGCCGCGGCGTGCTGGAAGAGAAAGCGGCGCCCGATGCAGAGGTCAAATAAGTCGATGAACTTCAATACTCCGCCCTACCTCTCACAAGACGTCAGCGTCCGCCGCGTGATGCTGCAGGTGCTGGCTGCGCTGCTGCCGGGCATCGCCGTCTATGCCTGGCTGATCGGCCCGGTCGTGCTGGTCCAGGTTGCCATCGCCACACTCGCTGCACTTCTCGGCGAAGCGCTCATGCTGCGCCTGCTCGGCAAGCCGCTCGGTCTGTTTCTCGGCGATGGCAGCGCCGTCGTCACCGCCTGGCTGATCGCACTCGCCTTTCCGCCGCTTGCGCCGTGGTGGCTGATCGTCGTCGCTTCGCTATTCGCCATCGTCGTCGCCAAGCATCTCTACGGCGGATTGGGTCAGAACCCCTTCAACCCCGCGATGATTGCCTTCGCCGTCTGTATCGTCTCCTTCCCGGCGCTCATGTCGCAATGGCCGGCGGTCGACATGCAGGCCGGCTTCATGGATCAGCTGGTGCTGGTCTTCGGCTACGCGCCGCGACTCGACGCGATCAGCGGCGCCACCCCGCTCGACGCGCTGAAGACCGCGCTCAAGCTCGGTGAGGGCAGCGCGACCGTCGCTTCGGTGACGGCCGACGCCGGTATTTTCGGCCACTTCGCCGGTAACGGCTGGGAGTGGGTCGGCCTCGCCTACCTCGTCGGCGGCCTCTGGCTCTGGCAGCGCAAGATCATCCAGTGGCGTACTCCGTTCGCCTTCCTCGCCGGCATCGGCCTGCTCGCCGCCGCGCTCTGGCTTTGGAACCCGGCACAGTTCGCCAACCCGCTGTTCCACCTCTTCTCCGGCGGTTCGATGCTCGGCGCCTTCTTCATCGTCACCGATCCCGTTTCCGGCTGCACGACACCGAAAGGCAAGCTGATCTTCGGTTTCTCGGCCGGCGCACTCGCTTACATCATCCGCGTCTTCGGCGGCTACCCGGACGGTGTCGCCTTCGCCGTGCTGTTGCTCAACATCTGCGTGCCGCTCATCGACCTCTACACGCAGCCGCCGATCTTCGGAATGAAGGAAGGTACGAAGAACCGTGCGAAGGAGCGGTCATGACGCACGGAATCAAGCCGCCCACCGCGGCCAAGATGGCGGTGCGCACGGCGGTCATCCTGTTTCTTTTCGTCGTCGTGTTCACCGGCCTGCTCTCCGGCGCCTATTTCTGGACGCTCCCGACGATCCAGGCGGCCGCCTCGGAAGAGAAGATGAAGCTGATCGACGACGTGCTGCCGCGTACAAGCTACGACAACGATCTCCTGCAAGACGCGATCGAACTCGCGCCGGCCCCGGCGCTGGGTCAGGACAACGCATCGACGGCGTACCGCGCGCGCAAGGATGGCAAGACGACGGCGCTCGTTTTCGAGGCGGTCGCGCCCGACGGCTACGCCGGCAAGATCCGTCTGCTGATCGCCGTCGATACCGACGGCACCCTGCTCGGCGTGCGCGTCACGCAACACAAGGAGACGCCCGGCCTTGGCGACTATATCGAGCCGAAAAAGGACAAGAACAAGGAACGTCCCTGGATCACGCAGTTCGACGGTCTGAAACCGGCGGCGACGGAAGAACGCGAGTGGAAGGTGAAGAAGGACGGCGGACGCTTCGACTCGGTCGCTGGCGCCACGGTGACACCGCGTGCCGTGATCAAGGCGGTACGCAAGGCTGCGGTCTATGTGGCCGAAAACCGCGAGACGTTATTCGCGTCCCAATAGCTGGATGCAAGAGAGGTTACGGACATGATTACCCGCGACGAATTCCGCCAGATCGCCAACAACGGCGTCTGGAAGCAGAACACCAGCATCGTGCAGATTCTCGGACTGTGCCCGCTGCTGGCGGTGACGACCAACCTGGTGAATGGCGCGATGCTCTCGCTGGCGACGATCATCGTCATGGCCATGTCGGGGCTCGCCATCGCCAGCCTGCGCAACCTGATCCCGCACGAGATCCGCATCCCGGTCTTCATCCTGATCGTCGCCGCGCTGGTCACCGTGATCGACTTGCTGTTCAACGCCAACCTGCACGAACTGTATCTGGTGCTCGGCATCTTCATCCCGCTGATCGTCACCAACTGCATCGTGCTCGCGCGCGTGGAAGCGTTTGCCGCAAAAAATCCGCCGCTGCAATCGATGTCCGACGGCATCTTCATGGGCGTCGGCATGTTGTGGACGCTCTCCCTGCTCGGCGGCCTGCGTGAAGTGATCGGCAGCGGAACGCTGTTTTCCGGCATCGACATGGTCTTCCCCGGCCTGCAACCGCTGCACCTGTTCGGCGACAACTATCCGGGTTTCCTGATCGCCATCCTGCCGCCCGGCGCCTTCATCCTGCTCGGCTGCATGATCGCCTGGAAAAACTGGATCGATGCGCGCGCCGCCGCGCGACAACAACGCGCCACGCCGCAGCCGGTCGCCGCCGGTGGCCACTGATCCCGCATCGACAATGAACGCCGCCAAGCGCGCCGAGATCTTCGCCCGCTTGCGCGCCGCCAATCCGGCACCGACGACAGAACTCCAATACGCCTCGGTCTTTCAGCTGCTCGTCGCCGTCATCCTCTCGGCGCAGGCCACCGACAAGAGCGTCAACAGCGCGACGCGCAAGCTGTACGCTGACGCGCCGACGCCGCAAGCCGTCCTCGCGCTCGGCGAAGACGGCCTCATCGAGTACATCAACCGCATCGGCCTCTATCGCAACAAGGCGAAGAACGTCATCGCCACCTGCGCGCAACTCATCGAGAAGCACGGCGGCGAGGTGCCGCACGACCGCACGGCGCTCGAAGCACTGCCCGGCGTCGGCCGCAAGACCGCCAACGTCGTGCTCAATACTGCGTTCGGCGAACCGACGATCGCCGTCGACACGCACATCTTCCGTGTCGCCAATCGCATCGGACTGGCCAGGGGCAAAACCCCGCTCGCCGTCGAAGTCGGGCTGCTCAAGGTCGTTCCCGACGAATTCAAGCAGGACGCCCACCACTGGCTGATCCTGCACGGCCGCTACGTGTGCAAGGCACGTAAACCCGAGTGTGGGCGCTGCCCGATCCTCGATCTTTGCGAGCACAAGGACAAGACGCCGTTCTGACCGCAGCAGTAGTATTCGCCCCAACCAACGACACCCACAGGCGTCAATTCCATAATTAAAGCACTTCAATCCATACCGGAAGGCGACAAGCGCCGCTAACATGCCTTTCATAATACCAAAGAACATAACCACACTCGGAGGGCAGGCTTGTGGCAGGTATAGAAATACGCGGCGTCAAGAAGAGCTTTGGCGCTGTTGAAGTTATTCCCGATCTTTCGCTGGCCATCAACGATGGCGAGTTCGTCGTTTTTCTCGGTCCATCGGGTTGCGGCAAGTCCACACTGCTGCGCATGATCGCCGGCCTGGAAACGGTCAGCGGCGGCGACATCCGCATCGGCGAACGGTCGGTGGTCGGCCTCGCCCCCGGCGCACGCGACGTGGCGATGGTTTTCCAGCACTACGCGTTGTATCCGCACATGAGCGTGCGCGACAACATGGCCTTCGGCCTGCGCAACATCAACATGGCCGAGGCCGAAATCGACCGCCGCGTCACCGAAGCGGCACGCATGCTCGAACTGACCGAACTGCTCGATCGCAAGCCGATGCAGATGTCCGGTGGCCAACGCCAGCGCGTGGCGATCAGCCGCGCCGTGGTCAAGGAGCCGGGCGTCTTCCTGTTCGATGAACCGCTGTCCAATCTCGACGCCGCGTTGCGTACGCGCACCCGCGTCGAACTCGCCCGCTTGCACCAGCGCTTGAAGACGACGATGGTCTTCGTCACGCACGACCAGATCGAAGCGATGACGCTGGCCAACCGTATCGTCGTCATGAACAAGGGTCGTATCGAACAGGTCGGCACGCCGATGGAGGTTTATCACTTCCCGGCCACTCGCTTTGTCGCGGGCTTCATAGGCAGCCCGGTGATGAACTTCTTTGCCGGACCGTTGGTAGCTTCGGGTAGTGACTACGCCACCCTCAGAATTGCCGGCGGATTCGACCTCGCAACACGCGTTCCGCTCGCCGCACTACCGAAGGAAGCGAAGCTCACCGCAGGCGTGCGCGCCGAACATCTCGTCGTCGACGCCGCATCGACCTTCACGGCGAAGGCAGACGTCGTCGAGCGCCTCGGCGAAAGGACGCTCGTCTACGTCACTCTCCAGGACGGCAGCTTCGCCGTCGCCGAGACACCGCGTGATGTAGACGTCAATCCGGGAGAGACGGTCGGCCTGCGCTTCGAGGAGGCCAGCGTGCATCTCTTCGACGAATCGGGCAAGGCCTACCACGCCGCGCTCTAGGAGATGGCCATGAAACGCTCCCAACCGAAGGCACAGCGTCAACAGGTCGCGATGGCGGGTGTCGGCAAGCCGAGCTGGTTCAACCTGCTGTTCATCCTGCCCTTCCTCGTCGGCTACGTCCTGCTGCTCGTCTATCCCGTATTCAACGGGTTCTGGCTGAGCCTGCACGAGATCGACCAGTTGTCCGACAGCAGCGAATTCGTCGGGCTGGCCAACTTCGCCCGCCTGTTTACCGACGAAATCTTCCGCGGCACGGTCTGGAACACGTTCTATTTCATCTTCTTGACCACGCCGGTGTTCGTCGCCCTCGGCCTGGCCCTGGCCCTTGCGTTGAACCGCCCAGGCAAGACCGGTGCGGCGTTGAGGGCGATCTTTTTCGGTTCGTCGGTTCTTTCTGTCACCATCGTCACGCTCGTCTGGCGGCTCGTCCTGATGCCGGATCGCGGCATGCTGGCCAACATCCTGCACGCGATCGGCCTGCCATCGATTGCACCGCTGGCCAGCGAAGCCCTCGCTTTGCCGTCCATTGCACTGGTCACCGTGTGGTGGATCGTCGGACTGCCGATGATGCTTTTCCTCTCGGCGCTGCAGCAGATTCCGCAGGACATCTACGAAGCCGCAGCACTCGACAACGCGTCGCGCTGGCGCACCTTCGTCTCGATCACGCTGCCGTCGATCAAGCGCACCGTCGCGCTGGTGGCGATCATCGAAGTCATCCTGCAATTCCAGCTGTTCGGCCAGTCGCAACTGATGACGCTGGGCGGCCCGAACAACACCTCACGCTCGATCGTGATGTTCATCTACGACGCCGGATTCAAGCAGTGGGCGCTCGGCTATTCGGCCGCCGCCGCGCAAGTTCTGTTCGCCCTGATGCTCGTCGGCGTAGCGATCCAGATGTGGATCGCCAAGAAACGCGACGCCGAATAGGAGAAACCAGTCATGAGCACAACACTCTCCGGCAGCAAACTCGGCAACCGCCTCATCCTGGCCGCCGTCATCACCCTCGCCGTCGTCTGGATCGCACCGCTGGTCTGGGTCTTCGCCCTCTCGTTCAAGCCGAACGAGTTCCTTTCGGTGCGTACCGACGTCCTCTTCTCGCCGCCCTTCACGCTGAAGAACTACCAGGACATCATCGGCAGCTCGGACGTCTTCGGCTGGATCGTCAACAGCATGATCGTTTCGATCGGGCAAACCTTCCTGACGCTCGTCCTCGCCTCTCTGGCCGGCTACGGCTTCGCGCGCACCGAGTTTCCGGGCAAACGCATCCTCTTCGCCTTCGTCCTCGCCGGCCTCGCCGTACCGGAGCAGGCTGTCGTCATCCCGCTGCACCGCCTGTTCGCCGAACTCGACCTGCACAACACCTATTCAGCACTGATCCTGCCGCGCTTGGCCGCACCGTTCGGCGTCTTCCTGATGACCGGTTACTTCAAGGCCATCCCGCGCGACATCGAGGAAGCCGCCCTGCTCGACAACACGCCACGCTGGAAGATCTTCCTGCGCGTGCTGTTGCCGCTGACCATCCCGGCTCAGGCGACGCTCGGCATCTTCACTTTCCTGACAGCGTGGAACGACTACCTTTGGCCGCTGATCTCGGCGTCGCGCCCGGACATGTACACGCTGACCTTGGGCCTCGCCGCGACACAGACCAACTTCGCTCAGGCCGGTGGCATCGGCTTCCTGATGTCGCAGGCGGTCTTCGCCGGGTTGCCGATCTTCATCGTCTATCTGTTTTTCCAGAAGCACATCGTTTCGGCAGTCGCCGGAACGGCCAGTCGCTGACGCGTCGACGCGACCGGTTTGTGGAATCACCCGCCCAATCCCGGGCTTGGCATTTCGACGTAATAAAACAAGGAGGAGCAACATGAAGAAACTGTTCTGCAAGAGCGCTTTAGCCCTGCTGGTCGGTGCTTGCTGCGTTAGTGCCAACGTCTACGCCGAAGAAAAGACCGAGATCACCTTCCAGCGCTTCTTCGGCGCCTGCGAAGCCGACTACGGCAAGGTCGTCGATGTGACCAAGGCGCGCGGCGAGTGCGGCATCATTACGGCGCTGACCAACCAATTCAACGCCACGAACAAGCAAGGCATCGTCGTCAAGACGCAGATTGCGGAATGGGGCCCCTACTACGACCAACTGACGGCGCGGATCGTCGCCAAGGACGTCCCGACCATCGCCGTGATGCACGAGTCGGTGCTCGGCGACTTCGTCTCACGCAAGCTTGTCGAACCGCTCGACGAAGGCTTCAAGTCGGTCGGCATCGACACCAAGGACTTCACCGATCAGGCGGCCAAGGGTACGAGCTTCGACGGCAAAACCTACGCGCTGCCACAGGATACGTGGTCGTGGCTATGGCACATCAACCTCAACCTCTTCAAGAAAGCCGGCCTGACCAACGCCGACGGCACACCGATCCTGCCGACGACGCCGGACGAAATGCTCGCTCAGGCCAAGAAATTCAAGGAAGCGACCGGCAAGCCCTACTTCTCCTGGACGACGGCCAATGAAACCGCCGCGCCCTTCCGCACTTTCCTCACGCTGCTCGCCCAGCAGAACGGTCAGCTCTTCAAGGACGGCGGCAAGAAGATCGACATGCAGTCGAAGGAAGCCCTCGCCGCGCTGGACCTGATGAACAAGCTCAACCTCGACGGCGCGATCAAGCCCAACCTCGACTACTCCGCGACGCAGCAAGCCTTCGTCAACGGTGATGTCGGCGTAAACGTGGTCGGCACCTGGACGATCGACGACTTCATCGCCGCGTCGGACAAGGCCGATTCGCCGCTCAAGGGCGGCTACACGGTCGTTCCGTTCGCCAACATCTTTGGCAAGAAGGCGGCCTTTGCCGACGGCCACAGCTGGATCATGTTGAAGGGCGGCGCCAAGACCGAAGCTCAGCGCAAGGCCGCGCTCACCTTCCTCAAGTTCCTCTGGGACAACAACTACGAGTGGTCGCGCACCGGCCACCTGACGGTGAGCAAGACGGTCGCCACCAGCGAGAAGTTCACCAGCCTGCCCTTCCGCAAGAACATCGCGGAAATCACCAGCACCGGCTACTCGCTGCCCAACAGCGTCGTCCGCCAGCGCGCCATCGAGACCATCGTCGGCGAGGAAATCTCCAACATGACGCTCTCCAAGAAGTCGGTCGCCGATACGGCCAAGTCGGCTGAGGAACGCGTCAACAAGCTGCTCTCAAGCGTGAAGTAACCCGTTGAAGTAATTCCTGTCTCCACCTTGCGGGGGCGCTCGCCGGAAACCACCACACCCCACCGGCGAACCCCCGACCTTTTTTGCCCCGAACACTGAACTCAGGATCAAGCCACCATGATTGCCTCACGCCTCATCGTCGATTGCGACTTCGCGATTTCGGACCTGGACCGCCGCGTCTTCGGCAGCTTCGTCGAACACATGGGCCGTTGCGTCTATACCGGCATTTACGAACCGGGCCACCCGACGGCCGACGCGGACGGTTTCCGCCAGGATGTCATGGAACTGACGCGCGAACTCGGCCCGACCATCATCCGCTATCCGGGCGGCAACTTCATGTCCGGCTACAACTGGGAAGACGGCGTCGGCCCCAAGGAAGAGCGGCCGGTGCGGCTCGATCTCGCCTGGTTCTCCAAGGAGACCAACCAGTTCGGCACCAACGAGTTCATGGACTGGTGCAAGAAGGTCGACATCGAGCCGATGTTCGGCGTCAATCTCGGCACGCGCGGCCCGGACGAGGCGCGCCACTTCCTCGAATACTGCAACCATCCCGGCGGCACCGCGCTCTCCGACCAGCGCCGCGCGCACGGCTACGAACAACCGCACGACATCAAGTTCTGGTGTCTCGGCAACGAGATGGACGGCCCGTGGCAGATCTGCCGCAAGACGGCCGACGAGTACGGCCGCATCGCGCAGGAAACCGGCAAACTGATGCGCATGGTCGACCCGACGATCCAGCTCTCCGCCTGCGGCTCGTCGATGTGGGACATGCCGACCTACGGCACCTGGGAAGACACCGTGCTCGACCACTGCTTCGAGCAGGTCGACTTCCTCTCGCTGCACAGCTACTTCCAGAACCCGCACGACTCGACCGAGGAGTACTTCGGCAACATCGAGCTGACCGATAACTTCATCAAGCAGACCGTCGCCATCGCCGACGCCGTCGCCGCGCGCAAGCGTTCGGCCAAGCGCATCATGCTCTCCTTCGACGAATGGAACGTCTGGTACAAGGCGCGCAGCATCGAAGACCTGCGCAAGCCCGGCTGGCCGGTCGCCCCGCGCCTGATCGAGGAAATCTACAACTACGAGGACGCGCTGGTCGTCGGCGGCGCGCTGATCACGCTGATGAACAACTGCGACCGCGTCAAGGTCGCTTGCCTCGCGCAGCTGGTCAACGTCATCGGCCCGATCATGACCGAACCGGGTGGCCCAGCCTGGCGGCAGACGATCTTCTATCCGTTCTCGCAGGCCTCGCGCTTCGGCCATGGCCGCGTCCTGCGCCCGGTGATCGACTCGCCGTCGTATCAGGCCAAGACCTTCGACGAAATCCCTTACCTCTGCGCCAGCGTGGTCGACGACGAGGCGAGCGGCCGGACGACGATCTTCGCGCTCAACCGCCATCTCGAAGAAGACATGGAACTGAAGATCGAGCTGCGCGGACTCGGCGCGGATCGCGTCGTCGAGGAAGCGATCGAGCTGTTCAACTCGAACATGAAGGCGATCAACACCAAAGACACCCCGAATGCCGTGGCGCCCACGTACAATGCCGACGTCCGCATCGAGGGCGAGACACTGATCGCGAAACTCAAACCGGGTTCGTGGAACGTCCTCGTCACCCGCGCCAAAAAATAAGCAAACAGAGCAACTGGCGTGACGCAAGGGACAACACAAGGAGCCAGCTGGAGCCAGTCAATGTTTGAACGTGAACCGATCGTCGGCACGATGAGCTCGCAAGTCGCGCGCATCATCGGAACGAAAATCGTCGGGGGCGAATACGCCCCGGGCGATTCCTTACCGATCGAAGGCGATCTGTGTACCCAGTACGGTGTCAGCCGCACGACGATACGCGAAGCGATCAAGCATCTGGCCGGCAAGCGCTTGATCGACGTGCAGCCGAAGATCGGCACGCGCGTCCTGCCCTTCACCGACTGGAATCTGCTCGACCGCGAGGTGTTGTCCTGGCGCCTCACCGCCCAGTTCGACTCGAAGATCGTCGAGGACATCTTCGAGATGCGCCTCTGCTTCGAACCGCGCGCCTGCCACCTCGCCGCGCGTTACGGCTCGGACGACGACCACCGCCTGATCGAGAAGCGCTACACCAAGCTCGCCGGCATCGTGCAGTCCGGCAACGATGTCCGTCTCGCCGCACAGGCCGATCTCGAGTTCCACATGACGATCATCAACCTCTCGCAGAACGGCATGTTCATCACCATCGGCAGCGCCATCAAGGCCGCCCTGCGGGTCTCCTCCGAAATGCTGCAACGGCATGCAACACACCCGAGCGAGGACCTGGCGCTCTACGACGATGTGAGAAACCGCATCGTCCGCCGCGAAGCCGACGACGCGGCGGAGGCCATGACCCGCCTGCTCAAGGCCTCACTGGCGCGCGTGCTGCCGATTACGACAAAGATTTGACCGAATAAAGCAAGGAACAGCGGCAGCGGTGAGCGCACCGATTGCGAGTCGAGAGCCGCTGCGTAGGCAGTTTAGGGATTCGATGTAGCGTTAATTTGAACAGGGCGGATTGGGTGAAGTGGCTCGGTCCACATCCAGCGCGACGCGCTCGAAACCACGGTGACCGTGAGCGTGCCGATTTCGGACAGCAAGGGCCACGACAGAAAGCAAAGCAACGATGAACACCAAATCTGAGGGCGAAACCCCCATCCGCGTCATGATCGTCGACGACCACAAGTCGATCCTCTGGGGACTCGAACGCCTGGTCGAAAGTGCAAGTCCGCGCATGGTGGTCACCGGCACGGCTGCGTCCTGTACCGAAATGCTGTCCGTCGTCGTCACGGCCAGGCCGGACGTCATCCTGCTCGACCTCGACCTTGACGGCCAGAACTCGGCCGACTTCCTGCCGGACCTGCTCCGCCTGACCAATGCGCAGGTGCTCATCCTCACCGGAGGCCGCGATTTCGCCTTTCATCAAGCCGCGCTCATGAAAGGCGCACGCGGCGTCATCGGCAAGGACGAAAACGCCGACGTCCTGCTGCTCGCCATCGAACGCGTGTACGCCGGCGAAGTCTGGGTTAACCGGATGATGATGGGCAAACTGCTCGAAAGCATGTCCGCCAGCGCTGGCAAAGGTGCCAATGCTGATCCGGAAGCCGCAAAAATCGCCAGCCTCACCCCGCGCGAACGCGAAATCGTCGGCGCCATCGTGCGCAACCGCGGTGGAAAAAGCCTTGAGATCGCCGATTCACTGCACATCAGCGAACACACCTTGCGCAATCACCTGACGCTTATCTACGAGAAACTCGGTGTGCGCAACCGGCTGGATCTGTTTGCGTATGCGATTGAGCACGGGTTGGACAAGGATTGCTGACGACGTCATACCGGCGAAAGCGACCGAAGGGAGTGCAGAGCCAGTATCGGAGGGCACCGGCCGATTGGACCCCCGGCATCCGCCGGGGTGACGAGTCCATATATCTTCGGGCCTCATCAATCGAATCCTCCGTTGCGCCGTACAACACCCTTCGACACGCCCGCTGTGCGGGCTGCTCAGGGCGAACGGAGGTCACCCTGTCGGTGCGTTCAAGAAAAACCGCTCGTCCTGAGCTTATCGAAGGATGGGTGGTTTTTCGTAATTCAACTTATTGATCCGGCACGAAGAAGTCTCAATTTCCGTTCGGGCTGAGCCTGTCGAAGCCCGCCCTCCCTTCAACAAGTTCAGGGCGAACGGACTTCAAACATTACCTCGCCGGATCAATAGTGATTCCAGTTTGGAGGGCCCGGCGACAACCCGGCGCGACCATCAAGCCGCAAGCGGCAATTTGCTGGGACGGATCAGACTTTCGGCGGGAATTCCAAATCTCTCATGTAAGTTCCAGATCATAGTGAGCGTCAGAGGGCGCTTGCGGTTGAGTATTTCGTAAACGCGATTCAAGCGACCGATAGCGGGCACGAGGTCTTTCGGCGACAGCCCAGCCTGCTCCATGCGGAACCTGATTGCTTCCACTGGATCAGCAGGATCAACGGGGTAATGCTTTATCTCGTAGGCTTCCACGAGGGTAAGCAGCACCTCGAATCGGTCACCTTCAGGCGTACCGGGTGCTGGCTCACTATCAAAATAGTCCGACACCTCGCGCAGTGCCGCTTTGTAGTCGCTTTCGGTATGAATCGGGCGGATGTCCATGTTATAGCTCCATTTCAGCCGCCCAGTTCTTGTGCGCGCTCGGTCAGTGACCGCGGCGTAAACTCCGGCGCACCGTTGCCATCGTTGCCGTTGCGCAGCGTGAGAATCAGCGTGTCGCCCTGCATGGCCAGCGAGACCCAGGCCCAGTGCGACTTGGTGTGGCGCCCGATATTGCTCAACCCTTCGGCGACCATGTGGAAAATTTCGCCGGCCATGCGTCGGCTGACGGGAACGTCCGCTTCGATATTGACCTCGACGTCGATGCCGAACAGCTGTCCGCAGCGAGCAGCCTGCCGCCGGACGGCGCTGGACAGCAGGGCGCCGCCCTTGCCCGGTGCGCCACGCAGGCCGCTGACGACTTCGCGCATGCTGGCCAGTTCTTCCGTGACAAGTTCCGTCAATCGCGCCAAGTCGGGTGCGATCGGGTTGTCCTTGCCGGCGCGACGCTGCACGGCTTCGATCGCGAACTTGAGCCCGATGTACGGTTGAATCGCCGTGTCGTGCAAATCCCGACCGATGCGCGCTCGCTCGGCTTCAGCCGCCTGATTGGCGAGTTCTTCGCGCAGGCAGGCGTTATCGACGGTCGGGCTGATCTGCTCGACGATGCGTTGCAGCATGCCCAGCGTCTGAAGGTTGATGGCGATCGATTCGCCGGCCAGCAACAACCGCATCTTGCCGACGCTGCCGGCGGGGATCGGGACCGACATCAAACGTTTTCGGCCAGCCAGCCCGACGAGCTCCAGCAGCGTTTCGCGACTGATCTGGACGGAATCGGACGGCATTCCTGAGGGACCGATCTCAATGTGTCTTCCCGGTCGCCAGCGTGGCTGATCGCCCGACCAGCCGACGGCGACTTCGCCCGGCAACTCCAGCAGCTGTTTGACGACGGGCGCGGCGGCGCCTTCGGACAACTCGAAAATCTCGTACTCTGCCTCCCAGCACATGACGCGGCAGCGCTCGGTGAATGTCTTGATGGCGAGCAGGACGACCGAGGCGTCCATCTTGTTGGCGATCTGGAGGATCAGATCGGAGATGATCGCGTCGAAGCTGTGCCGCGCCTCGGCCATCATCTCGAAGCTGCGCGCCAGTTCCTGCTTCTTGCTTGTCGCTTCCTCGATCCGGGCCAGCGCAACGAGGACTTGCGCGATGACGAACAAGGACAGCGGCAGGGCGAGCAACTGGGACCACGGAAGGCGCGGGTCGTTGAGAATGAAGACGGCCAGCGACCCGGAACCATTGAAGGCGGCGATGGCGACGCTCTCCCGATAATCGGCGCGCCACGCGGCGAAGAACACGGGGAACAGGAGGAACAGGAAGTAGTGGGTGCCCTCGTTGTCGGCGAGATACAAGAGGAGCAGGAACCAGCAGGAGTCGAGCCAGTAATAGACACGGCGCTGCGCGTTCAGCGACCCTTTGGCCGCCTGCCAGAGCAGAATGATCGCGTAGATGCTGAACGCGATGACCGCCACTGAAAGCGCCATTCGCCCCTGCTGCCGCTCGTCCAGCATGAGCAACCCGGCGATGATCGCCAGCATGACGCGCAGGCTTTCGACGATGCGCCGATGCTTGTCAGTGCGATAGACCATTTATCCTTTTGTCACACCCGGTAATGGAATGAGCCGTTGCATAGGCAGTTTAGCTGGCAAAAGGGATTCGATATAGCGATTCTTGATCTCGGGTGGTGGTTCGGTGCAATGCGCTGCGCTTATTGCACCCTACGGGATATCTGCGGAGACGGACGGTAGGGTGCAATAAGCAAAGCGCATTGCACCAAGTGCCCCAAAGACGCCAACCACGTCAACCTCACCGCGTCTCGCCCGCATCCTTCTCCGCAACCAAGCCCCAATCGCCGTACTCGTACCAATCCTCGCCCAGCAGTTCGGCCGGGTGCTGCGTGCGGTCCGAGCCGTTGCCGCAGCCGAGGGCGTCCTTCGAGCAGTATTTGTCGCACCCCCAGCAGATGCGCTCGGGGTGTTTCGGGTGCAGGGGAAAGGTTTTTGCCACGGTTCGAGCCTTGCGCATTGCCAATGTCCGACTATCTTACTCAACCATATGAGGCTTGGTTTGATGCAAATCAAGACGCCGGGCGAAGCAGCCGCGCGGTCTCCAGCCAAGCGATGCCCAACCATTCGTGCAGCGCGTAGTAGCTGTTGTGCAAGGCCTTGGCTTGCGGCAGCCAGTCGACCGGCGTCGGCGTCTTGTCGTTACGGCTTTTGAAGTCGGTCGGCGCCGGCAATACGTCGAAACCCGCATCTTCAAAAAGGCGTAACGCGCGCGGCATGTGGAAGGCTTGCGTGACGAGGACGATGCGGCGGATGCCGGCGGTGTGCAGGATTTGCGCCGACATGGTCGCGTTGTCGGCGGTGTCCCTGGAGCGCGTTTCGCGCCAGCGCACCGGTACGCCGAACTCCTGCTCCAGGATATCGGCGATGACGTCGGCCTCGGTGCGCTGCGCGGTGCGCGGCAGGCCGCCGCTCACCAGCACCGGAAGTTGATGCCGCCGGGCGAGCGTCGCGCCGTAACGCAGGCGGACGAGGCTGCGTTCGTTGACGGTATCGCCGCCGTATTCCTCGGCCGCGATGTTGAGACCGCTGCCGAGGATGACGATCGCTTGCGCGTCCTGCGCATCGGCGAGCACGGCGCCGGCGCGGTTTTCGAGCGTCGCCATGAGCGCACCGGATACGATCGGCAGGCACTGCGCGAGCATGAGCAAGCCGGAAAACACTGCCAGACCGAAGGACCAGCGTCGTTTGCGGAAGATGCCGGCCAACGCGAGCAGCAGCAAGGCATTGGCGGGCGGCAGCAGGAGCGTGCCGAGCAGGTTTTTGAACAGCCAGACGTCGGCCATGCGCGGAGCCTCATTGGTAAATGAGGCCCGAGTTTGGCTGGACTCACGGCGAGCGTCAATTCACCGCTATCGAAACCCTCAGAGCGACGCTCGGACCTCGGCGTGCACGACCGGCGGGGGAACGACAATCCGGCAGACGTTCTTGCTCATCTTGCCGAGCACGTGGATGCGCAGGTCGCTCGTCGGCCGGACGCGGCAGGCGAGGACGCGGTCGGCGGCTTCGTCCTCGACGCTCACGTAGTCGCGGCTCATCACCCGCTTCTGGTACGTCCCTTCGAGGATCTCGACCTTGCACACGCCGCAGCCACCGCCGCGACAGCCGACCGGAATCCCCTTTTTCCCCAGGCGCTCCATGCCGACGAGCAAGGATTCCTGCGGCGAGCAGCGGAAGCGCTCGCCGGTTTCGTCGATCACGACGTTGTAGTAAATCATGGCGCCCCCGCCTTGTTTATATGTTCCGAAACAACGGACTCTTCAGTTGTTGTGCTGCGTCCGCCGCCGAGAAGAACTTCTCCGTATAGATGTCGCGTTCAAAGAGCCGGCCTTGCATCAGGGTCGAGATGCAGGCTTCGATCATCGCCGGTGGGCCGCACAGGTAGGCCTTGTGGCCACGGAAGTCGTTGCCGAAGTGTGCTTTCGCCGCCTCGTGCACGAATCCGCGCGCGCCGGACCAGTCCGAGCCGTCGGGTTCGCTTGAGAGTGCGGGAACGTAGGTGAAGTTCGCGTGCTGTGCAACCAGTTCGCGAAACTCGTCGTCGTAATAGAGTTCGGCGCGGCTGCGCTGGCCGTAGACGAGCGTGATCGGCAGGTCGCAGCCCTCGGCCAGCAAGTCCTCGATCATCGACTTCGGGCTGGAGAGGCCCGAGCCGCCGGCCATGAAGATGAGCGGCACCTTGGCCGACTTCTTGACGAAGAAACGGCCGTACGGGCCGGAGAGCTTCAAGGTATCGCCGACCTTGAGGCTCTCGTGCAGCCACGTCGTCACCTGCCCGCCCGGCACGATGCGCACGTTCAGCTCTACCACGTCCGCCTCACCCGGCGGATTGGCCAGCGAAAACGCGCGCGACAGGCCGCCGAGCGCGGCGACTTCGAGGTTGATGTACTGGCCGGCCTGGAAACGGATCGGCCGGTCCAGCTTCAGCCAGATGCCGCGCACCGTCGGCGTCAGCGCTTCGAGACGGACCACCGTGCCGGTGTAGTCCTCGACGGGCAGGTTCTGCGCATCCGGATCCTCGTCGATCTCGGCCTCGATCACCGTGTCGGCTTCCAGCCGTGCGCAGCACGCCAGCGTCTTGCCTTCCTCGCGCTCGAAGTCCATCAGCGCGAAGGTCGAAGCCTCGCCGTGATCGACTTCGCCGTCGACGACCTGCACCTTGCACGTCGCACACAGGCCGTGGCAGCAGGCATGCGGCAGGTAGATGCCGGCGCGCAAGGCGGCGTCGAGGATCGATTGTCCGTCCTCGACCGCTATGGTCTGGCCGAGCGGCTCGATGGTCAGTTCGTAGCTCATGACGCCTCCGGATTACGAGCTGCTGCCGTCGAGGCCCTTGAGCCCCGGCGTCTGAATACGCAAGGCGAGATCGAACGGCTCGGCGACGACCACGTGCGCAAAATCAACGTCCGCCTCGTCGCGGCGACCAACGTCGACCTGCAGACGGCGGTCAGGGAAGGCCGCTTCCGTTCCGACCTCTTCTACCGGCTCAACGTCTACCCGATCCAGATACCGCCGCTGCGCGAGCGCGTCGCCGACATCCCGCCGCTCGTCGAAGCGATGCTCAGCCGCTTCTGCACACTCTACGAGAAGAAGCTGCAGGGCGTCAGCGACAAGACGATGCAGGCAATCAAGCGCTACCAGTGGCCGGGCAACGTACGCGAACTGGAGAACATGATCGAGCGCGGCGTCCTCCTGGCGCCCAACGACGGCTGGATCGAACTCGAACACCTGTTCACCCACGTTGGCGAGGCAGCGAACTGGGAGTTCCTGATTTCCGCTGCCGGCAATCTGGAAAACAAGCCCGAGCCGTGCCGCACCGGCGCCTTGCTCGAAGCCATCCTTGGCAGTGGTATATCGTTCGAAGACCTTGAAACGCGGTTGCTTGAGGAGGCGGTGCGGCGTTCAGACGGCAATCTCGCTGGTGCTGCACGCCTGCTCGGAATCACGCGGCCACAGTTGCAGTATCGGTTGAAGAAGCAGGACGGCTCGAAGGACGCGGGTTAGTTGAAATGAATCCGGGCGTGGTTGGTGGGTTACGGCTGGGTTCCGCGCCTGACGCGCGGCATTTCTTTCTTTTGTCTTGCCAAAAGAAAGTAAGCAAAGAAAATGCGCGCCCACAGCGTCGCCCGGCTGCGCCGGGGTCTCTGCGCTGCTCGTTCGCAACGGGGGGCTGCGGAACTCGGGGCTACGCCCCTCAGACAGTCCTCGCCCTTTTTCCCGTTGCGCCCTGCGCTGCTCGACGACGCAAAGGGCTGATTGAAAACCAACCGGACATCAACCGCAAACAGATTCAAACCACGTTCGAGATTCCGTTCGGTGTACCTCCCCCCTCGTGCAGCGCCGAGCAACGGAGGCGAGCCGGGGGAAGTCGGCGAGGACTGTCTGAGGGCGAAGCCCGAGTTCCGCAGCCGCCCGGCTTGCCGAGTAGCGCAGGGCAGCCGGCGAAGCCGGCCGCGTAACGCGGGGGTCGCCTTTTCTTTGGCTACTTTCTTTTGGCGACCCAAAAGAAAGTACGCCCGCGCGTCAGGCGCGGAACCCAGCGTCTCCTCAATGAAAGGCCCCCAATGAAAATCCCCACCAACCACTTCAAGCAAGGCCTGCAAGCCAACCAAACGCTCTACGGCCTCTGGCTAGGCCTGGGCGAAACCTTCAGCGCCGAGATCTGCGCCGGCGCCGATTTCGACTGGCTGCTGATCGACTCCGAACACGGCCCGAACGACCTGCGCAGCATCCTCGCACAGTTGCAGGCCATCGCGCCCTACGCCTCCCAAGCGGTCGTGCGCCCGCCCCAGGGCGATCACGTGCTGATCAAACAGCTGCTGGAAACCGGCGTGCAGACGCTGCTCATCCCGATGGTCGACACCGCCGAACAGGCCGAAGGACTGGTCAAGGCCATGCGCTATCCGCCGGCCGGCATCCGCGGCGTCGGCAGCGCGCTGGCCCGCGCCTCGCGCTGGGGCCGGATCGACGACTACGCGGCGCAGGCCGACCGCGAGATGTGCCTGCTCGTGCAGGTCGAGACGAAATGCGGGTACGAGAATCTGGAGGCGATTCTGGCCGTTGAAGGGGTTGACGGGGTTTTCTTCGGCTCAGCGGACCTGGCCGCGTCGTACGGCTATCTCGGCCAGTCGACACACCCGGAAATCGTCGCCGCCATCGAAGTCGGCCTGCGCAAGGTACGCGCGGCCGGCAAGGCCGGCGGCGTGCTGTGCAGCGACAAGGCCCTGAACGCGCGGTATATCGACGCCGGCGCACGATTCGTCGCGGTCGGCGTCGATGCGCTGCTGCTGGCGGGCGCCACGACCGAATTGTTGCGCTCTTACCGGGCAGAATCCGGCGGGGCTGGCGTCGCGTCGTCTTATTGACGCGCCGACCGGACTACTTGTCCGGCACGGCGTCGGCCGCGACCTCCTTGGCCTTGTCCACCGTCTTGCCGGCAACCTGCCTGGTTTTGTCGATGGCCTTGCTCGCGGCCTCGCCGGCCTTCGTCGCGGCCTCCTTGCCGGCTTCCTTGAGCGCCTCCCCGGTCTTGACTGCGGCCTCCTTCGTCTTGTCGACCGCTTCGCTCGCGCTCGTCCCGGCCTTGTCGACCGCCTCCTTGCCGACTTCGCGGATCGCCTCGCCCGTCTTGACAGCCGCCTCCTTGCTCGCTTTCGCGGCATCCCTGACCGCCGCGGCCGCATCCTGGGCAGCGGATTCCGCGGCGGATGGCTTGGCCTTGGGGGCTTCGAGCTTGCCGCAGGAAGCGAGCAGCGGCACGCAAACGACGAGGGCTGACAGCGTTCGGAGAATTGCATTCATGACGGAAAGCACCTTTCAGAAAAGCGGGACAGAAAACCGGGTACTCGATGCGAATCAGTTACCTTCCGCGCCACCTCCCGGCGACTCGGATTCGTGTTCATGGACGGAGGAATCGACGAGCTGACCGACTTCCAGACGGTCGACATCGGCCGCGATGACTTCGCTGCGCTCGTCGAGGCCGCTGACGATCTCGATCGCGTCGCCCTTGCTGCGCCCGGTACGCACATCGACAGCGACAAGCTTGCTATCGGCGCCGATCTTGAAGACCTTCGCGTCCTTGTCGCCGCGGACGACCGCGCTTGACGGGACGTAAAGCGCCTTGCGCTTGCTCATGCCGATACTGCCTGAGACATTGAGACCGGCCTTCAGGTTCGTCCCGGTCGGCAGGTCGACATAGACGAGGCCGTTGCCGGTTGTCACGTCGATGGTCGGCGACAGGCGGCGCACGCGCCCTTTGACTTCCGAGCCGAGCGGACTGTTGACGATCACTTCCTGGCCGATCGCCAGCTTGAGCAGCGTTTCGCCCTTGACCTCGGCGCGCCACTCCAGCCGACCCTGGCGGATCAGGCGGAACAATTCGTTGCCAGCCTGGACGATCGCGCCTTCCGACACCGAGATCGCCGAAATCACGCCGTCGTCCGGCGCGACGATGGTCGCGAACTTCAGGCGCAGCTTCTGCCGCTTGACCTGCGCGCGCGCCGCATTGACGCGGGCTTCGGCGGTATTCTTCTGCGTCTCGTAGAGCGTCAGCTCCTGCCGGCTGAGGCCGCCCGACGGCGCCAGCCGATTGGCCCGGTCGAGCGTGGCGACAGCCTGCGCGAGCGTCCCCTCGGCTTCCATGAGCTGCGCGTTGGCGGCGTCGAGGTCGGTCTCGACGGTCGCCGTATCGAGTCGCGCGAGTACCTGGCCCTTGGTCACCGTATCGCCGACGCTGATCAGGACGTCCGCCAGACGCAGACCGCCGACCTCGCTGCCGATGAGCGTCTCCTGCCACGGCATGATGCTGCCGCTGGCCTCGATCTGGTCAGGCCAGAGCGCCGTCTTCGCCTTGACCAGCGTCACCGGCGTTGCCGGGGCGACGGGCGGGGCCGGAAGCGTCGTCGCGATCTGTTCGGCAACCGGCGCCTCCTTGACGGCCGCAGCGTCGGGCGCCGAGGCCTCGGCGTACGAGAAGTTCGCCGCGCCGAGCGCCAGCACGGCATGCAGGACGAAGGAGCGGATGCGGAAAGCGCGTTTCGTTCGATGAGGCATTCTGGATAGGTACGGCATGGATGACCTTTGCTGCGAAATGGGAGGGCTACTCGGCGGGCGCCGTCCGCGGACTTCCGGTCGCGATCGCCTCGGGCTCGTACAGCGCCGCGCCGCCGGTCGCGCGGTTGAGCGCGACCCAGGCCTGCAGGCGTTCCTGCATCACGTTGAGCAGCGTCTGCTGCGCATCGAGCATCGAGCGGCGGGCGTCCTCGAGTTCAAGGAGGTTGCTCGCGCCTTCACTGTAGCGGATTTCGACCGTCTTGAAGAACTGCTGGTACTGGTTGGCCGAGACGCGGGCGTTTTCCGCCCGCTCGTGCGCGGCGGCGTAACGCGTGAGCGCGTCCTCGACTTCCTGAATCGCGCTTCTCGCCTTGGCCTTGAATTCGGCAAGTGCCTCGTCGTAGCGCGCCTTGGCGACGTCCACGGCCGCCTTGCGCCGCCCGCCGTCGAAGATCGGCAAGCTGAGCGACGGGCCGAACGACCACGTGCCGAAGGACAGCGCGCCGCTGCCCGTCCCCTCAACCTCGTAGCCGAGGGAGCCGTTCAACGTGAGGCGAGGATAACGATCAGCCTCGGCCAGCCCGATATCGGCCGACGCGGCGGCGACCTTGCGCTCGGCGGCGCGGATGTCCGGACGCTGCGTGAGCGACTGCGCCGGGATGGCGACGCCGAAGTGCCGCGGCACCGGCAGGCGGTCGAGGCCCGTCGGTTTGCCGGCCAGCTGCATCGTCAGCTCCGTACGCGGAATGCCGGCGAGGCGCGTCAGCAGGTTCTCCTGGCGCGCGCAATAGGCGCGCGTCGACGCCAGCTGCGTCTTGGCCTCGGCCACCGACGCCTTGCTGCGGATGGCCTGGTAAGGCGCCGTGAAACCCTCGGTGACGCTGGCGGCGGTCAGCTTCTCGGTCGCTTCACGCGAGACCACGTCCTGCTCGCTGAGCGCGACGTTCGACTGGCACGCACGGAAACTCAGGTAGGCGTCGGTGATGTCGGCGGCGAGGCTCACGCGCACGTCGGCGAGCGTCGCCTGCTGCGCGGCGGCACGCGCGGCCGCGCCTTCGTTGCCACGGCGCACGGCGCCGAAGAGGTCGATTTCCCAAGAGGCGTTGGTCGATAGCCAGGAGTCGGTCGACGGCTTGCCGCTCGAATCGCTCGCCGCGTGTTCGCTCGTCGCCTTGCCATCGACCGAAGGCATCCCGGCGGCACGCGTTTCCGCAAAAGCGGCGCGCGCCTGTCTGACCCGCGCCACCGCCGCCTCCAGCGTCGGAGACGTGCGGAAACCCTCGCTCACCATCCGGTCAAGCAAGGGATCGTCGAGTTCGTTCCACCAGGGAGAAGCAGGCGACGCGTTCGCGCCCTTGTCGCGACCGGCGACGTCGGCGTTCGACGTCCACTGCCCGGGAATCCCCGCGTCCGACAATTTTGGCGGCACATAATCCGGGCCGACGGCCGCGCATCCGGCGAGCAGCGCGATGAGGCACAAGCCTAGCATCGACCGTGCGGGCCAACGCATACGGCACAATTGCATTCCTTTTTTCCTTCTATCGGGGACGTTTGAAACGAAGACGTGAAATCAGACCCGCAAGGATGCGACCTTGCACGCGCGAGATCAAGCGTAGTTTTGCAACAGCGTGTGTCAGAGAAGATAAGCCGCCCCTTACCCGTCCGGCCCGCGCCGATTCGCTCGGTTCAGGCCAACGAAGGATTGCCAGCCAAAGTTGAGCGGCCGCAAGCGCTTGCCCGAAGCCTTCCAGCCACCGCTGTTGTCCTCTCAGCGTGTCTGGAGGCCCATTTCGCTCTTGGTCCCGGATATTCCCAAGCTGGAATCAACCTGAAAAACTCGGTTCATCACCGCAAAGATCGCGAAGGAAACAACAGGTGGGTCGTATTGGCCATTCACCCTGTGGGTGGCGATGGAAGATAGGTGCTGTTCGCGTAGCGCTTTGATTTTCTTTGCGAACCTTCGCGATCTTTGCGGTAAAGAACCGGGTTTTTCAGGATGACTCGCCGGTCTCTGGAACCGACGGACAGACGAATTCAGGTGTTTGCGATACCCGCAGCCAGCCGCCTGACCAACCCTGCGATCTGCGCCGACTCGGCCATGCCGTAGCCGAGCACGAGTCCGTTGCCCGCCGTCCCTGTGTCTTGGCTGGCGTAGTAGTCGCTCAACGCGCGGACGACGACGCCTTGCGCCAGCGCCGCTTCGACAAGACGGGTATCGGGCACGCCGTCCGGCAGGCGCAGCACGAGGTGCAGGCCGGCGTAGCCACCGAGGATTGCGCAGCCTTGGCCGAAATGTGCGCGCAGTTCGGCGCGCAACACGGCCTGCCGTTCGCGATAGATCGGCGCCATGCGGCGGGCGTGGCGCGTGAGTTGGCCGCTGTCGAGGAAGCGCGCCAGCGCTCGCTGTTCGACGGCCTGCCCACCCCGGTAGAGGTTGTGGATGGCTTCGCCGATGTCCGCAACGGCCCAGCGAGGGACGACCAGATAGGCGATGCGCAGGCCGGGATAGAGCAGCTTGCTGAAGGTACCGACGTAGACGACCGGCGCGTCCGGGCGCAGGCCCTGGATGGCGGGCAGCGGGCGAGATCCAGGCCGCGCGTGGTTGAAGTCGCTGTCGTAGTCGTCCTCGATCAGCCAGCCGCCGCCGGCTTCGACGAGATTGAGCAAGTGCAGCCGCCGTTCGAGGCTGAGCACGCTGCCCAGCGGGTACTGGTGCGAAGGCGTGACGTAGACGAGGCGTGGCGGCGCCGCACGCCAGAGCGCGTCGTCCGGCACCAGGCCGTCCTCGTCAACACGCACCGCAACCGCCTGCAGCCCGGCCGCCAGCATGGCGTTGCGCCCGGCGGTGTAGCACGGGTCTTCGAGCCAGACGGTATCGCCGTTGTCGGCAAGCAGGCGGGCGCAGGCGTCGAGCGCTGCCTGGCCGCCGGGGAAGATGAACACCTGATCGGCCGTGCAGGCGACGCCGCGCCGTGCCGAGAGGAAAGTCGCCACCGCGCGGCGCAGCTCGGGCGCGCCGCCCGGTTCGGCATAGGCGACCTGGCGCGCACTGACTTCGCTCCACGTGCGCTGCAGCACGCGCGACCACGCCTGCCAAGGGAAGGCGTTGAGGTCGGGCACGCCGGGGGCGAAGGGCAGGAAGGACTCGCCGCGCACCGCCGGTGGCAGGTGTCGGGCGCGCCGCGACAGCGTCGCCGTCGGTCGCACGGGAGTCGGTGCCCGCGGCTCACGCGTCAGCGGTAGCGCGGCGACGCGCGTTCCGCCGCGATCGGCTTCGAAAAATCCCTCGGCCAG
Source organism: Propionivibrio sp. (assembly GCF_017995515.1). GTDB lineage: Bacteria > Pseudomonadota > Gammaproteobacteria > Burkholderiales > Rhodocyclaceae > Propionivibrio. The sequence goes on from NZ_JAGOIT010000045.1 coordinate 25,543, forward strand.
CAGCTGCTGGTAGGCGAAGAGCACGCAGTTTCGCGCCATGCGCTGATCCGCCGCCAGTTGGCGAGTGCCGGGCAAGCGCGTCCCCGGCGGCAGGCGCCCGTCCAGAATGGCCGACTTGAGCAGGCGATAAAGGCGGACCTGCCGGTGATCGGCGGCGCTATCGGTAGCGTCAAGTGATTGCAGAACCAGTTGCAAGGGCATCAAGCCATCTCCGTGTGTCTTTATTTGGGAGTCCGATTCATCGGGCGATTGCCGCGGCTCTGCGAAGAAACGCCGTTATCGCGCAGCAAGCTGCGCCCCGCGGGAAGTACCCTTGGGGTGCGCTCCTACTGGTTCCATGGAACATAAAATCTCTGGCCCCATGAATAGTGCCACAGCTCAACTATGCTGGCGCTTCACTTACAGGAGACTTCCATGCCGACCCCGCCGCCCAGCCCACGCACCGAACTCCGCCGCAAGTCCGACCGCGCCGACTACGGCCGTGCGACGATCGACGCCATCGTCGACCAAGCGCTGATCTGCAACATCGCCTTCAATCACGGCGGCTGCGTGCATTGCCTGCCGACCAGCTGCTGGCGCGTCGGCGACCACCTCTACATCCACGGCGCCAACAACTCGCGCATGGCGGCCGCGCTGCTCGCCGGCGAGTGCTCGGTGTGCATCGCGCACCTCGACGGCCTGGTGCTGGCGCGCTCGGCCTTCCACCACTCGATGAACTACCGCTCGGTCGTCATCTACGGACGCTTCGAGGAAGTCGTTGATCCGGAATGCAAACTCGCCGCGTTCAACGCCTTCGTCGACTTCGTCAGCCCAGGTCGCTCGGCGCGGGTGCGGGAACCCTCCGCAGCCGAAATCTCGGGAACGAAGCTCTTGCGCATCCCGCTGCACGAGGCCGCGGCCAAGATGCGCAGCGGTGGCGTGATCGACGCCGACGACGACATGGCGATCCCGGTCTGGGCCGGTGTGATTCCACTGACACTACAGAGCGGAATACCTGAACGCGATTCAGTCTGCCGGAGCGAGGATTCGCCACACCTGCCCACCTTTCTGGAGCGCTGAAGCAACGTGTCGGGAAATTGCTTGAATCGCAGATCCGCCACAGAGACACGGAGATTTCACACTGTGTATTTCTCGCATGAACCGGCGCCGGCGAAGCGAATTCAACCTAAAAGACTCGGTTCTTCACCGCAAAGGCGCAAAGATCGCGAAGGTTCGCGAAGAAAATCAAAGCGCTACGCGAACAGCACCTGTCTTCCATCTTGACCCGCAGGGCGAATGGTCAATACGACCCACCTGTTGTTTCCTTTGCGATCTTTGCGCCTTCGCGCCTTTGCGGTGAGGTTTTCAGGTTCAAGCTTTGTCGAGCACTATCGATAGAATGGTCTTCAGACAAATCCAATACCCGCCTGCCCGTCTTCGATGGCCCGATGCGGGAAGCGCTGCTCGCCTGTAGCGACGACATCGACTGGAGCCAGATTTCCCCGGCCATTTTCGGCGCAATGTTCCAGAGCGTGCTTGAAGATTCCGATGCCAACACCAACAGCAAACGCAAAGCCAGCCGGCGCGAGCTGGGCGCGCACTTCACCAGCGAGCGGAACATCCTGCGCGCCATCAACCCGCTGTTCATGGATGGCCTGCGCGCCGAGTTCGAAGCCGCCAGGAACAAGCGCGATCGCCAGAAAAGCCTGACCGCCCTCTACGACAAGCTGCCCACGATCAGGATTTTCGATCCGGCCTGCGGGTGTGGCAATTTCCTCGTGGTGGCCTACCGGGAACTGCGCGAACTGGAGCACGAAGTCATCGCCGCCATCTGGGGCGAGAACGGCCCGGAACTGCTCGAAATTTCCACCCGCATCCGCGTCAATGTCGGGCAGTTCTACGGGATCGAAATCGACGAAGCCGCCGCGCACATTGCCCGCGTCGCGCTGTACATCACCGACGAGCAGATGAACCACGCGGCCGAGCAGCGTTTTGGCGTCAGCCGCCCCACCGTGCCGATTGCCGCAACGCCGCATATCCGTTGTGGCAATGCGCTGCAAACGGATTGGTCAGAGGTCTTGCCTGCCGAGCAGTGCGGTTACATCGTAGGGAATCCGCCATTCATTGGCGCCAAGATGATGAGCGATGCGCAACGCGAGGATGCCACCAAAGCTGTTCAAGGCCCACCCGGTTTTGGACAAGGCCGTCGATGCCGCCTACGGCTACAAGGACACGAAGGACGATGCGCCGCGCGTCGCTTTCCTGTTTGCGCGCTATCAGGAACTGACCGGCACGGCGCCGCAGGTCGAGCCATCGGCCGAAACCGAGAACGGCGCAGAAACCCCCAAACCCAAACGCCAGCCGCGCAAAAAGGCATAAGCCGCCGACCGCGCCTACGCGCACCACCCAGAGTCAGCCACAACAAAATACATGGGGAGCAACGTCATTCCGGCGCAGGCCGGGATCCAGAGGTGCACCACTGGATCCCGGGTCAAGCCCGGGATGACGGATTCTGAACGGTCCATGTGATTCATCATGACTTACCAATAGGAGCGGTTCAGCCAGCGCTGCACGGAAAGCAGGCCGGTCACGCTTCGTGG
>NZ_JAGOIT010000192.1 GCF_017995515.1 Propionivibrio sp.
TCCCGAGATGTCGTTCAGGAACCCGAGGCGGCGGAGCAATTCACGCCGGCTGCTCACGATCCATGCTTTCGAAAATGGAGCGTATCGCCGGCAGCCAGGTTTCGCGGCTGTCATCGAGCGACAGCGGAAGTTTCCCCGCCTCGGCCAGCAGGCGCGCGAGCCGCGCCGCGATCCGTGGAAGCTCGATGCCGTCGAACAGCCCCTCGTTGTAGGCGATCAGCCAGGCCAGTTGTTGCCCGGAGGTGAGCGGAGACAGACGCTCCTGCTTGAGCAACTCGCGCAGCGTGCGGCCGCGCCGGATCTTGGCCTCGACGCTGGCCTCAAGCCGGGAGCCGAAGCGGGTGAAGATTTCAAGCTCCTGAAACTGCAGGAAGTCGAGCTTCATCCGGCCGGCCTCGGTCTTTATCGCGGCGTGCTGCGCCTTGCCGCCGATGCGTGAGACCGAGCGCGTGACGTCGATCGCCGGCAGTAACCCTGCCGCGAACAGGCGCGAATCGAGGTAAATCTGCCCGTCGGTGATCGAGATCAGGTTGGTCGGGATGTAAGCGGCGATCTCGCCTTGCTCGGTCTCGACCAGCGGCAGCGCGGTCATGCTGCCGCCGCCTTGCGCCGCGCCGAGGCAGGTCGAACGTTCGAGCAGGCGCGAATGCAGGTAGAAAATGTCGCCCGGATACGCTTCCCGCCCTGGCGGTCGGTGCAGGAGCAGCGATAGTTCGCGGTAGGTGCGCGCGTGCGTGGTCAGGTCGTCGTAGACGACGAGCACGTCGCGGCCGGCCCACATCCAGCCCTCGGCCAGCGCGCAGCCGGCAAACGGGGCGATGTACTTGAGACCGGGCATCGCGGTCGCCTCGGCGACGACGACGCAAGTGAAGTCGAGCGCCGCCGACTGGCGCAGCGTCTCGATCGTCGACACGATCGCCGACCGCTTCTGGCTGATCAGCACGTAGACGCAGACCACGTCGCGCCCCTTTTGCGCGAGCACGGTATCCAGCGCGAGTGCGCTCTTCCCGGTGCCGGCGTCGCCGATGACCAACTGGCGCTGGCCCTTGCCGATGGGCACCATCGTATCGACCATCTTCCAGCCGGACATCAAGGGCCGGTTCACGAAGTCGCGGGCGATGATCGGCGGCGAGCCCGTTTCCAGCGCACGGCGCGCGATCGCCGGGATCGGCTGACCGCCGTCCAGCGGCGTTCCCAGCGGATCGATGACGCGCCCGAGAAACGCATCGCCGACGCCGATGTCGAGCGTCTTGCCGGTCAGGAAGGTCGCCGCGCCGGCATTCAGGCCGCTGCCCCGGCTGAGCAGGATGGCGCCGATGCGCTCACTCCCGAGGTGAAAGACGAGGCCACGGCTGCCGTCTTCAAACTCGAGTACTTCATCCATCGCCGCCGAGGGCAAGCCCTCGATCCAGACGACGCCGTCGCCGACCGAGACGACGCGGCCCTGCTCGGTGAGGCGCAGGCGGAACGCGTAGCCGTCCAGCCAGTTCGCCTGTCGTGCCAGCGGCGACAGTGCTTGCCGGTCAGAGGACATGGTTGGCGGCCGCCTTGAAACTGGCCAGCTCGTCGGCGAAGTTCATGTTCAGCTGCCACGGCCCGAGCGACAGCCGCACGCCGGCGAGCAGGTTCGGGTCTTCGTCGAAGGCCACGGCCAGCCCGGCTTCCAGTGAGCTTGCCAGCGCGGCCTCGATCCGCTGGCGTTGCTCCGCCGATAACGGGAAGGCCGTGGTGACCGTGGCCTTCGCCTTGTCGACGAGCACGGCGCGGCGCAGGCTCTGGAGTTGCGTTTCCGGCAGCTTCGTCCAATCCTCGAACAGCAGGTCGACAAACCGCGCCTCGACCGCCGGGTCGGCCAGGCGCGCCATGAGGGCGGCGGCAAAACGCTGGGCGTGTGTCAGCGCCTCGACCTCCAGCTCGCGTTGCGCCTCCTGCTGCTTGTGCGCGGTGACCGCGGCGATCCGCTCGCGCTCTTCCAGCAGTGCCTTATCCAACGCCTGCATCTGCCGGTTTCGTTCCTGCAGCAGCTCGGTGTCCAGCGCGGCCCGCACTTTCGCCTTTTCCATGTCCCAGTCGGCCAGCCGCCGCTGGTACTGCTGCTGCAGTTCCCTGGCGCCGTCCTCGATCGCCCGGGCTTCCGCGAGCTTGCCCTCGACGCGCTGCTGGCGTGCGGCGATCGCCTCCATCACCGGCCGGTAGAGAAAGCGCTTGAGTATCCAGACCAGGACCAGGAAGTTGATGATCTCGAGAACGAGCGTCGTCCAATCGATCTGCATGACCGGCCCTATTTGAGGAGGTATTCAAGGAGCGGATTGCGGAAGAGAACGATCAGCACGATCACCAGCACGTAAATCGCCAGCGACTCGATCATCGCCAGGCCGATGAAGAGGGTGCGACTGATCGACTTTTCCGCCTCAGGCTGGCGCGACAGTGCGTCCAGCGCCGTGGCGATGGCCTTGCCCATGGCGATGGCGGGGAAGATGACCCCGATCGCGATGGCCGCGACCGCCGCGATGGTCGAAACGAGTACGAACGTGTTCATGTCATTCATCCTTAAAAAACCTC
>NZ_JAGOIT010000122.1 GCF_017995515.1 Propionivibrio sp.
ATATACTCGCGCCAGAAACCTGATGAAAGCGGGGCTGAGGGAGGCGCGGGCATTTTGCTCAGCGTTCAACCAGCGCGGGCCGTGGTGGAACAGTGGCGCCAGCCAGATGGACGCGGCCTTCCCGAAATCTTCTTTGATCCTGAAAACCTCACCGCAAAGGCGAGAAGGCGCAAAGATCGCAAAGGAAACAACCGCTTGATCGTACTTGACCATTCACCCTGTGGGTCAAGATGAAAGATAGGTGCTGTTCGCGTAGCGCTTTGATTTTCTTTGCGAACCTTTGCGATCTCTGCGCCTTTGCGGTGAAGAACTGAGTTTTTCAGGTTGATCGTTCGGGGCTGGTGTCGCTGCTCGATACGACGCGACGACTCCAGTGCCTTTCATGAACCGCCGTATGCGGAACCGCACGTACGGTGGTGTGAGAGGGCGACGGGGCTCGCTCCCTGCTCGATAGTGTCTTCGACGCTCAGGCAATCCTCGACAATGTCCACGAGATGCCACCCGCCGCCGACGCGATGGCGGCGATGACCAGTAACAGCCGGGTTGCCGCGTAAGTCCGGGGATTTACCTGTTGATCGACGGCGGCGAAGATGCGCGACGCGCCCCACAGCGTGGCGCTGCCGAGGATCAGTGATACGCCGACCACCTGGATTTCACTCGGGTCGAGCGCCAGCATGCGGCCTGCGTGCCACGGCACCACGACGAATACGCCGAAGGTCCAGAACAGTCCGCAGCTACCCGATGCGCACAACAGTCCGACGATGCGGGTCATCCACGTTTCCACGATCAGTCCTTTGCGTTGGGTTCGGTTTCAATCGATGGCAGCAGGAAGCGCCCGCGCAATTCCTCGAGGTTGAGTTCGTGCAGGATGGCTTCCAGCCGTTCCGTCGCGTTCGTGCGCTTCTGGCCGACGTGGCGGGCGATGATCAGTTCGTTCTTCATCGAATGCTCCCATCCGACGAGTTCAGTAACGGTCACCTGGTAACCGTGCGCTTCGAGCATCAGGCAGCGCAGGGCGTTGGTCAGCTGGCTGCCGAACTCGCGCGTGTGGATCGGGTGGCGCCAGAGCTCTGAAAGCGGCGTCTTCGAGAACGACGCGTTCTTGTTCTTGCGCAGCACGGCGGCGATCTCGGCCTGGCAGCAGGGCACGAGCACGATGAACTTCGCCTGCTTGTACAGCGCGAAACGGATCGCGTCGTCGGTCGCCGTATCGCAGGCGTGCAGCGCGGTAACGATGTCCACCTGTTCGGGCAGTGCGGGTGAGGTGATCGATTCCTCGACCGTCAGATTGAGGAACTCCATGCGGGCGAATCCGAGCCGGTGCGCCAGTTCGCGCGACTTCTCGACGAGTTCCGGCCGCGTCTCGATGCCGAAGATTCGCCCGCCCGCCTTGCCCTTGAAGAACAGGTCGTAGAGGATGAAGCCGAGGTAGGACTTGCCGGCGCCGTGATCGGCGAGCGAGATGTCGTCGCCCTCGGCCAGCAATTCGCCCAACAGCGGCTCGATGAAGTGGTAGAGATGATAGACCTGCTTCAGCTTGCGGCGACTGTCCTGGTTGAGCTTGCCGTCGCGCGTCAGGATGTGCAGCTCCTTCAGCAGTTCGATCGATTGCTCGGGCTTGATTTCCGGGATGGTCGGCACGGCGGATTCTTCTTGGTGGGTGAAAGGACGTCATTTTAGTGGCAATGACCGCGCGCCGGCGAACAAATGGGATAATGGCCGCCTTTTCATCAACGCGGTTTTCTCATGGCAATTCAATGGTTTCCCGGCCACATGACGTCGGCGCGCAAGAAGGCGGCCGAGACGATGGCGTCGATCGACGTCGTCATCGAGGTGGTCGACGCGCGCTTGCCCGAGGCAAGTACCAACCCGATGGTGCGCGAGCTGCGCCTGCACCGGCAGCGCCCGTGCCTCAAGGTATTGAACAAGTCCGATCTGGCCGATCCGGTGGTTACCAAGGCCTGGCTCGCGTACTACAACAAGCAGAGCGGCGTGAAGGCGGTGGCAATCTCGAGCAAGAATGCCGGCGAGGTCTCGCGCCTGCCCAGCCTGTGCCAGAGCCTTGCGCCGCATCGTAACGACAATGTCAAGCAGTTGCGCATGATGATCATGGGCATCCCCAACGTCGGCAAGTCGACGCTGATGAACGCGCTCGTCAAGCGCAAGATCGCCAAGGTCGGTGACGAGCCGGCGGTGACCAAGTCGCAGCAGATCCACCAGATCAGCGTCCGCCATGCGATCGTCGATACGCCGGGGCTGATGTGGCCGAAGATCGAACACGAGAGCGATGGCCTGATGCTGGCGGCGAGTCACGCGATCGGCCGCAACGCGGTGATCGACGAAGAAGTCGCGGTGTTCCTCGCCGGACTGCTGCTTAAACGCTACCCGGCGCTGCTCGCGGCGCGCTATGGTTTTTCGGTGGAAGGGATTGATGCGGTGGCCGTTGTCGAAGGCGTCGCCAAGCGGCGGGCGCTCGTCATGCGCGGCGGTGAGCCAGACTTCGAGAAAGCGTCGGCCGTGCTGCTGCAGGATTATCGGGATGGAAAGCTCGGGCGGATCAGCCTGGAAACGCCGGAGACGCGCGCGGCGATGATCGCCGCCGGTGTCGAACAGCCGAGACCCGAGGCCGTCGACTGAGCAATGAAGGTTTATTGCTGCGGGTGTTGCGCCTGGGGTGCTTCGGCCTGCGGCTTGACAATGTACGACCGGGCCATCGGGACCAGCGTCGTCCAGGTGTACCAGCCGCCGTAACCCAGCACCGCCAGCCAGAAGATGAGTTGCAGGGAAAAACCGATCGCGTTGCGCGTCTGCCGACTGATTTTCTTGCCCGGGTCGGTGGCGCCGCATCCGGGGCAGGCCAGCGCCGAAGTATCCACCTGATGACCGCATGCACGACAGGGAACGAGCGACATTGAGTGATCCTCTTATTGATGGCTGCGGGATGGTTGCCCGGAAAACGTGGCGGTATTCTACCCCGTTCAACCCTTTGCTCCAGCACCGAAATACGCGACTGAAATGCCCATGACCGAACCGACGAACGACCGACTGACCGAACTCGAAATCAAGCTGAGCCTGACCGAGGATCTGGTCGACGAACTCAACCGCACCGTATTTCGCCAGCAGGAACAGCTCGACCTCCTGCAAGCCCAGTTGCAGCTGCTCTACAAACAGATGCAATCGGCGACCGGTCCGGCCGAGCCGCGCAACCTGCGCGACGAGATCCCGCCGCACTACTGATCACCGCTAACGAACCGACAACTGGATCGTCCGCTGCTTCTTCAGCTTGCCGATGACGTGCATCTCGCACGGCCTGCAGTCGAAACGCAACGTGAGCTTCTCGCTGCCGTTCATCAGGATCATCGGGTCGGGCCGGATGCCTTTCACCTGCTTGGGGCACAGGTTGAAGCTGTAGCGCAGGCAGTGCTTGGTGATCATCAGCGAGACGTCGCCCTTTTCCTGATGGCACTCGAAGGCCGGCTCGATGACCTTGACGCCGTGTTTCTCGTAGAAGGCACGGGCTTTTTCGTTGTAGACGTTGCCGAGATAGCTGAGCGCGTCTTCCGGGTAGATGGCCGGCGGTTCAGTTGCCGTGCGTCGTGTAGGGCGTTGATAGGCCGCGCTGCGCGTCCGCTCGAGCGCTTCGACCGCGTCGCGGCGTAACGCGTTGAGCGCCGATGCAGGGATGAACCACGGATTCGTTACCGCCAGCTTGATCGCGTCGGCGACGTAGATCGTGTTGCCGAGCTTGGACACGTTTTCGCGCAGCGTGAGTTCGGCGCGTTCGGCGTTCTGGGCGACTTCTTTTGCGCAGTCGAGCGTCGCCGTGGCACTCGTTCCACGGTCGTCGGTCAGCTGCAGCGCGAACCCGTTGGCCGTCTCCTCAAAGCGGATGCGGATGGGAATGCGCCGCTCGGCCGACTTCTTTTCGAGCAGTCGCTCAAAGTCCTGGTCGCGATTACGGTAGATGGGCGTGCCGATTTGCAGGTCGGCGGGCAGCCGGCCGTCAGTCAGCGCCGGCGAGAGGCGATACGCGTCGCCGAGCGCTTCGGCGAGGTTGATGCGCGTGCCGACGAGTTCCTGCTTCGCGTTGTAATAGGTGATCCCGTCGCCGTTGTGCAGTGTCTGGTCTGTGCGTACGTCGAAATGCGTGCGTCCGAGCTTGACGATCTCGCCGAGCTTCTCGCCGACGAACTTGGGCGAGTCGAAGGCGCCGACGTCGACGTGGCGCTCGTTGACGAAATAGTCGGTCGAGCCGCGATTGAAGGTCTTTTCCGGCTGCGGCGTGAACAGGAAGGTGCTGCGCCCCGAAGAACTGCGCTTGTACGCCGGCAAGTCGCCCAGGATCGCGTCGAGTTGCTGCCGGTAGTACGCCGTGATGTTCTTCACGTAGGACAGGTCCTTCAGCCGGCCCTCGATCTTGAACGAGCTGATGCCGGCCGCGATCAGCGCGCGCAGGTTGGCGCTCTGGTCGTTGTCCTTCAAGGACAGCAGGTGCTTGTTCTCGGCGACGACCTGACCGTCCTTGTCGGCGAGCGAGTAGGGCAGGCGGCAGGCCTGCGAGCAGTCGCCGCGGTTGGCGCTGCGCCCGGTCTGCGCGTGGCTGATGTTGCACAGGCCGCTGTAGCTGACGCACAGCGAGCCGTGGATGAAGAACTCAAGCGCGGCCGTGGTGTTTTCGGCGATCTTGCGGATCTGTTCCAGCGACAGCTCGCGTGCCAGCACCATCTGCGAGAAACCGACGGCTTCGAGAAAACGCGCCTTCTCGACCGTGCGGATGTCGGTCTGCGTGCTGGCGTGCAGTTCGATCGGCGGCAGATCGAGTTCAAGCAGGCCCATGTCCTGCACGATCAGCGCGTCGGCGCCGGCTTCGTAAACTTGCCGGACGAGGCGGCGCGCTTCTTCCAGTTCCTCGTCCTTGAGGATCGTGTTCAGCGCGACCAGTACGCGTGCGTTGTAGCGATGCGTGAAGGTTGCGAGCCGCTCGATGTCGCCGACGGAATTGCCGGCATTGGCGCGCGCGCCGAAAGCCGGGCCGCCGATATACACCGCGTCGGCGCCATGAATGATCGCTTCCATGCCGAAATCGGCGTTTTTTGCCGGGGCGAGCAGTTCGAGTGTGTTTCTTTTGGACATCAAGTTGATCGTGGATGACGAAGGGGCGACATTGTAAGTCATTGATTGAAAAGAGTCCGGTGATTCGTTGCGCACGTGCGTGGACTGAAAGGAGTGCGTTGAAGCAGATTTATCTATTACTTTCGTCAACCTCATCGAAAAAGCCGCGTTATTCGCCACAGGGTGGCCGTCCACCGTATTGAACGGAGTTGAAAAAGATGGGTAGTCTGAGTACCGAGTCGTTCGAAGAGTTTCTCGAGTCGCTGAAAAAAGCCGGCGTGGCCATTACGAATGAGCGTGAGTTGCGCGAGCGCTTGGCCGAGGCGCAGCGCTGGCGTTATGCGTTTGCGACACTGGCCACCAATGGCCGTCCGCTCGGTATCCGCTTCCAGGACCCGGCCGAGATGGTGAAAGAAGATGAAATTCATCGTGCATTCATGCAGTTCGCCTTCCCCGAGAGTACCGAGGCGGCTTTTGCGGCCAGCCTGAAGTCGACGCACTGATACTGATATCGTCTCCTGGCCAAGCTGGCCGGGAGACAAACAATCCGCCGATGCCCGACGCTTTCCGGGTTTCGGGGAGTTAAAAAAAGACCCGCAGATCTGATCTGCGGGTCTTTTTCATTGCGATTCGCGAAAACGTCAGCGCGAGATCGGCTTGTAGCGGATGCGCTTCGGCTTGGCGCCTTCCTCGCCCAGCCGCTTCTTCTTGTCTTCCTCGTATTCCTGGTAATTACCGTTGAAGAAGGTCCATTGCGACTCGCCTTCGCAGGCGAGGATATGCGTACAGATGCGGTCGAGGAACCAGCGGTCGTGGGAGATGACCATCACGCTGCCGGCGAATTCGAGCAGTGCGTCTTCCAGCGCGCGCAGCGTTTCGACGTCGAGGTCGTTCGACGGCTCGTCGAGCAGCAGGACGTTGCCGCCGGAAATCAGCGTCTTGGCCATGTGCAGCCGGCCGCGTTCGCCGCCGGAGAGCTGGCCGACGAACTTCTGCTGGTCGCCGCCCTTGAAGTTGAAGCGGCCGATGTAGGCGCGCGCCGGCGTTTCGTACTTGCCGACGGTGAGGATGTCGGCGCCGCCCGAGATTTCGTCGAATACCGTCTTGTTGCCATCGAGGCAGTCGCGGCTCTGGTCGACGTAGGCGAGCTTCACGGTCTCGCCGATGTCGACTTCGCCTGAATCCGGCTTTTCCTGGCCGGTGAGCATGCGGAACAGCGTCGATTTACCGGCGCCGTTCGGGCCGATGATGCCGACGATGGCGCCGGGCGGCACGGTGAAGGAGAGCTTGTCCATCAGCAGGCGGTCGCCGAAGGCCTTGCTCACTTCCTTGAACTCGATGACCTTGTTGCCCAGCCGCTCGCCGACCGGGATGAAGATCTCCTGCGTCTCGTTGCGCTTCTGGTAATCGACGTTGGAGAGTTCGTCGAAGCGGGCGAGACGCGCCTTGCTCTTGGCCTGGCGCGCTTTCGGGTTCTGCCGGACCCATTCGAGTTCCTGCTTCATCGACTTCATGTGCGCGTCGATCTGCTTCTGTTCCTGCTCGAGGCGTTCTTCCTTCTGCTCCAGCCACGAGGAATAGTTGCCCTTCCACGGGATGCCGTGGCCGCGGTCGAGTTCGAGGATCCATTCGGCGGCGTTGTCGAGGAAGTAGCGGTCGTGCGTGACGGCGACGACGGTGCCGGGGAAGCGCACGAGGAACTGCTCCAGCCATTCGACCGACTCGGCGTCGAGGTGGTTGGTCGGTTCGTCGAGCAGCAGCATGTCGGGCTTGGAGAGCAAGAGCTTGCACAGCGCGACGCGGCGTTTTTCGCCGCCGGACAGGTGCTTGATCGATGCATCCCACGGCGGCAGGCGCAGCGCGTCGGCGGCGATCTCCATCTGGTTCTCTGTGTCCGAGCCGGCGGTGGCGATGATCGCCTCGAGCCGCGCCTGTTCTTCGGCGAGCTTGTCGAAGTCGGCATCTTCTTCCGCGTAGGCCGCATAGACGGCTTCGAGCTTGGCCTGCGCTTCCATGACTTCGCCCATGCCGCTTTCGACTTCCTGACGCACGGTCATTTCCGGATCGAGTTGCGGCTCCTGCGGCAGGTAGCCGATGCGAATTCCGGCCAGATGCTGGACTTCACCCTCGTACTCCTTGTCGACGTTGGCCATGATGCGCAACACAGTAGACTTGCCGGAGCCGTTGAGACCGAGCAGGCCGATCTTGGCGCCGGGGAAGAAGGACAGGGAAATGTCCTTGATGATCTGCCGCTTGGGCGGGACGATCTTGCTGACGCGCAGCATCGACATGACGTATTGAGCCAAACTGGGTACCTCGGTATCGAATGGAAAACAGGGAAGACGCCAATTCCATGCCGAGCGCAAGCAAAGCGGACGGCGTGGAGTCGCGCAGGTTTGTATACAAACGCGTCGCCAAGACCCTCCATTTTATGGAAAAAGTCGTGTGTCGTGCATTCGCAGCTCTTTCTATGCCACGTTTGCGCGCCCGATACCCCACTGTTTGACCAATGCGTAGATCGCCGGGATCACCACCAGCGTCAGGATGGTCGATGAGATCATGCCGCCGACCATCGGTGCGGCGATGCGGCTCATCACTTCCGAGCCGGTGCCGGTCCCCCACATGATTGGCAAGAGGCCGGCCATGATGGCGACGACCGTCATCATCTTCGGGCGCACGCGCTCGACGGCACCTTCCATGATGGCTTCGTAGAGGTCGGCGACGGTCGGTTGGCGGCCGGCTTGCTGGCATTTGTGCTTGACGGCTTCCCAGGCGTGGTCGAGATAGATCAGCATGATCACGCCGGTCTCCGCCGCGACGCCGGCCAGCGCGATGAAGCCGACGGCGACGGCGACCGAGAGGTTGTAGCCGAGCCACCACATCAGCCAGACGCCGCCGACCAGCGCGAACGGCACCGAGAGCATGACGATCAGCGTCTCGGTCATGCGCCGGAAGTTGAGGTAGAGCAAGAGGAAGATCACCAGCAGCGTCACCGGGATGACCACCTTCATCTTCTCGATGGCGTGCTCCATGTTCTCGAACTGACCGCTCCAGGTGACGTAATAGCCCGGCGGGAACTTAACCTGGTCGGCCACCGCCTTGCGTGCCCCGGCGACGTAGCCGCCGATGTCGCGGTCGCGGATGTCGACGTAGATGTACGCCGAGAGCAGGCCGTTCTCGGTGCGGATGCCCTGCGTGCCCTTGGCGACGACGACCTTGGCGAGCTGGCCGAGCGGGACCATCCCACCGTCCATCACCGGCACCAGTACCTCGCGTGCGATCTGTTGAGGGTCGGAACGCATTTCGCGCGGGTAGCGCACGGTGACACCGTAGCGTTCGCGACCTTCGACGGTGGTGGTCACCATCTCGCCGCCGAGCGCCGAGCCGATCACGTCCTGCAACTCGCCGACCGACAGGCCGTAGCGCGCCAGTTGCTCGCGGTCCGGTTCGATGTTCAGGTAGAAGCCGCCGGTGATGCGCTCGGCGAAAGCGCTGGTCGTTCCCGGCACGGCCTTGACCACCGCTTCGATCTGCTTGGCCAGTTTCTCCATCTCGTTGAGACCCTTGCCGAACACCTTGATGCCGATCGGCGTGCGGATGCCGGTGGACAGCATGTCGATGCGCGCCTTGATCGGCATCGTCCAGGCGTTGGCGACGCCGGGGATCTGCAGCGCCTTGTCGAGTTCGGCGGTCAGCTTGTCGATGGTCATGCCGGCGCGCCACTCGGATTGCGGCTTCAGGTTGATCACCGTCTCGAACATCTCCATCGGCGCCGGGTCGGTCGCCGTGTTGGCGCGGCCGGCCTTGCCATAGACCGATTCGACTTCCGGGAAGCTCTTGATGATCTTGTTCTGCGTCTGCATCAGCTCGGCCGCCTTGGTGATCGACATGCCCGGCAACGAAGCCGGCATGTAGAGCAGCGTGCCCTCGTTCAACGTCGGCATGAACTCGGAACCGAGTTTTGAAGCCGGGTAGTACGACGCGCCGAGGACGATCAGCGCGACCAGAATCGTCAGCTTCTTCCAG
>NZ_JAGOIT010000123.1 GCF_017995515.1 Propionivibrio sp.
ACGTTCGACGAAATCTGCACGTTGTTCGACTGCACAACGCCGGCCGTCGGCTTGCTGCTCGACACCGGCCACTGTGCGGCAGCGGGTTTCGATTACCGCGAACTGCTCAAGCGTTACGGCAACCGCATCGTTCATATCCACCTCAAGGACGTGCGCGCCGACGTCATGCGCACCGTGCGCAGTGGTGATCTCAGCTTCAACGCCGGCGTACTCAACGGCATGTTCACCGTTCCCGGCGACGGCTCGGTCGATTACGCCGGCATCGCCGACTTCGTGCGACGAACGGACTACGCCGGCTGGATCGTCGTCGAGGCCGAGCAGGACCCGGTCAAGGCGCCACCGCTGGCCACCGTCACCCGCGCCAGGCGGTTCATCGCCGGCCTTCTCGAACAAGGCAAATAGCCGCCTCGACCACCATTGCAAGGAGCAACACCATGAGCAAACCCACCCTGAACATCGGCCTGATCGGATCGGGCTTCATGGGCCAGGCCCACGCCGACGCCTTTCGCCGCGCCCGCATGCTGTACCCCAACCTGCCGATGGCACCGCATCTCTACTGCCTCGCCGACGCCAACGACGAACTCGCGGCGAAAGCCGCCGCGCGCTTCGGCTTCGAGACCTCGACCGGCGACTGGCGCAAGCTGATCAATGACCCGAAGGTCGACGTCGTCGACATCACCTCGCCCAACCACCTGCACTGCGAAATGGCGCTGGCGGCGATCGAGGCCGGCAAGCACGTCTATTGTGAAAAGCCGCTGGCGGTGACGCTCGAAGAGGCCGAGCGCATGGCCGCCGCCGCGCGCCGCAAGGGTGTCAAGACGCTGGTCGCCTTCAACAACATCAAGACGCCGGCGGCGCTGCTCGCCAAGCAGCTGATCGAACGCGGCGACATCGGCACGCCGACGCGCTTCCGCGCCTGGTTCGACCAGGGCTTCTTCAACGACCCGACGCTACCCTGGAGCTGGCGTTGTTCGCGCAAGGACGCCGGCTCGGGCGCGCTCGGCGACCTCGGCTCGCACGTGATCGGTGTCGGGCAGTTCCTGATGGGTGGCGTCGAGGAAGTTGCAGCGCAGGCGCAGACTTTTTTCCCGAAGCGGCCGGTGCCGCAGGGCGGTTCGGGTTACGGCGCCAAGGCCGGCTCCGATGCGACGATGGCCGAGGTGGAAAACGAGGACCAGATTCAGTGCCTCGTGCGCTTTGCCTCCGGCGCCGGCGGCACCATCGAAGCTTCGCGCATCTCGGCCGGCAAGGTGTTCGGCGTCTATTGGGAAATCTCCGGCACTGAAGGCACGATCATCATGGATGGCGAACGCTTCAACGAGCTGAAGATCTCACGCTTCACCGACCCCAAGCCGGATCGCGGCTTCAAGACGATCTACGCCGGCTCGCAGGTGCCACAGTTCTCCGCCTTCTTCGGCTTCGATTTTGCGGGCGGCGGGCTGGGCTACTTCGACGTCAAGGTTATAGAAGTGCATGACCTGATCGCCGGTATCGCGGGGACGCAGGACTGTTTCCCGGCCTTCGACTTCGGTCTGGAGAACGAGCGCATCATCGCCGCAATGGAGCGCTCGCTCGAAACGCGGGCGTGGGAAAAGGTCGCAAAGTAACGAGGAGGCAAGACATGAGCAACACATTGAAATTCGGCGTGATCGGCGCCGGCTACATGGGCAAGGCCTACGCAATCGCGCTCAATACGGTGGCCTCGGTATATTCGCTGTCCGCCAAGCCGGTGCTTGAGTTGATCGCCACCAGTTCGGCCGACGGTGCGGCAAAGAAGGCAGACGCCTTCGGCTTCAAGCGCGCGACCGGTTCGTGGCAAACGCTCGTTGCCGATCCGGACGTCGACGTCGTCGGCATCTGCTCGCCGACCTTCGTGCACAAGGAGATGGCGCTCGCCGCGATCGCCGCCGGCAAGCACGTGCTCTGTGAAAAGCCGCTCGCGCTCTCGGCCGCCGAGGCACACGAAATGGCGCAAGCAGCCGAGCAGGCCGGCGTCAAGACGCTGGTCGGCTACAACTACATCAAGAATCCCGCGACGCGGCTCGCCAAGCAGATGATCGAGGCCGGCGAAGTCGGCGAGATCGTGCATTTCCGCGCCACGCACAACGAGGATTACCTGATCGACCCGGCGGCCGGCGGCGGCTGGCGGCTCAAGGAGAAATTCGCCAGCAAGGCCGGCGCGCTCGGCGACCTCGCCTCGCACATCATCAACTTGGCCCACTACCTGTGCGGCCCGATCGCCGAAGTCGTTGGCGAAAGCCAGATCGTGCATGGCCGGCGTCCCGGCGACAACGGTCAACTGGAAACGGTCGAGAACGACGACCAGACCAACTTCCTCGCCAAGTTCAAGAGCGGCGTGCTCGGCTCATTCGAAGCCAGCCGCGTCGCCACCGGGCGCAAGATGGGCTTGACCTACGAGGTGATCGGCACCAAGGGCAGCCTCTATTTCGACCAGGAACACCTGGCCGAGCTGCAGTTCTACAACGCCGGCGATCCGGCCGGCCGACGCGGCTACCGCACGCTGCTGATCGGCCCGGACCACCCGGACTACGGCAATTTCTGCATCGGCGCCGGCCACGGCTTCGGCTACAACGACATGATCACGGTCGAGATGATGGACCTGATCGAAGGCATCGCCGCCGACCAGGCGCTCTGGCCGTCGTTCCGCGACGCCGTGCATACGGCGCTGGTCGTCGACTCCGTGCTCCTTTCGCAGAAGGAGCGGCGCTGGGTCGCCATTGAAGAACTCGAAAAAGGACTCCAGAAATGATCAAACTTGCCGTCTTCGGCGCCGGCCGCATCGGCTACGTCCACGCACTGAACGCCGCCGCGCTGCCTTCAGTCAAGCTTCAATACATCGTTGATCCCGTTCCCTCGGCACATCTCGACGATCTGGCGGCGAAAACCGGCGCGCGCATCGTCGATACGGACACCGTATTCGCCGACCCATCAATCGACGGCGTCATCATCGCCAGCTCGACCGACACGCACGCGGAGCTGATCCTGAAAGCCGTCGCCGGCGGCAAGGCGATGTTCTGCGAGAAACCGATCAGCCTCAATTTCAAGCTCGTCACGGAAGTGGCCGAGGCTGTCGCCAAGGCCGGAACACCTTGCATGATCGGCTTCCAGCGCCGCTACGATCCGAACTTCCGGCTCGTGCGCGAGCGGATTCAGAGCGGCGCCAGCGGGCAGTTGGAGCAACTCGTCATGCACACCCGCGACCCGTCGCCACCGCCTGTCGACTACGTGAGGCGTTCCGGCGGAATGTTCCGCGACCAGGCGATCCACGACTTCGACATGGCGCGCTACCTTCTCGGCGAGGAAATCCGCACCGTCTATGCCGTCGGCGGCTGTCTGATCGATCCCGAGATCGGCAAGGCCGGCGACATCGACACGGCGATGATCACGTTGACCTCGAAATCGGGTCGCTTCGTCCAGATGAACAACTGCCGGCGTGCGCCCTTCGGCTACGACCAGCGGCTGGAAGCCTTGTGCGCCAAGGAAGTGCTCTACGTCGAGAACCGCCTGAAGAACTCGGTGATGATCGGCAGCGCTGAAGGTTTCTCTGTTGCGCCGCCGATGAACTACTTCATCGAGCGTTTTGCCGACGCCTACCGCGCTGAAATGGTCGCCTTCGTTGAGATGCTGCAAACCGGCGCAGCGCCACTCGCCAGCATGGAGGACGGGCTCGAAGCGCAACGCCTGGCTGAAGCGGCGATGGTGTCGATGACCACCGGCAAAGTAGTCGAACTCACGCCGGACTGGCGACCGGGAAGCACGCCGTAGGCAAAAAAGTCACCGATGCTCGCGCGGGCATCGGCGATTCTGTCGCTTTTCGCAAGAAGCGTAATCGGCGTTATGATGCCGGCCGTTACCCTTGCCGGACAATCGTCCGGCACCGAATCAAGGCACGGCCCTTGCCGTACAGGAATCCCTTGCGTGCATCACGCTGAAACAACCCGCCAATCGCTCAAGGCCGATGTCGTGCTGGTGGCGGTCACCCTGATCGCCGCACTCGGCTGGATCTTCTCCTACCATTCGCTGCAAGGCTTGCCGCCCTTGCTCTTCATCGGCATTCGCTTCCTCAGTGGCGGCCTGATTCTGGGCGCCTTTGGCGTACAGGGCGTCACCGAGGTACGCAAGAACGCCGCCGCATTGCGCCAGTGTCTGCAAACCGGTCTTGTCCTTTCGGTAGCGATGATGTGCTGGATCATGGGCCTCCAGCTGACCACAGCGATGGGTCCCGGCGCCTTCATCAGCAGCCTCGGCGTTATCATCGCGCCGATCATGGCCGGCGTGCTCTTTCACGCCCGCATCGCACGGTCAACGTGGGTCGCCGCACTCGTCGCAACAGCCGGCATGGCCTGTCTTGCGCTGCAGCCGGGCATGAGCATCCACACCGCCGACCTCTTCTTCCTCGCCAGCGCGCTGGCCTTCTCGGTCCAGTTCAACCTGAATTCGCGCTTCGCCGGAAAAATTCCGGTGCTACCGCTGACGGCGATTCAGCTGAGTGTTGTCGGTCTGGTAACGCTCGTCGTCTCGGCCGCCATCGAGTCGTGGCCGGATCACGTTTCCAACACGACCTGGCTGTGGGTCGTCACGAGCATTCTGATCGCCACCTGCCTGCGCTTCTACCTGCAAGTAAGTGCGCAAGGACGCACCCCACTCAGTCACGCCGCATTCATCATGACGCTGGAGCCGGTGTGGACGGCCATCCTGGCCTTGGTCTGGCTCGGCGAACGGATGCGTCCGGCGCAGGTGCTGGGCAGCGCGCTGATCCTGTGCGCACTGGCCATCAGCCGCTGGCGCTCGATCGTGCGCTGACGCCGCTCGTCGGCACGGGCCACAACAGAAAACACTTTTCTGTTGTTTTGTTTTGTAGAATTTTATTTCTATTTAAAGCGTTTCGTCCTAGAATATCCGCGAGGCGACGGTGCGTTCCGCAACCACGCGCGCCGCATCAAGAACCGGACTTACGCAAATACCTACAACCAATCGGAGAGACACCATGACCATCAGTTTGGCAGTCATCGGCGCTGGTCGCATCGGCCAGATTCATGCAACGAACGCCGCCCGCAACCCCGGCGTGACGCTGGCAGGCGTCGCCGACGCCATCCCAGAACCGGCCGCCAAACTGGCCGGCGCGCTCAGCACGAAAGTCGTCACGCTCGACCAGATCTTTGCCGACAAGAGCATTAACGCCGTGCTCATCGGCTCGTCGACCGACACGCACGCCGACCTCATCCAGCGCGCTGCCGCCGCTGGCAAGCACATCTTCTGCGAAAAGCCCGTTGATCTCGACCTCGGCCGTGCGCGCGAGTGTGAAAAGGTCGTCAATGCCTCTGGCAAGGTCTGCCTGATCGGCTTTCAACGTCGCTTCGACCCGACCTTCGCCGCGCTCAAGGCGCGCATCGAAAAGGGTGAAATCGGCGAACTCGAAGCCCTGTCCGTGATCAGCCGCGACCCCGGCGCACCGCCCGTCGAGTACCTGCAGCGCTCGGGCGGCATCTTCAAGGACATGCTGATTCACGACTTCGATATCTTCCGCTGGATTCTCGGCGAAGAAGCGGAGACGGTCTACGCGACCGCCAGCGCCCTCACCGATCCGACGATCGCCACCGCCGCCAACGATGCCGACACGACGGCGGTGACGCTGCGCACGACCAGTGGCAAACTGGCTCAGATCCACACCTCGCGCCGCGCCGCCTACGGCTACGACCAGCGCTTCGAAGTGCTCGGTTCAAAGGGCATGCTGCAAGCCGGCAACCACCGCCCGACCGAGGTGGTCGCCTCTGGCCCGGACGTTGTCTCGATCGACAAACCGGAGCATTTCTTCCTGCAACGCTATGAGAAAGCGTACCGGAACGAACTCGACCACTTCGTCGCCGTCCTTGCCGGACAGGAAAAGCTGCGCGTCAGCATCGCCGACGGCGTCAAGGCGCTCGAACTTGCCGATGCCGCGACGACTTCCTGGCGCGAAAATCGCATCGTCCGCCTCGGTTGATCGTTGCTCGCTGACGGCCGCCGCAGGCTCGGCGGCCGTCAGCTTTTTAGCCGCGCAGACGATGCCGACCCCGAAGTCATGCTGAGCTACAATTGCGCATGACACCTACAGCGGCGTGCAACCAAGAACATGGCTCAGGACAACCGAGTTGAAGATCTGATTCAGCGGGTCGCCCGCGAATACGACGATCTCTCCAGGCAACTCAAACTCATCGCGCAATACATCACCGAGCATCGCCAACAGATGGTCGTCGTGCGCATCCGCGACGTCGCCGACGCTTGCGGCGTGCAGCCATCTGCCGTCGTGCGCTTTGCCCAGCACTTCGGATTTTCCGGCTACTCGGATCTGCAAGCCGTCTTTCGCGACGCCTATGCCAGCGGGACAACAGCGGGCAATTACCACCAGCGTCTGCAGGCTGTCATCAGCGACCATCCGGCGCAGATGCAGAGTTCCGAGTTGGCGCGAGGCTTCCTGGATACCTGTCAGGCCGGCATAGCCACGATGAAAGCGGATCTCGACGATCGCGCCTTCGAGAAGGCAGTCACCATCCTGCAAAACGCCGAGCACATTTACCTCATGGGCGTGCGCCGGATGTTCCCGGTGGCCAGCTACCTCGCTTACGCGCTCTCGCAAACACGCAAGCGCGTCATCATGGTCGACGGGCTCGGCGGCCTGTACAAGGAACAGATCGCCGGACTCTCCAAAGGCGATGTGCTGATCTCGATCAGCATGGCGCCCTACGGAACCGAAACGCGCTACTGCACCGACCTCGCGGTCGAGCGGGAAGCAACGGTCGTCGCCATCACCGACAGTTCGCTGTCGCCAATCTCCCGAGCAGCTGCCGTTGCGCTCACGGTCCACGAGTCGGAAGCCTATTTCTTCCGTTCGCTCGCCGGCACCATGAGCCTGGCGCAAGCGCTGTTCATCGCCCTCGCTTACCGGCTCGAACTCAACATGGAGCGCAAAGCCGACCGGGCCAGCGAGGATTGACAACGCCCTACCTGGCACGGCATGCGCTTCCGAGCGCTGCAATTGAAGAGATGAAAAACTCAACTGTATTCGCGACTGGACGCAAGCACGAGGTCGCCTCCATCGGTCGCCTGGCGGTCGATCTATACGCAAACCAATATGGCTGCGATCTGGAAGACGTTTCCACCTTCGCCAAATACCTCGGCGGCTCCTCCGGCAACGTCGCGTTCGGCAGTGCGCGCCTGGGGCTGCGCAGCGCGATGATCACGCGCGTCGGCAACGAACAGATGGGGCGCTTCCTCATCAAGACTCTCGCCGACGAAGGCTGCGACGTCTCGCAGATCAAGGTCGACCCGGCGCACATGACCGCGCTGGCGATTCTCGGCATCAAGGATCGCCAGACCTTCCCGCTGCTTTTCTACCGGGACAATTGCGCCGACATGGCGTTCTGCCCGGATGACGTGGACGAATCGTTCATCGCCGACTGCATGGCGCTGCACATCACCGGCACGCATTTCTCCACGCCGCGGGTGCGTGCCGGGAGTCTCCGCGCGCTCGAATACGCGCATGCGCACAACGTCCGCACCGTCCTCGACATCGATTACCGGCCCGTCCTGTGGGGATTGACCACCCCAGGCGACGGCAAGACGCGCTACATCCCGAGCCTCGACGTCACGGCGAGATTCCAGGAAATACTCTGCGAGTTCGACCTCATCGTCGGGACCGAAGAAGAATTCGAGATCGCCGGCGGCAGCCAGGACCTGATTTCGTCCCTGCGCGAAGTGCGCAAGCGTTCAAACGCCGCGCTCGTCATCAAGCTCGGCGCGCTCGGTTGTGCCGTGATCGAAGGCCAGATCCCGAACCGCATCGAAGACGCGTTTACCGTTCCCAGCCCGCGTGTCGAAGTCCTCAACGTACTCGGTGCCGGCGACGCCTTTCTCGCCGGCTTCTTTTCCGGGTGGTTGCGCGGCTTCGACTACGACATCTGCTGCCAGCGCGCCAACGCAAGCGGCGCCCTCGTCGTCTCGAGGCACTCGTGCGCGCCGGCGATGCCCACCGAAGAGGAACTCCAGTACTTCATCGAGCACGTCGATACGCTGACCGAGCCAGCCGTCGACAACACGCTGAACTGGCTGCACCACGTCACGCCAAAACGACGCGTCTGGAACGACGTCTTCGTCTTCGCCTTCGACCACCGAAGCCAGCTTTACGATCTCGCCCGCCAGGTCGGCGCCGCGGAGAGCCGTCTCCCTGCGCTCAAGCGATTGCTCGTCGAGACCGTGGCAAGAACGGAAGAGAGGCTCAATCTGAATGGCTCGGTCGGCGCACTGATCGACGACATCTACGGCGAAGACGCCCTGCACGCCGCGACCGGGCGCAACTGGTGGATCGGCCGCCCGGTCGAGCAGCCGGGATCCAATCCCGTCATCTTCGAACTCGGCAGCTCCATCGGATCGGTCCTTGAGCACTGGCCGAAAGAGCAGGTGGTGAAGTGCCTGATCTACTATCATCCCGACGACCACCTCGACCGCCGGCTCGCGCAGGAGAGCCAGGTGCGCACGCTTTGCGAAGCCACAAATGAAAGCGGCCACGAGCTCCTGCTCGAATTAATTCCCGCGAAGGGGCTGCCGTTCCAGCAAGACACGACGATCCGGACGATGACGCGCTTTTACAATCTGGGTATTCACCCCGACTGGTGGAAGCTGCCGGCGCCGTCGGCCGAACAATGGAAACAGATCGACGAGTTGATCAAGGAGCGCGACCCATACAGTCGCGGCGTGCTCATGCTCGGCCTCAACGCCCCGCTCGACCAGCTTATCGCGTCATTCGAGGACGCGCGAAACAGCAGCACGTGCCACGGTTTCGCCGTCGGCCGCAGCATCTTCCAGGACCCGGCGCGGGAGTGGCTCAACAACAAGATCAGCGACCAGACGCTCATTCAGCGCTGTTGCGACAATTTCGAGCAACTCATCGTCGCCTGGCAGAAGATCCGCGGTCGGCGGTAGTGTCAGATCTTTAGTCCGTAAGCCAAATGGCGCAAAGCCCCGCAATGCTTAGAGCGATGCGGGGCTTTGTATGTTGGGGAGCCTGGCGGTGACCTACTTTCGCACACGGTTGGTGCACTATCATCGGCGCGGCTTCGTTTCACGGTCCTGTTCGAG
>NZ_JAGOIT010000193.1 GCF_017995515.1 Propionivibrio sp.
TTACCGCCTGGACTGGCGGCGACCGTTTCACTTGTGCGCGTAGCGCTTTCGCTGCTGGCGTATGATCGGGAACAGCAGGTTATTGCGCGACCAACGTCGAGAGGCCAGGCATGGAGTCCATTCGTCGGATCACCTATTCGGAGCTCGTCGATATCCCGAAGCTGCAGACCCTGATGGACAGCTTCTATCAGGTGATCGGCGTCGCCAACGCGGTGCTCGACGTCGACGGCACCATCCTCGCCGGCGCCGGCTGGCAGTTCGCCTGCACCGGTTTTCACCGCGTCAATCCCGATACCTGCCGGCGTTGCCTGCAGAGCGACACGTCGCTCGTCGAGAGCATGACGCAGGGGACGCCCTACGCCGTCTATCGCTGTCTCAACGGGCTGGTCGACGCGGCAGCGCCGATCATGGTCGATGGCATGCACGTCGCCAACCTGTTCACCGGGCAGTTCCTCGCCGAGCCGCCCGACATGGACTTCTTCCGCGGGCAGGCGCAGCAGTTCGGCTTCGACGAAACGCGCTACCTCGACGCCATCGCCTGCGTGCCGGTGCTCGACCAGCAGCGCGTCGAGTCGATCACGCGGCTCTACGCGCAGCTCGCCGGCGTGCTCGCCGACAACGGCCTTGACCGGCTAAAGCAGAAGCAGGCCGTGGCCGAACTGGCGAGCCTGAATGCCAGCCTCGAACAGAAGGTGGAGGAGCGGACCCAGGCGCTGCGCGAGAGCGAATCGCGCGTGCAGCGCAAGCTCAACGCCATCCTCTCGCCTGAAGGCGACGTCGAGCTGCTGCAGCTGAAGGACATCATCGACGCGCCGGTGATCCAGGCGATGATGGACGACTTCTACAAGGTCACCGGCATCCTCAGCGCCATTCTCGACACCGAGGGCGAGGTACTGATCGCCGTCGGCTGGCAGGACATCTGCACGAAATTCCATCGTGTCAATCCGCAGATGTGCGCCAACTGCCGCGAAAGCGATACGCAGCTCTCGCGTGGTGTAGAACCGGGAACGTTCAAGTTCTACCGCTGCAAGAACAATCTGTGGGACGTGGTGACGCCGCTGATGCTCGGCGACCGGAACGTCGGCAATCTGTTCTCCGGACAGTTCTTCTTCGACGACGACGTCGTCGACCCGGAGGTCTTCCGCGCCCAGGCACGGAAGAACGGCCTCGACGAAGCGGCGTACATGGCGGCGCTCGAACGCGTGCCGCGCTACAGCCGCGAGCGCATCAACGCGGCGATGTCCTTCTTCAAGCAGCTGGCGCAGACGATCTCGCAGCTGAGCTACAGCGGCATCAAGATGGCGCGCCTGACCCGCGACATCAGCCGCCTCAACGCCGACCTGGAAGCGCGCGTGCGCGAGCGCACCGCCGACCTCGAAGCCGCCAACGAATCGTTGACGCTGGCCAAACAGCAGGCGGAATCGGCCAACCAGGCGAAGAGCGCCTTCCTCTCGAACATGAGCCACGAGATCCGGACGCCGATGAACGCGGTGATCGGCATGACGCAGCTCGTGCTCGACACCGAGCTCGACGACCGCCAGCGCGACTACATGAACAAGGCGCTGCGTTCCTCGCGCGCGCTGCTCGGCATCCTCAACGACATCCTCGACTACTCGAAGATCGAGGCCGGCTGCATCGACATCGAGCACATCGACTTCTCGCTCGACGACGTGCTGCGCAACATGAGCGACCTCTTCTCCATCACCGTCGGCGAAAAGGGGCTCGAACTCTTCCTCGACATCGCACCGGACGTCCCCGACCGGCTGCGCGGCGACCCGCTGCGCTTCGCCCAGGTCATCAGCAACCTCGTCGGCAACGCGATCAAGTTCACCGAGCGCGGAGAGATCCACGTGCGCATTGAGGTTGCAACCTCGGCGCTGGACCCGTCACCCGACGCCATCACCCTGCGCGTCGCCGTGCGCGACACCGGCATCGGCCTGTCGCCGGAGCAGGCCGCGCGCCTGTTCCAGCCGTTCGGCCAGGTGGACGCCAGCGTCACGCGGCGCTTCGGCGGCACCGGCCTCGGGCTGACGATCAGCCGCCAGCTCGTCGAACTGATGGGCGGCCGCATCACCGTCTCCAGCGAGCCCGGCCACGGCAGCACCTTCGCCTTCACCGTCCGCCTCGGCCTGGCCTCCGGCGAGGCGACGGATGCGCGCACCCCGGCACGGCCGCCGGCGCTGAACCTCAAGCGCGCGCTCGTCATCGACGACCAACCGACCTCGCTCGCCATCCTGAGCGACCTGCTCGAACGCTGGCACTTCGCCGTCACCGGCGCGCAATCCGGCGAAGAGGGCTTGCGCCTCTTCCATGACGCCCGCGAACGCAACGAGCCTTTCGATCTGTTGCTGCTCGACTGGAAAATGCCGGGCATGAGCGGCATCGACGTCGCCCGGCGCGTCGATGAAGACATGCGCCAAGGCACGCTGAAGCGGCCGCCGACCATCGTCATGGTCACCGCCTACGGCCGCGACGAGCTGATCAAAGCCCTGGGCGGCCTGCCGATCGCCAGCATTCTGGCCAAGCCGGTGACGCCGTC
>NZ_JAGOIT010000124.1 GCF_017995515.1 Propionivibrio sp.
CTGGCTTTGCTCGCGAAATCGGGCTGCCTGATGAATGCCGAGAGCGGGCGGATTGTCCGCTCCAAGCCCGGCTTCCGGCTGCTCGTCATCGACGAATACGGCGTCACCCGCGCGCTGAGCGCGTGACCGGCGGCCCGCCCGCTCCGGCACTGCTCGTTTTGATGCGGCGGGCGATCGGTTTATCCTGAAAAACCCGGTTCTTCACCGCAAAGGCGCAAAGATCGCAAAGGTTCGCAAAGAAAATCAAAGCGCTCTTTTAATGGGGACAGACCACGTTTTTTTTCATCGCTCACTTTTAATGGGGACAGACCACGTTTTTTTCGTCGCTCAAACATCTTCGGCAAAGGTTCGTCATCCTGTTTGCGTGGCCGGCCCGGCCTGCCACGCGTCGCGCGCCGACCGAGTGCGTGCGAGATTTCATCGCTGAAACGGGAACCGCCGAGCGCGAAGTTCCCGTTGGTGGCCGACCGGATCGCGTCGACCAGGCCGGGTTCCAGGTTGTCACGGAACAACTCCCGATATGCCGCCTGGCGAGCCGCAGGGTCGGCCCCCAAAGCCTCGTAAAGCCTGTGTGGCGTGACGAGGTCGCACGCCTCGTCCTGCGCATTCGCCCGGTAACTCGACCAACGATAGTCTGCGGGATGCTGCACCATCGAGGCGCGCACGGGATTGAGCTCGATGTAGCGCTGGCAAGCGAGCAGATACGTCTCATCTTCGGTCAGGGAAGAGCGAAAACGCCCCTCCCACAAAGAGCCCGAGCGCCCGTAGGTCCGATTGACATACGGCACATAGCGCTGGCCCAGCGCCTTCATCAACGCCCCGACACCGTCGGTCGATGCGCTCGAAACAAGCAGATGCACATGGTTGGTCATCAACACATACGCATGCACCTGGCAACGGGTCGCGCGCGCGTATTCCTTGAGGCAAGCCAGGTAGATAGCGTAGTCGTCATCGGCGAAGAAACACGCCTGCCGGTTGTTGCCGCGCTGAATGACGTGCATCGGTACGTTCGGCAACGTCAATCGAGCGCGACGCGGCATGAGGGCTCCTGAGTCGGAATGAGATATGGCGAAGTAGACTACCAGAAAACGTGGTCTGTCCCCTATTCCGCTATTCCGTGTGTCCCCTATTCCGTGATTCGAAGATGGCCGGCTAGCGAAGATTTTGTCGTCCATCTTGTGCCGCGTTTTCAGTGGTTTTGTCAGTCTGCGCGATAATTCGTGGATGAACGATATTTCCCCTGAAACCGAACGCGCTGCACCACGCTCCCTAAAACACGCAAACCCTCACGGCCGCCAGCCAGTGGCCTCTGACGTCCTCGCTGCCGATTCCCGCCGCCTCGCCTCGATGAAGCGCGACCTGCGCCATCTGTACGGCAAGAAGCAGGAGGCGTTGCAGGTTGAGCACGACAAGCTGCTGGAGAAATCCCGCGCCAGCGTGGCCGCTCGCCGCGAGAATCTGCCGAGGCCGAAATTCCCGGCCGAACTGCCGGTCAACGAGCGCCGCGCCGAGATCGCCGCGTTGATTGCAAAACATCAGGTGGTGATCGTCTGCGGCGAAACCGGTTCGGGCAAGACGACGCAGCTGCCGAAGATCTGCCTCGAACTCGGGCGCGGAACGACCGGCCTGATCGGCCACACGCAGCCGCGCCGCATCGCCGCCCGCTCGACGGCGGCGCGCATCGCGCAGGAGCTGGAAAGCGAACTCGGGCGCCACGTCGGCTACAAGATCCGCTTTACCGACCGCACGTCGCCGCAGTCGTACATCAAGCTGATGACCGATGGCATTCTGCTCGCCGAGACGCAGGGCGATCCGTGGCTCGGCCAGTACGACACGCTGATCATCGACGAAGCGCACGAGCGCAGTCTGAACATCGACTTCCTGCTCGGCTACCTCAAGCAGCTCTTGCCGAAGCGGCCGGATCTCAAGGTGATCATTACCTCGGCGACGATCGACGCCGAGCGCTTCTCGCAGCATTTCAACACGGCGCCGGTGATCGAAGTCTCGGGCCGTCTGTATCCGGTCGACGTGCGCTACCGCCCGGTGCAGACCGAGGAAGCGGAAGAGGACGACGAGCGCGACCTCTACGACGCGATCGTCGACGCCTGCGACGAACTCAACCGCATCGGCCCCGGCGACATCCTCGTCTTCCTGCCCGGCGAGCGCGAGATCCGCGATGCCGCCGAAGCGCTACGCAAGCACACTTTCGGGCGCGGTGGCGCGCAAACAGAAATCCTGCCGCTGTTCGCCCGCCTCTCAGCCGAGGAGCAGTCGCGCATCTTCAAGCCGCACCAGGGTCGCCGCATCGTGCTGGCGACCAACGTCGCCGAGACTTCATTGACCGTCCCCGGCATCCGTTACGTGGTCGATACTGGGCTGGCGCGGGTCAAGCGCTATTCGTACCGCAACAAGGTCGAGCAGTTGCAGATCGAGAAGATTGCGCAGGCCTCGGCCAATCAGCGCGCCGGCCGCTGCGGGCGGGTGTCGGCCGGCGTCTGCATCCGGCTTTACGACGAGGAGGATTTCAGCAAACGGCCGCCGTTTGCCGACCCGGAAATCCTGCGTTCGTCGCTGGCCGGCGTCATCCTGCGCATGAAGTCGTTGCGCCTGGGCGACGTCGAGAACTTCCCGTTCCTCGAAGCGCCGCCGCCCAAGGCGATCAGCGACGGTTACCAGCTGTTGCTGGAACTGGGCGCTGTGACGGAAGAGCGGGCGCTCACCTCGGTCGGGCAGGAGCTGGCCAAGATGCCGCTCGATCCGCGCGTCGCGCGCATGATCGTCGCCGCGCGCGACGAGGGCTGTCTTAAGGAAATGCTGGTCATCGCCGCCGCGCTGACCGTGCAGGACCCGCGCGAACGCCCGCAGGAAAAGCAGGGCACGGCCGATGCGGCACACAAGAAATTCGCCGACGAGAAATCCGAGTTCCTCTCCTGGCTCAAGCTCTGGCAGTGGTACGCGGGCGAGCTGGAACACAAGAAATCGCAACGCAAGCTGGTGCAGGCCTGCCACGAGAATTTCCTCTCGGCGCTACGCATGCGCGAGTGGCACGACATCCACAGCCAGTTGCTCGGTCTTGCCAATGAACACGAGTGGAAGGAAAACCAGCTTCCGGCCAATTACGACGCCATCCACCGCGCGCTGCTTTCCGGCTTGCTCGGCAACATTGGCTGCAAGTCCGAGGACTCCGGCCATTACCTCGGCGCGCGCGGTATCAAGTTCCTGATCCATCCGGGGTCGGCGCTGAACAAGAAGGCCGGCAAATGGGTCGCCGCCGCGGAGATCACCGAGACGACCAAGCTCTTTGCCCGCTGCGTCGCGCGCATCGAGCCGGAGTGGCTTGAGAAGGTGGGCGCTCACCTGATCAAGAAGAGCTACTTCGATCCGCATTGGGAAAAGAAGGCGATGCAGGCGGTGGCCTTCGAGCGCTCGACGCTCTACGGCATCGTCGTCAATCCCAAGAAGCGGGTGAACTACGGCCCGATGAACCCGACCGAAGCGCGCGAGCTGTTCATCCGCGAGGGCCTGGTCGCCGGCGAGATCGCCGAGGAATACGCCAAGCGCTGGGCGTTCTACACGCACAACCACCAGCTGATGCTCGACATCGAGACGCTGGAGCACAAGTCGCGCCGGCCCGACGTGCTGGTTGACGACGAGCTGATCGTCGCCTTCTACGATCGGATCATCCCGGAAGACATTACCAACGGCGTCGACTTCGACAAGTGGCGCAAGGAGGCCGAACGGGAAACCCCGAAACTGCTGCACCTCCAGCGCGAAGACCTGATGCGCCACGAGGCGGCGGGCGTGACGACCGAGGCGTTCCCGCACCAGTTGAAGCTCGGCGGCGTCGAGTTCGAGCTCTCCTACCACTTCGAGCCGGGTTCGCCGAAGGACGGCGTGACGATCACCGTACCGCTCGCGCAGTTGAACCAGATCCCGCCGGGGCGGTGCGACTGGCTGGTTCCCGGTCTGCTCAAGGAAAAGGTCGTGCAGCTCGTCAAGACGCTGCCGCAGAAGATCCGCTCGAAGCTGGTACCGGTGCCGGAGTTCGCGGCCGAGTTCGTGGCAGCGGTGCAGCCATCGGACAAGGGCCTGATCCCGGCGCTGATCCACTACATCCTGCAAACGCGCGGCCTCAACGCGCGCGGCTGGGAGATCACGCCCGATGCCTTCCGACCGGACGCGATTCCGGCGCATTTCTCGTTCAATTACCGGCTGGTCGATGAGCACGGACGGCAGTTGGGCATGAGCCGCAACCTTTCCGAACTGCGCGGCGAGTGGGGCGGTCAGGCGAAACAGGAGTTTTCCGAGGCGCACGAGACGCCGGCCGAGTACGCGGGCATGACCGACTGGTCTTTCGGCGAGTTGCCGGAACTCATGGAAGTGGACGTGGGCGGGCAGCGCGTGATCGGCTACCCCGGCCTGCACGACGACGGCGATTCCGTCTCGCTCTGCGTCTTCGATTCGCTGGAAGAGGCGCAAGCGGTGCATGCGGCCGGGCTGGTGCGCCTGTTCAAACTGCAGTTCAAGGAGCAGCTCAAGTATTTCGAAAAGAACCTGCCCGGCCTCACGCAGATGGCCATGCAATATATGGCGCTCGGCTCGCTCGACGATCTGCGCAACCAGTTGCTCGACGTCGTGCTTCGTCGTGCCTGTCTGGTCGAACCGTGGCCGGCCGACGCGGCAACGTTCAAGCAGCGCTGTACTGAAGCGAAACCGCGCCTCGGCCTGATCGCGCAGGAGATCTGCCGCCTCGTCGGGCTGGTGCTGACCGAATGGCTGGCGGTGCAGAAGAAGCTGCTCGGCTTCAAGGCGCACGCGGCGGCAGTGCAGGACGTCGAAAAGCTGCTCGGCCGGCTGATCGGCAAACGCTTCATCGCCGACACGCCATTCGAGCGCCTGCAGCACTTTCCGCGCTACCTCAAGGCCGTGGCGATGCGCCTCGACAAGCTGCGCGCCAACCCCGCACGCGATGCGCAGCTGATGGCCGAGTACGCGCCGCTATGGACCAACTACGAGCGCCGCGCGATCGTGCTCGCCAAGCAGGGCGTGACGAATGCACAGGTCGAGCAGTTCCGCTGGATGCTGGAAGAGTTGCGCGTGCAGCTGTTCGCGCAGGAGTTGCGCACGCCGGCGCCGGTGTCGGTGAAGCGGCTGCAGAAGATGTGGGAAGGGATTTGAGGCGCAGGTGATGCTGATGTTTGTAGGAGCCCGATTTTATCGGGCGAATCGGGCGGTGCTCTGGCTGAGAGGCCGTTATCGCGCAGCGAAGCTGCACCCCTACAAAACCCATCACGCGCTTCCGGCCTCCAGTAGGAGCCCGGTTTCACCGGGCGATCACCCCATCGGAACATCCACCGCCCATCGCGCAGAAAATCTGCGCTCCAAAGCAGGGCTTGCCGGGACGCCTGGGGCCGGCTACTTCTTCACCCAGCCGCCCGCCGGATTCTGGATGTAGTTACCGGGTGCCGTACGCGCCGCCGCTTCGCGTGCGAAGACCTTGGCGGCCTCTTCCACGGCGATGCCGTTCTTCGCGGCGATCTGGGCAAACTGCGCCTTGCGCTGGCCGTTGACGTCGGTGACCAGCGCCTTGACGTCGGCCGGCGCGTCGTTCTTCACGAGGCCGAGGTAGCCGTTGTTCTGTTCGCCGACCAGACCCTGTGCTTTTACGGTCGCGAGGTCGGCGGCAAAGGCAGTGCTGGCCGCCAGCAGTAGGCCGAAGAGGATCGCTTTCAGTGAATTCTTCATGGCATTTCCTTGTGTGCGGTAAGTGGCCTAGAAGAGGCCTGCGTTCGAGTCGAACAGTTGCTGAACGTCCTTTTCAACCTTGACCAGAATTTCGTGCTTGATGTTCAGGGTCATGTTGATTTCAATCGGTTTTTCCGGTGCTTCGATGCGTACCGTCGGCGCGCAGGCGGCGAGCAGCAACGTCATCAGCGCGACGGCGGGCAATGTGAGAGTCCTTTGCATGAGGTGCTCCAGGAGAGGGATGCCGTGAGCTTAGCAAAACTACTGCAGTTTGCCCGACTGTAATTGTTCCAGAATGTGTCGGTTGAAGTCTCCGGAAAAGAGCGCGGAACGGAACAGACCGGGCAGCTCGCCGTTGATGTTGAGGGAGAAGCGGATCGGATAGCCGTCGTAGAAGTCGGGGTTGCTGCCCTCGAGCACCGACTCGGTCCGGTACGCGCCGTTCGACGCGTAGTTCAGGCGCATGTCGAGCTTCTGGAAGTGCAGGTTGCGCAAGGCTTGCAGGCCCGGGTTGTCCGCGATCACCTGTGCCGGCGCGTATTTCAGCGTGCCGCCGCCCGTGCTGTTCAACCGGCCGTCGCGGACCTCCAGCGCGCCGTCCCGGTAGGCGAACGGCAGGACGCCGTCGAGCCGGCCGCTGCCGGAGAGCCCGGAAACCTTGAGCACGTCGAGCAGCTGGCCGAGGTCGATCTGTTCGATGGCGAGCGGGAGGGGCTGCCCGGTCGGCGGCCACGGCAGCGTGATCGGCGCGCTATGCACGGCGCCGCCGAAGAGGTCGAGATGCAGCGTCCGGATCTGCAGCGCGTCCTCGGTCAGCGCGAGGTCGAGTCCCAGGTTGCCGAGTTCGCTGCCGGTCGCGAGTTGGCCCTGCGTCGCGCTGAGCTGGATGCTGCCGCGCAACGGCTGCCAGCCGTCGAGTTGCAGCGCTGCCTGGACGCCCTGTGCCTGCGCCTTCTCCCAGCCGATTCGGGCATCACGCAGATGCAGTGTTCCCTTGGCGGCGACCTTGGCGTCGCACCAGTCGACTTCGAAGTTCGCGTCGGCCGCACCGGCGGCGAGGTCGAGCGGCGCGAGCGCCGGCGGCCGGGGTTGCAGCCTTTTGCCGAGCGTCGCCAGCGCCTGTTGCGCGGTGAGCGTGGCTTGCCCACAGGCGCGCGCCAAGGTGTGCGAGCCGGCAAAGCGCACGGCTTCTTCGCCGCCGAGTAGTACGCTCCCCTCGCCGCGTACTCGGTCGCCGTCGAGCCGCACGCGGACGCGCAGACCGGGCGCCGGCCAGGCGGCGCTAATGCGGATGGCGTCGGCTGCGACCGCAAGATCGGCGCGCGTACCGCGTGGTGTCCTGGCGAACTGCTCGAAGCGGATTTGCGTCGGGCCGAGGGTGAAGGGGTGCCCGGCGTGTTCGCCGTGGAGTTGTTCGCTGCTTGCTTCGCCTTGCATGGTGAAGCTATGCAACAGATCGGCCGCCGGCTTGGCCTGGGCCGTTGCTGCCACTTTCCATGAGGAAGCCGGGAAAGCGAGCGGCAAAGCGCCGGCCAGCGTCAGCCGTTCCGGGCTGAGTTGCGTCGCCAGCATGGCGGCGAGGCCTTGGTCGGGCGACCAGTTCAGCGTTGCGTCGCCAGTGGCGCGCAGGGTGCGCAGCGCGAAGTTGCCGTGTTGCCAGCGCGGGAGCGTTCCCTTGATGCGTAGCCGGGCGGCGGCCGTCTTCACGTCGCCGAGCGCGGTGCCGGTGTCGAGGCGAAGGTCATGCACGACCGCGTCCCAGGTTCCCCATGGCGCGCTGTGCAAGGCGGCGGCGAGGTCGCCGGTGCTGGCGATGGCGTCGCCGGTGCGCGTGAGCGCGAACGGCTGTTCGAGTTGGCCGCTGGCGTTGGCCTGTTCGCTAGACAGCTGCCAGCGCAGGCCGGGTTGCAGTTCGAGTGTCGATTGCTGCGCTTGCCAGGCGAAGCGCAGCTTGCCGGCGAGGGAGAAGGTTGATGCGCTGCCCGGCTTTAGGGGCTCTCCCGACACGGCTGCTTGCGCGCCGGCATCGACGAAATCGGCCTCGCCATCGAGGGTGCGCAGCGTTCCGCCGTCCTCGCCGAGTGCAGCCGTCGCTTGCAGCGCAACCGTTCCTCGTACCTCGGTCAAGGGCAGGTCGAAGCCCGTCGTCCGGGCGATGTCAGCGACGAGGGGCAACGGAAGGCTGGCGCGGAGGCTGGCTGGTTGCCCGGACGGCCGGGCGCCGATACGCAGCTGCGCGCTGGCGGCAGCGCCGGCGTCCGGTCGCCAGTCCGCCGCGATGTCGAGCGTACTGCCGGTCGTTGCCGCAAGCTGCAGCTGGCCAGCCTGCGTGCGGAGCATCGCTTCAACGCGATCGTCGGTCCGTTGCACGTCGAACTCGCCGCGAACCATCAACGGCGTGCCTGTCAGTCGGTGCAGCGCCAGTTGCAAGTCGCGCACGTTGGCCTTGTCCGGTGCGCCTTGCGGCCAGGCGAGCAGAGGCCACGGCGAGTGCGCGAGCGTGTCGGCCGGGTGTAGATCGAGCACGGCGCGTCCGGCGTCCACGCGCTCGACCCGGCGGCGCAAAGCCGAAAAATCGATGGCGACGTCGTTCAACGCGAATTCGAGGCGGTCGCCGCCCGTGCCGCGATAGGTGCCGCGCAGCTCGCGCAGTGTCAGCCGGCTGGCTCCGACCTCGGCGACCTCGACGCGCAGCGATTCGACGCCGGGGATGGCGAGCCAGCGTTCCGCCGCCAGGCCGAGCAGGCGGGGTAATGTGAACCAGACGAGCCAGATTAGCGTCAGCGCAAAGGCGGCGCCGAGCAGCCAGATCGCCGTCTTTCTGTGTCGAAAAGGAAGCATGCACTGAGGATAACGCCTGCGTCGTGGTTCGGCAGCCGTTTTTGCGCTATAAACCCGATACGCATTCCAACGGAGTCGAGGAGTCGAGGTGGAGGTCATGGGTGAAATCATTGTGGCGTTGCGGCGCAGTCTGGCGTCGTTCGGGCGGGGCAAGATCTGGCTGTACATTCTGGTGCCGGCGCTGATCGCCATCGTGCTGATGGTCGGTCTGTCGATCGCCTTGCTCGACTACCTGATCACCAGCTTCATCGCGCAGCCGCCGATGAGCTGGTTTGCAGAATGGGGCGCCGAGTGGCTGGCCAAGGCGATGGCGGCGCTCGGCGGCTGGCTGCTCATCCTGTCGGCGAGTTACGCGGTGGCGATCCTGCTCACCGCGCTGCTCGTCCTGCCGTTGATGCTCAACT
>NZ_JAGOIT010000125.1 GCF_017995515.1 Propionivibrio sp.
TGGAGCGGGCGAAGGGAATCGAACCCTCCTCATAAGCTTGGGAAGCTTAGGTAATGCCACTATACGACGCCCGCGAAGGCGCCCATTCTAAGCGTTTGGGCGCCGTGCTTCAATCGTTTTACTTTGCGACCGGCCTGACCTTGCCGGCGGCGAGCCTGGCGCGGCTGCGCGCTTCGTCGATATCAACCCCGGTGGCGACGGCGACGCCCATGCGGCGCTTCTTGAAGCTTTCCGGCTTGCCGAACAGGCGCAGGTCGGCGCCCGACACGCGCAGCGCGTCGGCGACGCCTTCAAAAGCGATGCCCTTGGCGTCGGCGCCGCCGTAGATGACGGCCGAGGCGCCGGGCGCGCGCAGGGAAACATCGACCGGCAGACCGAGGATGGCGCGCGCATGCAGTTCGAACTCCGAGAAGCGTTGCGAAGCGAGCGTGACGAGGCCGGTGTCGTGCGGACGCGGGCTGACTTCGGAGAACCACACCTGATCGCCGCGCACGAAGAGTTCGACGCCGAACAGGCCACGTCCGCCGAGGCTCTCGGTGACTGCCTTGGCGATGGCGCGCGACTTCTCGAGCGCGACCGGGCTCATCGCCTGCGGCTGCCACGATTCGACGTAGTCGCCGCTGACCTGCACGTGGCCGACCGGCTCGCAGAAGTGCGTTTCGATCTCGCCGCTCTCGCTGACGGCGCGCACGGTGAGCAGCGTGATCTCGTACTCGAAGTCGATGAAGCCCTCGACGATGATGCGCCCCTGAGCGACGCGCCCGCCCTGCATCGCGTAGTCCCACGCCTTGGCGACGTCGTCCGGGCCGCGCAGCAGCGACTGGCCCTTGCCGGACGAGGACATCGTCGGTTTGACGAGGCAGGGGTAGCCAATGCCGCCGTCAATCGCCTTTTGCAGACTGTCGAGCGAGTCGCAGAAGGCGTAGGGCGAGGTCGGCAGGCCGAGTTCCTCGGCGACCAGCCGGCGGATGCCTTCACGATTCATCGTGAGATTGGTCGCGCGCGCGGTCGGGATCACTTCGGCGAGGCCGTCGCGCTCGATCTCGAGCAGCATCTCGGTGGCAATCGCCTCGATCTCGGGCACGATCAGCTGTGGCTTTTCCACTTCAACGAGCGCACGCAAGGCGGCACCGTCGGTCATCGCCATCACGTGCGAACGATGAGCGACCTGCATGCCCGGCGCATCCGGGTAGCGGTCAACAGCGATCGTCTCGACGCCCAGCCGTTGCAGGGCGATGATCACTTCCTTGCCGAGTTCGCCGGCGCCGAGCAGCATGACGCGCGTGGCGGAAGGGCTGAGCGGGGTGCCGATGGCGTCGATGGGATTGTTGCGCGGGCCGATGGCGGCCGGAGATGCGTTGGGCATGGCGAATGTCCTGAAGGGCGGGCGGGAGGCGCATTTTACCAGCCCGCCCCGGCGGACAGCGTCAGCCCGGCTTCTTGGCGTGCGCCGGGCGGAAGGCGGCGCAGAACTCCGGGTTGGCTTCGAGCCAGGCGCCTTCGATCAGGTCGATGCAGTAGGGAATGGCGGGAAAGACGGCCTTCAGGCAGTCGTCGATCGCCGACGGTTTGCCGGGCAGGTTCACGATCAGGCAGCGCTGGCGGATGCCGGCCGTCTGCCGCGAGAGGATCGCGGTCGGGACGAACTTCAGGGACGCCGTGCGCATCAGTTCGCCGAAGCCGGGCAGCATCTTGGTGCACACCGCCTCGGTCGCCTCCGGCGTCACGTCGCGCAGCGCCGGACCGGTGCCGCCGGTGGTGACGATCAGGCTGCAGCCTTCGACGTCGGCGAGCTCGATCAGCGCGTCCTCGATGTTCGGCTGCTCGTCGGGAATAACTCTGGCGACGGCTTCCCACGGACTCAGCAGGGCCTGCGTAAACCACTCGCGGATCGCCGGGCCGCCCTTGTCTTCATAGACGCCCTGGCTCGCGCGGTCGGAGACGGTCAAGATGCCGATGCGTGCAATATTGGTTTGGTCACTCATAACCGCCCCTCGAAACCCGCGTCGTTCTGGAAAGTCGTGCCGTCGAGCAATTGAACGGCCGCGACGTCGCCTTCGGCGAAGCCCTCGGACGCTCCCGGCACGACGAGCAGACCGTCGGCCACCGCCATCGAGAGCAGGACGCCGCTGCTCTGCGTACCGGTCGAACGAGCGACGTAGCCGTGCGCGTCGCGTTCGAGCACGACACGGACGAACTCGGTGCGCCCCGGGCGGATCTTTACCGGGTGCGCGAGGCGCGCTTCGACCGTGCGCCGGAACAGGCGCCGGTGGCCCATCATCTGGCGCAGGGCCGGCAGCACGAACTGCTCGAAGCAGACCATGCTCGACACCGGGTTGCCGGGCAGGCCGAAGACCAGCCCGCCGTCGACCGTCGTGCCGAAGGCGACCGGGTGGCCGGGACGCATTTCGACGCGCCAGAAGCGCATCGTCACGCCGAGCGCTTCGAGCGTCGGCCGCACGTGGTCATGCACGCCGACCGACGAGCCGCCGGAGACGAGCAGCACGTCGAAGTGCTCGTGGTCGAGTCCACGCCTGAGGTAGCGCGCCAACTCTTCGGGGTCGTCGCGTGCGATGCCGAGCAGCGTCGGCTCGATGCCGAGCGCCTGCACCTGCCCCATCAGCGCGTAGCTGTTCGAGTTGGGAATCTTGTACGGATCGAGCGGTTCATCGAGCGCTTCGAGCTCGTTGCCGGTCGCCAGGATGGCGACGGACGGGCGCCCGAACACCGCCATCTGCGCCGCTTTCACCGTTGCCAGCACGCCGATCACGCCGGGCGTGACTTCCGAGCCGGCAGTCAGCACGGTCTGTCCGTTGCGCAGGCTCTCGCCGAGCTTGCGGATGTCGTTGCCGGTCTTCACCGACTTCTGGAATTCGATGCGGCCGTCGGCCAAGGGCCGCGTGTCCTCGACACGGATCACCGCGTCGGCGCCGCGGGGCACCGGTGCGCCGGTCATGATGCGCGCGCACTGCCCGGCGCCGACCGTCTGCTTCGGCATGTCGCCGGCCTGGATGTCCTCGATGACGGTCAGGGCAGTGGGTGCCGTCGCCAGATCGGCCGCACGCACGGCGAAGCCGTCCATCGCCGACACGTCGTACGGCGGTTGGTCGCGATTCGACCGGATGTCTTCGACGAGCACGCGCCCGAGCGCGCGTTCGAGCGTCACGGTTTCGACGGTGCGCCGGTCGGCATGGCGCAGCACTTCGGCCTGCGCGTCGGCGACCGAAAGATGGCCGCGTTGCTGGTTGTTACTGTTCACGGGTTAGCCTTTCTTCGGGTGTTTTGCTTTGGCCAGATCCTCTGGTGTATCGAGGTCGACAAAGCTCTCGAGGCCGGGGTCGGCCGCGTTCAGTTCGGCCGCATGGACATGGGCGACGTGCAATCGTTCCAGTACCGCGCGCAAGCTGCGCTTGCCGTCGCCGTCGAGCAGCGCGCGGATCGCCGGCAGGGCGCCGGTCGAATAAAACGCGGCGAGCGGCTGCGGATGGCCATCGATCAGCGGCACCACGGCGTCGACGCCGGAACGGTACGTCGCCAGCTGTTCGATCAGCGCCGGACGGACAAAGGGCATATCGGTGGCGACGGCGAAGATCCACGGCACGCCGTTCTGCGCCGCGTGTTCCAGCCCGGCGCACAGGCCGGCGAGCGGGCCGATGTCGCGGTAGGTGTCGCATACCTGCGGCAGTGCGACGTCGGCCCGCGGCGCGCGCACGCTGACGACCACTCGCGGGAAAACCGTCTGCATGACTTCCGCCACGCGTTGCAGCAAGGTCTGCTCGCCGAGCACGAGGCTCGCCTTGTCGCTGCCCATGCGGCGAGAGTCGCCGCCGGCCATGATCACGGCGAGGCCGTCGTCGATCATATTGACGTTCCTGTATGTAGCCGGGGACTTCCACGACCGTTCGCCCTGAGCTTGTCGAAGGGCGCGATGTTCACTGTGCGCCTGTTCATGGTTCGACAGGCTCACCACGAACGGAAAGGCGGTCGTGGGCCACCATTGCGATTTTCGATGGGTCGATCATCTCGCGGCGCGCTGCAACAGGAAGTCGGCGAGGCCAACCACATCGTCGAGCGCGAAATGCGGCAGTTCGGAATAGACCTCGTCCATGTCGGTGACGATGGCGATCAGGCCGTCGGCGACCGTGCAGCGCGGCGGTTTGCCGCATTCGCGGCGCAGGATTTCGATCTTGTCGCCGGGCGCCAGCGAGAAGCCTTCGGCGAGCACGAGGTCTGCCTCGCCGAGAAAGCGTTCGGCCAACTGGTGAGGCTCGCGCCGGTCGACGGCGTCGGCGACCAGCTGCAGCGCGTCGGTCGTCACCAGCATGCTCATCGACGCGCCGGCGTTCTTGTAGCGCCAGCTGTCCTTGCCTTCCTTGTCGAGTTCGACCTTGTGGTGCGCGTGCTTGATCGTCGCAACGTTGAGGCGGCGCAAGGTCAGCTCGGGCAGCAGCTTCTCGACGAGCGTCGTCTTGCCCGAACCGGAGTGGCCGACGAAGATGAATACGGTAGGTTTCATGTTGTTCATGGATGCGGCGTGACCCAGGAGTCGCCTTGCGGCGTCGTTTCCTTCTTCCAGATCGGCACGCGCTCCTTCAGCTCGTCGATGATCCAGCGGCAGGCTTCGAGCGCCGGCGCGCGGTGTTCGGCGCCGGTGGCGATGAAGACGATGTTGTCGCCGCCGCGCACGACGCCGAGCCGATGCACGATGCGCGCGTCGATCAGGCCGAAGCGGGCGATCGCCTCCTCGCGCAGCTTGCGCATCTCGGGCAGCGCCATGCGGTCGTAGGCGTCGAAGCTGATTTCGCTGACCTCGCGGCCTTCGGAAAAATCGCGCGCGCAACCGAGGAAGGTGGCAATGCCGCCCATGCGCAGCGAACTCGCCTTCAGCGCGCGGATCTCCTCGTCCTGCGAGAAGTCTTCGAGCTGGATGCGCACGGCCTCCACGTTTTCTGACATGCGCTCAGCCTCCCGAGAATTTCGACATGAAGACGACTTCGCTGCGGTCGTTAAGCGGCGTCGACCAGTCGCGTACATGCTCCCCGTCGACGGCGGCCAAGGAGACGATCGCGAACGCCTCCGGGTGCTGCGCCTGCAAGCCGTCATGCAGATCCTGCAAACGCATGCCGGGTTGATGATCGACCGTGAGCTGACGTTGGCCAACGCGTTCGGCGACGGCGCCGAAGAACAAGACCGTGATCATTGGCCCGCCTCGTTTGTGCGTTCGCGCCGCCAGACGCCGCTCTTGCCGCCGCGCTTTTCCTCGAGCTGGATGGATTCGATGCGCATGCCGCGGTCGATCGCCTTGCACATGTCGTAGATGGTCAGCAGCGCCGCGCTGGCGGCGGTCAGCGCCTCCATCTCGACGCCGGTCTGGCCGACGCAGCGCGCCGTGGTCATCACTTTGATGCCGACGCAGCCGTCGGTGTCGGGTTCGGGAATCTCGCTGAAATCGACGTCGACGCCGGTCAGCGCCAGCGAGTGGCACATCGGGATGAGGTCCGGCGTACGCTTGGCGGCCATCACCGCGGCGACGTCGGCAACGGTCAGCACGTCGCCCTTGGCGATCTGGCCGGCGCGGATGCGCGCCAGCGTCGCCGGCTGCAGGCGCAGGACGCCGCTGGCGATCGCCACGCGCTGCGTCTCGGCCTTGGCCGACACGTCGACCATGCGCGCGCGGCCGGCGTCGGAGAAGTGGGTCAGGTCATTCGTTTCAGTCAACGCGGTCATCCTCCGATGTACGACATTTCGATTTTTCGTAGCGGGTATGTATTCAGCTTCGTCGCCGCGTGGCGAATCTGCGAGTAACGGTCGTTGCGCCGCTGCCAGGTGGCGACGATCAAGCGGTCGAGCGCCGCATCTTCGGCCCCGGCGCGCAGCGGCGTGCGCAGATCGGTGCCGGCGCTGGCGAACAGGCAGGTATAGAGCTTGCCGTCGGTCGACAGGCGGATGCGGCTGCAGTCGCCGCAGAAGGCCTGCGTCACCGAGGCGATTATTCCAATTTCGCCGACTTCGCCGCTGCCGTCGGCCAGGGCCCAGCGCTTGGCGACCTCGCCGCTGTAGTTGGGATCGACCGGGCGCAGCGGATACTCACGCTGGATTGCGCCGAGGATTTCCTGCGCCGTCACCACGTCGTCCATGCGCCAGCCATTGGTCGTGCCGACGTCCATGAACTCGATGAAGCGCACGATGACGCCCGAACCGCGGAAGTGTTCGACGAGCGGCACGATCTCGTGCTCGTTGACGCCGCGCTTGACCACCGTATTGACCTTGAGCGGCGCGAGTCCCACGGCCTGCGCCGCGGCGATGCCGTCGAGCACGGACTGCACCGGCGCGCTCGAATCGCTCATGCGGCGGAAGGTTGCCTCGCTCAAGCCGTCGAGGCTGACCGTGAGGCGCGTCAGGCCGGCGTCCTTCAAGGTCTGTGCCTTCTTGGCGAGCAACACGCCGTTCGTCGTCATGGCGATCTCGACCGGCCGGCCGTCGGCACAGGTGAGCCGCGCCAGCTTCCCGATCAGCTTCTCGACGCCATGCCGCATCAGCGGTTCGCCGCCGGAGAGGCGGATCTTGTGCACGCCGAGGCGCAGGAAAATCCGTGCGACGCGCTCGATCTCCTCGAAACTCAACAACTCGGCGCGCGGCAGAAAGACGAAGTCCTTGCCGAACACCTCGCGCGGCATGCAATAAGTGCAACGCAGGTTGCAGCGGTCAGTCACCGAGATGCGCAGGTCGCGCAGCGGACGCGCGAGGGCGTCGGCGATTGGCGATGCGTCACGACCCGGATCAATCACGTTGAATTCCCGTTCGGCTGGTTGGTAAAAGCGCCGCGTGCGGCGCGCCTCATTCTAGCAACGCCAGGACTTGACGCTTCTGATGCGAATCAAATCCTGGGCTGATCGCCGACGAGGACGCCGCTCCCCGCCGTCTGCGCATAGTGGATCAGATTGTGAAAAACAGCCGGCGTTTCACGCCGGTTACGGTAGCCGTGCGGCCGATCGGCGGCGAAGCGCACGGCTTCGCCTTCGCCAAGCTCGATCCATTCGCCCTCGACGAGCACTTCCATCGGCCCGCGCAGGACGATGACGTGCTCGGTGACGCCGGGCTCGTGCGCTTCCGACAGGCGTTCGTAACCCGGCAGCAGGGTCAGTTCGAACAGCTCGAAACCGAACGGCGGCGCGTAGGGGAAAAGCACGGCAACGAGCATTCCGTCCGGAGCCGGTTGTTTGCGCAGCGCTTCGACGCTGCGCCGGATGACGCCATCCGGGCTGCCCACCGGCGCCGGTTCGATCAGGCTGGAGAGCGAGGTCTGGAAACCGCTGGCGATCTTCCACAACGTGGCGATCGTCGGGCTCGATTCGCAGCGTTCGATCTGACCGAGCATGGCCTTGCTGACGCCGGTCTCCTGCGCCGTCCGGTCGAGGCTCCAGCCGCGTCCGTTGCGCAGCACGCGTAGCGCATTGGCGATCTGTCGGTTCGGTTCGTGAGTGCTGTCGGACATGTTTCGTTTCCTATATTGAGGA
This sequence comes from Propionivibrio sp., assembly GCF_017995515.1. Classification (GTDB taxonomy): domain Bacteria; phylum Pseudomonadota; class Gammaproteobacteria; order Burkholderiales; family Rhodocyclaceae; genus Propionivibrio. Next base: position 7,518 of record NZ_JAGOIT010000125.1, read on the forward strand.
TGTTTGAAGTGACCAACACCCGATCCACCGTTCGTGGTGAGCTCGTCGAACCATGAACAGGCGCGCGGCGCGGATTCTCTGCCCTTCGACAAGCTCAGGGCGAGCGGGGGGGGCGAGAACGGTCTGTCATCGTCACAAGTATCAATAGAATGGATCACCCTTGTGCGTTTTAACGCACGAATGCTAGGATGCCCTCGTGCGTTAAAACGCACAGCATCGAATTACATCACACCGGAGCACCCATGCGCGCATTTTTCGGGCTTTCGCACATTTCGGCCGGCTTCATCGCCGTCCTTGTCGGCTACACGAGTTCCGCCGCCATCGTCTTCCAGGCGGCGACGGCGGCCGGCGCCGATGCAGTGCATCTCAGCTCCTGGCTGCTGGTCCTCGGACTGGGCATGAGCGCGACGTGCATCGGCCTTTCGCTCTACTTCAAGAGCCCCGTGCTCACCGCCTGGTCGACGCCGGGCGCGGCGCTGCTCGGCACGGCGCTCGTCGGCCTGCCGATGAGCGAGGCGATCGGCGCCTTCCTCTTCGCCTCGGCGCTGATCACGCTGTGCGGCGTCACCGGCTGGGTCGAAACGCTGATGAAACACGTGCCGAAGACGCTGGCGGCGGCGATGTTGGGCGGCGTGCTGCTGCGCTTCGGGCTCGGCATCTTCGTCTCGCTGCAGTCGCAACTCGGTCTCGTCGCGCTAATGCTGGTGATTTACTTCGTCGGCCGCCGCTTCAACTCGCGCTACACGATCCCGTTCACCCTGCTTGGCGGGCTGGCGTGGGCCGGCTTTGGCGGATTGATCCATTTCGAGGCGGTGACGCTCGCCGTCGCGCAGCCGGTGTTCACGATGCCGACCTTCTCCCTATCGACGATCATCGGCGTCGGCATCCCGCTCTTCATCGTCACCATGGCCTCGCAGAACGTGCCTGGCATCGCCGTGCTGCGCGCCAACGGCTACTCGACGCCGGTCTCGCCGCTGATCGGCTGGACCGGTTTGACCGGCCTCGTGCTCGGCCCGTTCGGCGGCTACCAGTTCAACCTGGCGGCGATCACGGCGGCGATCTGCATGAGCCCGGAGGCTGACCGCAATCCCGAACGGCGCTACCTGGCCGCCGTATGGGCTGGCGCCTTCTACTTCGTCACCGGCCTGCTCGGGGCAACGGTCGCCAGCGTGTTCACCGCGCTGCCGAAGGAACTCGTCGCCGCAATCGCCGGCATCGCGCTGCTCGGCACGATCGGCAACAGCCTGACCGCCGCTCTGCACGACGAGCACGAACGCGAGGCGGCGCTGCTCACCTTCCTCGTCACCGCGTCGGGGCTGACGCTGTGGGGCGTCGGCAGCGCATTCTGGGGCCTGCTGCTCGGACTTGCCGTGTTGAAGTCGCGGGCGCCACGCTGAGGTTTGTTCTGCGCCCCCGGAAGAGAAAGGCCTTG
>NZ_JAGOIT010000194.1:0-1216 GCF_017995515.1 Propionivibrio sp.
AGGTGAAAGCCTGCCAGCCATTTTTACGAATGCGAACGGGTAGTTGTAGTTTGTAATCTCCTCGCAACGGGAATCGGCGATCTGGCAGTCCGGTCGCTGTGCTAAAATCCGCCGATTCCCCAATTTTTTCAGACACATGCTCAAACAGCGCACCCTCAAATCAAGCATCAAGGCTTCCGGTGTCGGTCTCCATTCCGGTGCTCGGGTAACCATGTTGCTGCGTCCGGCGGCGCCCGATACCGGGATCGTTTTCCGGCGCGTCGATCTTGATCCCGTGGTCGACCTCCCCGCCTCCGCGACAATGGTCGGCGATACGCGGATGTGTTCGTGTCTTGAGTCTGACGGTGCCAAGGTAGGCACCATCGAACACCTGATGTCGGCGTTTGCCGGCCTCGGTATCGACAACGCTTTTGTCGACCTCGATGCGGCGGAGTTGCCCATTCTCGACGGATCGGCATCCCCCTTCGTATTCCTCATTCAATCGGCCGGCATCGAAGAGCAACCGGTCGCCAAGAAGTTCATCCGAGTCAAGCGTCCCGTCGAAGTCAAGGACGGCGACAAATGGGCGCGTTTCGAACCCTACGACGGCTATCGTCTGGCCTTTTCCATCGTCTTCAACCACCCGGCGATCGACCGCACCGGACAGGAAGTGACGATCGACTTCGCCGAGCACTCCTACGTGCGCGAAGTGGCGCGCGCGCGCACCTTCGGTTTCATGCAGGAAGTCGAATGGCTGCGTGAAAACGGGCTGGCGCAAGGCGGCGGCCTCGACAACGCCGTCGTCCTCGACGAGTACCGCGTGCTCAACGCCGACGGCCTCCGCTACGGCGACGAGTTCGTCAAGCACAAGGTGCTCGACGCCATCGGTGACCTCTACCTCCTCGGCCACCCGCTGCTCGCCTCATTTACGGCGCACAAATCCGGCCACGCGCTGAACAACGCGCTCGCACGCGAACTTCTCGCTAACGCCGACGCGTGGGAGTACGTTACCTTCGAGGACGTCGCTCTGGCACCCGAAGGCGTTACCCGCTGGCTGGCGCAGCCGCTGGCTGCCTGATTCCTGGAGAGCGCCGGCCATGTGGCTGCTCCGACTGCTCGGCGTCCTGGTCCTGATCGCGATGGTTGGCGGCGTCATCGCCACCTTGCTCACACGCAACACCGCCTATCTGCGCTTTTCCTGGCGCCTCTTCCGCTACGCCCTGATCGTCGCGCTGCT
>NZ_JAGOIT010000194.1:1316-2502 GCF_017995515.1 Propionivibrio sp.
GGGCAACGCGCGATCAGGGATGCGTCGCCGTCATTGAGGGGTAGGAGCGCAGATTTTCTGCGCGATGCGGCGGTCGATGATCGGATGCCGTTATCGCCCAGTGGAACTGGGGTCCTACAAAAATGGCGGTAGCGTGGGCGGTGGGCAACGCGCGATCAGGGATGCGGTGCGCGTTCGATCAACGTCTGAAGCGCCGTGCGTAGTGGCGACTCCGGCAGGCTGTCGCGCAAGTCGCTCAGGCTGCGGCTGGCACTCGAACTCAGCGGCTTTGGCTCCGAAGTCCTTGATTGCGTTCCGCTTTCTCTGGCTTGTACTTTGACCTGAACGCCATTACACTCGACCCCTTTGCGGCTGAATCCATCGGCCAGCGTCGGCGCCAGTTGCTTGAGTTTTGTGGCGACTGCCCCGCTCGCGGCGTGAATAACAACAATGCCGGACTTGTAGTTGGCCAGATGGCTGGCGGCAGCCAGATGCGCCGGCGCAATCGTCTGATACAGGCGAGTCAGTCTCAAGAGTAACCGCGCGTGGGCCAGCACCTTGCCGGCGCCGTCAGGGGCTTCGAGAAAGTCTTCGAGGGATTTTTGCATCGGGGAGTCTTGAGGCCGCAGGGGAGAAGCGACATGCATCTTATTCTCGTATCCAACCGGCTCGCAACCGCAAAAACCTTCAACGTCCCGTTGCGCCTGATACTCGGCGCTGTAGCCGCGCTCGCCTGTCTTGTGGTTGCCTTTTCGTTCGTCCTCTGGCGCTTGTCGGTGCCGGCGAAGGTGGTCGAAACCGTGACCGTGGCCATCACGCCGGGCGCATCGGTGGTCAAGCCAGCGGTCGATCAGCGCGAAAACATCAGTTCAATGGCGGTCAAGCTCGGCGAAATGCAGGCCGAGCTCATGCGGCTCGACGCGTTGGGCGACAGAATTTCCAACCTGAGCGGGCTGCCCGCCCCGAAGAGCGACAAACCGGAGCCCGCCAAACGCAGAGACGGCCAAGGCGGGCCACTCGTCGACCCTTGGCAGCCGATGTCCGCCGACGAATTGCAACACGAAATCGATCGCCTGGCGGAAGCGGTCGACGAGAGCGCCGACGGTCTGACGGCGCTCGAATCCCAGCTCATGGAGCGGCGCATCAAATCGAGCCTGTTGCCGACCTTGATGCCGATCAACGCCGAGCGCATGGGCTCTCCGTTCGG
>NZ_JAGOIT010000046.1:0-13733 GCF_017995515.1 Propionivibrio sp.
GAAATCGTCAAAAACCTTCAAAAATTCATCCCCAATCGAAACCGACCGCGACCGATTCGACCCAAACCCCACAAGTCTCATGCCTACAAATCCGCACCATGACAAAGTGCTAAGTCATGAGGATTGGAGCGGAAGCACCGGAACTCCTGTTGCGTAATAACGCGGTAAGGAAAAAACCGGGAAGCATGCGCGGCTGTCCTTTTTCCGCTTGGCGACGCTAGGGAGCGGCGGCGCCTAGCCGTCCGGGAACACGATGAATAGCACGCACCGTCGGTAGCGGCTGCCGGGGGCAGAGTCTGTTGAGCCGATTTTTCACTTGCCGTGATATCGGATAGCGCTATGCTAAAAGTAATACTTGCGGGTGGCGTGCCTGAATCGCCCGATCGTGATGGTGCGGGGATTGGCGCGCGACAGTGCCTTGTGCCGGCACTCGGAGCGCAATGAGGTATCGTAGGGTCGCAGGGTGGCCGACGCGTGCGTGTGGTCAAGGTGGATTTTTCTTGTGTGGGAGAAAATCATGAAGATGTCGCTTCGCGCGAAACTTACAGGTGTGATTCTGGCGCTCGCCGTGCTGATTACCGCGATCGTGACCGTCGGCAGCTACATCCAGATGCGTGACCAACTCATCAACACCGGCATCCACAACGAAGTGAGCGCCACCGCAGCCGGCACCAGCGCCTTGATCAAGGAGTGGGTCTCGACGCGCAAGGCGATCGTCGCGGCTGGCGTGGAGGCCGCACAGGCGGCCGACGATCCGCTCGCTGCCGTCGTGCAGGTGGCCAAATCGGGCAAGTTCGAAGTCGCGTATCTCGGTACGCCGGACAAGCAGATGATCCAGGATCACGACATGAAGTTGCCCGCTGGTTATGATCCGACCGGGCGCCCCTGGTACAAGGACAATATCAACGCGACCGGCACCGTGATGACCGCGCCCTACATCGATATGTCGACCAAGAAGCTCGTCATCTCCTTCGTGCAGCCGGTGCACAAGAACGGCGCGCTTGCCGGCGTGCTCGGCACCGACGTGCTGCTCGACGACATCGTGGCCAACGTTCTCGGCATCAAGCTTGTCGGCGAGGGCTACGGCATGCTGATCGGCAAGGACGGGCAGGTACTCGTGCATCGCGACGGCGAGCGCGTGACCAAACCGTCAACCGATCTGGCACCGGCGTTGAAACCGGAATTTCTCGCCGAACTCGCCACGAGCGGCGAAATGCGCGAAATCGAGCTTGGCGGCGCCAGCAAGTACTTGTTCGTTCACGCCATCGAAGGTTCGGATCTCTACCTCGCTCTGGCCGTTGACAAGTCGCTGGCGCTGGCTCCGCTCAATGCGCTCTTCTGGCAGGCGCTGGTGACGCTCGCCGTCATCCTTGTCGTCGTCGTGCCGCTTGCCGGACTTCTGGTTAACAGGCTCTTGCAGAGCATTCGCCACATCCACGACACGATGGTCGAAATCGCCAACGGCGGCGGCGACCTCACGCGCAAGATCAGGGCCGAAGGCAACGACGAAGTCGCCGAAACGGCCGAAGCGTTCAACCGGTTCCTCGAACAGTTGCGCTCGATGTTCGTGCGCATCAACAAGGAGTCGACCGAGCTGATCGCGGGTGTCAAGGATATTCACGGCGTCGTGGAAATTCTGTCGAGCGATTCACAGCGCCTCGCCGAGCTGACGTCCGAGAACGCCGCCGCGATCGAGCAGATCACGGTCAGCGTCGCGCATATCGCCGACAGCTCGCAGGACGCCGACAAACTCGCCAAGGACACCGACGCCCTTTCGCTCGCCTCGGTCTCCGCCGTGCGCGGCGTTGCCGACGAAACCGGCAAGTCGGCGCAGGAGGTCGAAGCGCTCTCGGCCATGCTCGATGGCCTTAGCCAGCGTTCCGAGGAAATCAGCGGCATCATCCGCGTGATCAAGGAAATCGCCGACCAGACCAACCTGCTGGCACTCAACGCCGCAATCGAGGCCGCGCGCGCCGGCGAACAGGGGCGCGGCTTTGCCGTCGTCGCCGATGAAGTGCGCAAACTCGCCGAACGTACCAGCCAGGCGACCGTGCAGATCACCGGCATGATCGAAGGCGTGCACGGCGAAACGCGCAAGGCCGTCGAGAACATGCAAGGCACGCTCGACGCCGTGCGCGGGGGGGCCGTTCACTCGACCGAGGCGGCCGAGAAGATCACGACGATCCGTAAGAACATCAACGAGGTCGTCACCAAGATCGAGGAAATCGCCCTGTCGACGCGCGAACAGTTCAGCGCGACGACGGCGATGGCGCAGTCGGCCGAGAAGATCACCACGCAGACACAGCACTCCGACTCGGCCCTGCAACGCGCCGCCGAGCAGGTGCGTCACCTCAACGGACTGGCGACGAGTTTGCGCGGGCTGTTCAGCAATTTCAGGATGTGAGGGACGGCACGGTGATCAACGTGTGCTAATCAGGAGTCTTTCTGATCAGCACCGGAGATCGAATCGCTGGTCCATCAGCTTCTTGCGTTCCGCCGTCAGATGGTCTCCCCATTGCGCCGAATCCGGCTGGCGTAGTTGTGATCGGCATGCACTTGGTATGGACGTGGATTTTTAGTCGCGCTAACGATTGTTCCTGTGGCGCCGTTCCACTCGGCCACGGCAGACCATCGTGCTGCCAACGCCATCGACAACGGCTGCTACGTAATCGGTACGTTCTTCGTACCGCCAGCATCGTCGGCAAGGCGGAAGGCTCGCGCCCGTGATGACTTGGTGTCGGGATGGATTGCGGAGCTCTCCTGCCGGGACGAGAAGCTCCTTGCCCCATTCCTGCGATGCCACCAGGCAAGAGCCGGTACGCATTAACTCGACCGTCTCCGTCAGCTTGCGACAGCCAGTGAACCCCCATTCGAATGGCCACGAGAGTCACGCGAGGATCTCTTACTCGACGATTTCCAGCTTCTCGTCATTATGTGTTGTGAGCGTGATACTGATCATGCCGACCTCACTGAATGTGGGTCTTCCATCTATGCCGACGCGGCACCTTGAGTCAGGACCGAAAAGGTGCCGCCTATAATGTCGAGCGAAACTGATGAACGGCCCGGTGTTGAAAGACGTAGCCATGCTGACCGAAACGACGACGACAGACACGCCAGCGATCCGGAGTGATTCCGGAGTCAAAACGGAACTCATTGATTCTTTGTTGCTATTTTCCGCATCACAGATTGCTGCGGAGGACGCGATCGGTTTTCAGGCGAGTCGCGAAAAGGCGGATTGGATCACCCTGTTCCGGGCACTGGCCGAACTGACCCATGTTCATGCTGAGGCCGGCGATCCCGGTCCGCGCTTCTCAATATCCTTCTTGCAGGAGAAATGCGCTGACCTCGACCCAAGGGGGCGAGTGTATTGGATGAGCGATGAGGACACCGCGCGCAAGAAATTCACCAAGGCCTGGGACAAACTGGTCGAGATATTTCCCCCGATGGAGGCGAACCTGTGCCAACGCGCTTAAAAAAGCAGGTTGCGGCGCGTGTTTTTCCCGATTGCCAATCGGACGGGCTCGACAAGCGCAGCAAGCTCTATGGATTTCGTTTGTCCGGCGTGACGTTGCCCGCACCGGTGCAGGCAACGCCGGTTCATTCGCGTGGAGAGAGTACGCAAAACAACGCGTATTCGATTGAGTACATTGAGGAGCTGGAGGTCTATCCGATTCCCGGTTTGTACAGGCCGTTGTGCATCAATGTGCACGGTTGGCGCTCGTTGGCTTTGACTCTTCCACCCGTTATTGCAGCGTTCCTCTGCTTGTTTGGTGCTTGGGTTGTAGCGCAGCTCTTGATTTCCGAATTGGAGGTGCGTCAGATTCTGCAAGGGACGTTTGTGGTCGCGGTAATCGCAGCCATGCTGGGGTCGTTTGTTTGGCCGCTTTATCGGTTGCTTGAAGACAGAGTCATCGTCGCGCCAGGGCTACTTCAACTCGTATTGCGCTATAACCACGTTCTGGTGACGAGGAAGGAGGCGTCGACGAATATCCTTCGCATGCTTCGTTTCACCGGAGCATGCCCTCGGTGCGGCGGTTTGGTCGAAATCGAAAAAGGCCGAGGCGAATTTCGAGGGCGTTTCGTCGGGAAGTGCGGCAGGAATCCGATCGAACATCTGTTCAGCTTCGATCACATACTTCGTCGAGGCCGTTGGCTTCGGTCGTGAGGTCGGGCACTGATTGACCGTCGCGTAAGTGACGGACGAGTCTCGATCACGTTCGCCCTGAGCTTGTCGAAGGGCACGATGCCACACGGTGCGCCTGTTCATGGTTCGACAGGCTCACCACGAACGGAAACTTGGGTGTCAGTCACTATGACGATCCTCAACAGGGCGCATTTGAAAATTCGGGTAAGAATAACTGCATGACTAAAAAACGACGCTTCGACAGCCACGTCCACACCACCTACAGCCCGGACGGGAAAGACCCGATGGCCGCGTTTGCGGCCCGGGTCGATGCGGGTGTTGCCGACGGCATCGGCTTTGCCGAGCACTACGATTTCCTGCCGATCTGCGGCGCCTGGGAGTACCTCGACGAGGTGCGCTATCTCGCCGAGGTCGCCGATTGGCGCGCGCGCGGCTACGCCTTCTTCGCCGGCGTCGAGGTCGATTACGTGCACAAGGTCGAGAGCGACATCCGGCGCACGCTGCAGCGGTTTCCCTTCGACTTCGTCATTGGTTCGATCCATACGCTCGATCCGTGGACGATCTCGGATCGCGAGATCGAGCACTTCTACGACGACGCAATCTTCGAGCAGATCCTCACCGAGTACGCCGCCGAGTTCAGCGCCAGTCTGGCCGTTCCGGAGTTCGACGTGGTCGGCCATCCGGGCGTCTTTCAGCGTTATCTCGACGAAGGCTTCTTCGCCGGCAAGCCGTGGAAGTCGCGCATCCGCGAGTTGGAGGACGATCTCGCCGCGCGTTCGGCCCGCTCGGACAAGCTGGTCGAAGTGAACACCTCAGGCCTGTTTTCAGTGTCGAAACAGCCGTGCGCGACGCCGTTCTTCCTCGAACGTTACCGCGCGCACGGCGGACGCACGATCTCGCTCGGCAGCGATTCGCACGCGGCGGCGCATCTGCGGCGAGGATTTGACGAGGTCGCACCACTGCTTCGCGCGCTCGGTTTCGACGAGATCCACGTGCCCTGGGATCGCGCGCACCCGATTCCCCTGTCCGACTATCTGTAGCGCCGCGTTTTTCCAGAAAGAGGCAATTGCGCCAGTTGCCCCCTTCGTTCGGCCGAATCACACAAGAGGTCAGCCGGCTGGCGGCGTATCATCGACTCAGCAATCCACGGACATAACCTTGCGATTCTGAGGAGAACCTGATGAAGCAGCTCGACACGCAGTTGATGCACCCGACCGACCAGATCACCGTGATCATCGGCCGAATCTACCGCAGCGGCATGACGACCACCTCCGGCGGCAACATCTCGATCCGCGACGAGAACGGCAACATCTGGATCACGCCGTCCGGCGTCGACAAGGGCTCGCTGACGGCGAAGGACATCGTCTGCATCAAGCCGGACGGCACGGTAAGCGGCGCGCACAAGCCGTCGTCCGAACTGCCGTTCCACAAGGCGATCTACGAGGCGCGCCCGGAACTGACGGCGGTCATCCACGCGCATCCGCCGGGCCTCGTCGCCTTCAGTATCGCGCGCCAGGTGCCGAACACCAACATCGTGCCGCAGGCGCGCTACATCTGCGGCGAGATCGGCTACGCCCGCTACGGTTGCCCGGGCAGCAAGGATCTCGGGGCGAAGATCGCCGAGGTCTTCGCGAACCCGCGCTTCAAGGCGGTGATCATGGAGAACCACGGCGTCGTGCTCGGCGGCACCGACCTGATGGACGCCTACCAGCGCTTCGAGACGCTGGAGTTCTGCTGCCGCACGATCGTCAATGCGCACACGCTCGGCAACGTGAATACGCTGACCGACCAGCAGATCGCCAGCTACCAGACGGCGATCCCGAAGAATATCGCCCACTTCATGGACGTGAACTACCCGTCCGACGAGCGCGCGCTGCGTTCAGACATGGTGCGCATCATCCGCCGCGCCTGCGACCAGGGCTTGATGATCTCGACCTACGGGACGGTTTCCGTGCGCTGGCGCGGCGACGACTTCCTGATCACGCCGCGTGACGTCGCGCGCTGGGACATCACGACCAGCGACATCGTACAGATCCGCCAGGGCATGGCCGAAGCCGGCAAGGTGCCGAGCCGTTCGGTCGCCCTGCATCAGCGCATTTTCCAGCTCAATCCGCACATCAACTCGATCATCTCGACGCAGCCGGTGAACCTCATGGCGCACGCGGTGAGCGGCAAGAAGTTCGACGTGCGGACGATTCCCGAAAGCTGGATCTTCCTGCAGGACGTACCCTCCATCCCCTTCGGCAACCTCTACAACGCGGTGGACGACGTGGCCGGCATGTTTGGCGAAAACCGCGCGATCCTCGTCGAGAACGACTGCGTCTTCGTGACCGGCGACAAGCTCCTGAATACCTTCGACTACCTCGAAGTCGCCGAATTCAGCGCCAACTCGCTGGTCATGGCCTCGTCGATCGGCCCGCTGCAGCCGATGGGCGACGAGGAAATCGACGAGCTGCGCGTCGTTTTCAACGTCAAGTAAAGACGCAAAAAAGCCGGCGCGGGACCGCTCTCCCGCACCGGCTTTTCTTGCGACCTTGGTGTCTTACGGCTTCTTCGCCCAGGCGGTGCAGTAACCGTTCGGGTGAATCTCGGTGTCACCGCCGAAGATCTTGCAGCCGCCCAGATCGGTCGGCGCCTTGCCCGGGACAAAGTGGATGCAGCCCGAACACTTCTTGTCGCCTTCCGGCGTGTCCTTGTACTTCATCGCCTTGCGGATGTTCTCGTTCTTGGCCGCGAAGGCTGCGACCGGGACAAGTGCGATGGCTGCGCCGCCGAGCTTGAGGAGGCTGCGACGGGATTGGTTGATCTTGCTATTCATGTTGACGACTCCTGTGGGTGATCAGTGAGACAAATATAGAACTAAACAACGTTACTGCAACTACTCATTACGACAGCCAGCCCGCCACGCGCGCAATCATCAGGCTCGCGACGACGAGGCAGGTCACGGCAAATCCTTGTTGCAGGCGTTCGCCGGCCAGGCGCGCCGCAACCATGCGGCCGGCAAGCATACCGGCGACGGCGCCGCCTGCAAACGGGACGGCGATCGGCCAGGCAATGCTGCCTCCAACCGCGGCAGCCGCAACGCTGCCGCCGGAGACGAGGGCGATCACGCCGAGCGACGTGGCGATCACGCTCTGCGTGTTCAGGTTCGTGTAGCGGGTCAGCGCTGGCACGATGACGAAGCCCCCACCAACACCGAGCAGTCCGCTAAGCAGGCCACTCAACAGGCCGGTCAGGGAAAGCATGCGCGCGCAGGGCAGGTTCCAGATGAAGCGACCGCTGGATGGCGCGGTCCGACAAGGCGCAGCAGCTCGAAGTTCCATGTCTCGCGTTCTCGGTGAGAACGTCCGGCGCAAGGTCTGTATGCCGACCCAGGCGAGGATCAGTGAAAACACGATCATCAGCGGCGGGTTCGGGATGCGCTGCGCGAGCCAGAGTCCGGCGGGCGCCATGACGATGCCGCAGACGCCGATCAGCGCTGCCGCCCGGTAGCGGACGATCCCCCGGAGCAGGCCGAGCGCCGCACCAATCCCGGCGGCGATGCCGACAGCGATGAGCCCGACCGGCGCGGCGTCGCGTACCGGCAGATTCAGCCCGAAGACGAGCAGCGGGACGGCGATGACACCGCCGCCGGCGCCGCTCAGACCGACGATGAGTCCGACGACGCCGCCGAGCAGAAGGGCGAGCACGAGCGTGTTGTGAACCAGGAGCATGGGCGGTCAGAGCGCGTTCAGCGGAATCTTGAGGTAGCTGACGCCGTTGTCCTCGGCTTCGGGAAAGGCGCCGCAACGCATGTTGACCTGGACTGCCGGCAGCAGCAACACCGGCATCTCCAGCGTCGCGTCCCGTTTCGTCCGCACGGCGACGAAATCGTCCTCGCCGATGCCGTCGCGCACGTGGATGTTGGCGCTGCGCTGCTCGCCGACGGTCGTTACGAAAGTGACGGCGCGCCCGTTCGGCGGGTAGTCATGGCAAAGATGGAGTTTCGTTGATGCCGGGAGTTCGAGCAGGCGGTGGATCGAACGGTAGAGCGTGCGCGCGTCGCCGCCGGGGAAATCGCAACGCGCAGTGCCAACGTCCGGCATGAACAGGGTGTCGCCGACGAAGACGACGGTTTCCTCTCCGTCGGAGATGCAATAGCTGAGGCAGGCCGGCGTGTGTCCCGGGGTGTGCATGACCGCGAACGTCAGGCTTCCACTCGAAAAGGTCTCGCCATTGGCAAATAGATGGTCGAACTGGCTGCCGTCGGTCGCGAAAGCCGCCCCGGCGTTGAAGACCCCGCCGAAGATCTCCTGGACTTCGGTGATGTGTTCGCCGATGCCGGTACGACCGCCGAGCTTTGTCTTCAGGTACGCGGCGGCCGAAAGGTGGTCCGCGTGGGCGTGCGTTTCGAGGATCCAGTCCACCGTGGCGCCGAACTCACGCACGCGAGTGATCAGGCGGTCGGCTTGCGTGGTGCGAGTTCGTCCGGATTTGGGGTCATAGTCGAGCACGCTGTCGATAATTACGCAGCGATTGCTTGCGGGGTCGCGAACGAGGTAGCTGAAAGTGCTTGTGCCCGTGTCGAAAAAAGCCTCTGTCTGCACGCTGATACTCCTGATCGGACCAGTCCGCGCCGCCCGAAACGGCTGGTGAATTAGCGCTCAATAATATACCGAATGCAGCGTCTGGACGAAATGTCGCCGGCTGCGACTCCGCGCCTGTTACGAACCGTTACGCGAAAGGAGTCAACGCGCGGCCTGCGGCCGCGTTATCTGCTCATCGTCGAACCAATTCGGGAGTCCGAAATGACCGAAACCCAACAACAATCCACGCAGTTCATCGAATCCTTGAAACGCGCCGGCATCCTCATCGGCAACGAGCGCGAAGTCATCGAGCGCCTGGGCGAAGCCCGCGACTGGCACTACGCCTTCACCACGCTCGCCCGCCAAGGACGGGCGCTCGGCATCCGCTTCTCGGCAACGGCGCGCACACGTTCGATCCACTTGCGGCGGCTGTTCGAACGCTACAACTTCCCGGGCACCGCCGAAGCGACCTTCGAGGCGGCATTGCAGGGCTGATTGAACTGGCGAGCGCTGGCCGCACGATCAGCGGCTGGCAGCGCACCGAGTCATAGTTGAGGCGGGATTCAGGTTTGAATCCCGCCTTTTCCATTTACTGATCCGGCGAGGTAATGTTTGAAGTCCGTTCGCCCTGAGCTTTTCGAAGGGAGGGCGGGCTTCGACAGGCTCAGCCCGAACGGGAGTTGAGACTTCTTCGTGCCGGATCAATACCGGTTCGCGTGCGTGGTAAGGTTTAGCGGTCGAAACAAACAACAGCAACACGCCATGAGCCATCAACAGCAGCGAGAATCGGCGGTACCGATCGATGCGTCCGCGCGCGGAACACGCGTCGCGCTGGTCTTTGCGCTGGTCGCCGAGCGCTTATCGTGCTTCTACGAGCACGGCCAGTGGCTGAGCGAAGCGCAGGGCGCCAGCCTGGCCGCCGACTGGCTGGCGCGCCGTCGTGGCGAGCTGTCGCTCAAGGTGCGCAGGCACCTTTCCGGCCTGAGCGATCAGATGGCCCGGCAGATCGAGAGCGGGCTGTCGCGCGAGGCCGGACTTTACACGGCACACGAAATGATGGAATCGCTCGACCCCAACTACCACGCAGGTTCGCAGGTCGCGCAAGCGCTGATGCGCGAATGCGAGCACGTGTTTGCAGCGAGCGACGTCGAACTGACGGACTGACAGGCACAGATGAACAACGCACTCTTCGATACGGTGGTTTTTGATCTCGGCAACGTGCTGATTCCCTTCAACCCGCGCTGGCTGTTCCGCAAGATGCTTCCGGACGAGGCGAGCATCGAGCAGTTCTTCGCCGAAACCGGCTTCGAGGAGTGGAACCTGGGCATGGACGCCGGGCGGCCGTTCGCCGACGGGATCGCCGCGCACAGCGAGCGTTTCCCGCACCATCGCCCGCTGTTCGAGGCCTTCTTCGATCGCTGGCACGAGACGGTCGGCGAGCCGATCGCCGAGTCGGTCGAAATGTTGCGCAGCCTGCGGCAGAACGGCATCCGCACGTTCGCACTGACCAACTTCTCGGTCGAGACCTACCCGCTTGCGGTCGCCCGCTTTTCTTTCCTGTCCGAATTCGACGGAACGGTCGTTTCCGGCGAGGAGGGCATCGTCAAGCCGGATCCGGAAATCTACGAACGGCTGCTGCAGCGCTACTCGATCACCGCTGCGCGCGCCGTCTTCATCGACGACCGCCTTGAGAACGTTGAAGCCGCGCGCCGCCTCGGCCTGCACGGCATTCATTTCGTCGAGCCGCACGCGGTCAGGGCCGAGTTGCGCGGCCTGAGATTGCCCGTCTAGCGGCGCGATGCGCACGCCATCGACCGCCTCGCCAGCCGTCGTCCTGACGACGCTCAACGCGAAGTACATCCATGCTTCGCTCGGCCTGCGCTATCTGCTTGCCAACCTGGGCGAGTTGCGGGAATCGACGGCGCTGCGTGAATTTACGATCGCACGGCCGGTCGGCGAGATCGTCGACGATTTGCTGAGCACCCTGGATGAGCTCAATGCGGCCTCCGGGCGCGAAGGTGCGCTGCAGATCGTCGGTTTTGGCGTCTATATCTGGAACGTCGTGCAGACGACTGCGGTGGTGCGCACGCTCCGCGCGGCACGGCCGCACGTGCGGATCGTCCTCGGCGGTCCCGAAGTCAGCCACGAGACGGATGGGCAGGAGATCGTCGCGTTGGCCGACCACATCATCACGGGATGGGGTGAAGCGAGTTTTCCGCGTCTCTGCCGGGCGCTGATCGACGGATGCCGGCCGCCCAGAATCATCGCCGGCGAGCAACTGCCGCTGACCGAAATCGTGCTGCCGTACCGCGAATACACCGACGCCGACCTGGCGCACCGCCTGCTCTACGTCGAGGCGTCGCGCGGCTGCCCCTTTCGCTGCGAGTTCTGCCTGAGCGCGCTCGACAAGACGGCCTGGTCGTTCGATCTGGATCGTTTTCTGGCGGAGATGCAACGCTTGTACGAGCGTTGCGCGCGTAACTTCAAGTTCGTCGACCGCACCTTCAACCTGAAGGTCGATGACTCGGTGCGCATCCTGCATTTTTTCCTCGACCGTCTCGCGTCGAGCGACGACCCGGCCGATCGCCTGTTCGTGCATTTCGAGGTGATTCCCGACCATTTGCCCGAGCGCCTGCGCCAACTCATCGCGCAGTTTCCGGCTGGATCGCTGCAACTCGAAGTCGGCATCCAGAGTTTCAACGAGGTCGTCCAGCAGCGCATATCGCGGCGTCAGGACAACGCCCGGTCGGAGGCCAACCTGCGCTGGCTGCTCGAATGTTCGCAGGCGCATGTGCATGCCGACCTGATCTTCGGTTTGCCGGGCGAAACGCTCGCGAGCTTTGCCGAGGGATTCGACCGGCTCTATCGTCTGCGACCGCACGAAATCCAGCTCGGCCTGCTCAAGCGCTTGCGCGGCACGCCGATCGACCGGCACACGGTCGAATACGGCATGGTGTACGACGAACTGCCGCCCTACACGGTGCAGCAAACGACGGCGGTCGACGCGCCGAGCGTGCGGCGCTTTACCCGCTTCGCCCGTTACTGGGAAATGATCGCCAATTCCGGGCGCTTCAGCCGGACGCTCCCGTTGTTGCTGGACGAAAACGACGACGATCGCCGCGTGTCTTCCCCATTCGCGTCGTTCATGGATTTTTCCGACTGGCTGTGGGGTCGGGCGCAAAGAACCAACGGCTTGTCGCCGGAGTCACTGGTGGACGCCTTGTTCGATCATCTCGTCGCGCACGGCATGCCGGCTGAACGGGTGCGCAACGCCTTGATCGCCGACTATGTGGCGAGCGGCGCGCGCGGCAATCCGCAAGCACTGACCGGGCGCCTGCCCAAACGCGAAATGCCCGTTCGCCGGGAGAAGGCGCGGGCATTGCGACAGGATCAGCATCTGGCCGGCCGTTTGGCCGAACCGGTCTGATCGATGGATTCTGTGCAGGGCTAAGCGGTGCCGAGCACGAAGATGGTCATGCCGACCGTCTGCATTGTCGAGTAGCGCGCTTCGTTTTTTGTCACCCAGGCATCGACGCCTTCAAGCGTCAGGTTTTCCGCCAGGACCTGCCCGGTCGGTTTGAATACAACCGTGTACATTGGCTGTCTCCTTCGTTCTGACCAAACAAAAAAAGGATCCCACGCCAGTCCGGCGCGGGATCGAATGTCCCATCGTTGCGATGGGTCAGGGAGGGTCAAACATTGTCAGCGGGGGGCGCTGAAGCAACGGAACTCATTCTATAAACCGGCGAACTCGGGGTCTGTCGTGCAAATGCAGTGATTACGTAACGATATGTAAGCGCCGCATTTGTCAAGTGATTACATCGGTACGCCGTCCTCGACGATGCGGTAGCACGGGTCGTATTCGCGGCCGGGCAGCTTCATGCGCTGCTGTGCGATGAAAGCCTTGAGCAGTGCGTCGATCGGTCCCATGATCGCCGGCTCGCCGCAGATTTCGAAGCGCCCGTGCGTCTCGATTTCGCGGATCCCTTCGGCCTTGACGTTGCCAGCAACGAGGCCGGAGAAGGCTCGTCGCAGATTGGCGGCGAGCGAATGGCTCGGCTGCCCCTTGTGCAGTTTCAAGCTGCGCATGTTCTTGTGCGTTGGAACGAAAGGCTTCTGGAAATCGCCGTCGATCTTGAGCAGCCAGTTGAAGTTGTACGCGTCGTGCTCGGTCACGCGGAAGTCACGGACGAGTTGCAGTCCATGCTTGAGTTCGCGCGCGACGCGATCGGGGTTGTTGATGATGATCTTGTAGCGGCGCTGTGCCTCGGCGCCCAGCGTTTCGCCGATGAACTGGTCGATGTGCTGGAAGTACGCTTCCGAACCCTTCGGTCCGGTGAAAACGAGCGGGAAGGGAATGTCCGCGTTGGCCGGGTGGAGCAGGATGCCGAGCAGGTAGAGAATCTCCTCCGCCGTGCCGACGCCGCCGGGGAAGACGACGATGCCATGGCTCATGCGGACGAAGGCTTCGAGCCGTTTTTCGATATCCGGGAAAATGACGAGCTCGTTGCAGATCGGGTTCGGCGCTTCGGCGGCGATGATGCCGGGTTCCGTGAAACCGATGTAGCGCCCGCTCGTGCGCTGCTTGGCGTGACCGATTGCTGCGCCCTTCATCGGACCCTTCATGGCGCCGGGGCCGCAGCCGGTGCTGATGTCCATGC
Organism: Propionivibrio sp.; assembly: GCF_017995515.1. GTDB lineage: Bacteria > Pseudomonadota > Gammaproteobacteria > Burkholderiales > Rhodocyclaceae > Propionivibrio. The sequence goes on from NZ_JAGOIT010000046.1 coordinate 13,371, forward strand.
CGCGCAGGCCGAGCTGGTAGCCGACGAGTTTCGTGTAGTCGTATTCCTCGCGGCTGATCGAGTGTCCGCCCCAGCAGGTGACGAGGTTGGGATCGGGCAGTGTGCGCAGGATGCCAGCGTTGCGCAGGATGTGGAAGACGGTATCGGTGACGCCTTCCGGTGTCGTCTGGTCGAACTTCGGGTTGCCGCGTATCTCGTCGCCAAGATAGACGACGTCGCGCAGCACGGAGAAGAGATGTTCCTGGATGCCCTTGATCATCTTGCCGTCGACGAAGGCGCTGGCGGGCGCGCCGGTGATGTCGAGCTTGATGCCGCGCTCGCGGTTGATCAGGCGGATGTCGAAGGTCTTGTAGCGTTCGAGCA
>NZ_JAGOIT010000046.1:13833-27549 GCF_017995515.1 Propionivibrio sp.
TGTTCCTGGATGCCCTTGATCATCTTGCCGTCGACGAAGGCGCTGGCGGGCGCGCCGGTGATGTCGAGCTTGATGCCGCGCTCGCGGTTGATCAGGCGGATGTCGAAGGTCTTGTAGCGTTCGAGCAGTTCCTTGCCGTCGTCGGTCTCGTTGCCGCAGTTCAGCACGGCAAGCGAGCAGTTCCGCAGAAGTTCGTGCAGACCGCCGTGGCCGCGGTCGAGAAGGCTGGCGGCTTCGGCGCGCGAGAGTACTTCCATCCGGCCGGTGGGGGTGACCTGGGTGTCGACGACGTCGTGAGTCATGGTGGTTGTTTCGTTTGAAGTGATTACATGCCGAGCGCGGCGAGGAGATCGTCGTTGTCGTCGGGCGGGTTGTTTGTTTGCGTTGCTGGCGCATGGCCGTTGTGCGCCTGTTCGATCAGTTCGTCGGGGTTCGGCACCGCGTGCGGCTCGAAATCGTAGAGCTTGATGAACTCGGTCCGGTCGATCGCCAGTTCCAGGTAGAAGATGTTGTCGCGTCCGGTGTAGAAGGTCACGCGCCGTGCCTCGGGGTTGTCGAGGTTGGTGTCGACGCTGAGTTGCACCTGCTTGTTGAGGACCAGCATCTTCGGCTGGTTCTGCGTGATGTGCGTCTGCAACTCGCGCTGGATCTTGCTGGTGAAGTCGCCGATGATCTGGTTCATCAGCTCGCCCATGGCGTTGCTGACTTCGTCGGAGGTGTAGGAGCCGGCCAGTTCCTCCTTCGGCATGCCCATGTTGAGCATGTAGCTTTCATACAGCTCCATCGCCGTCTTCGCCGTGAAGTTGATGACGACGAGGCCGGAAAAACCGCCGTCGAAGAGGACGAAGCAGCCGATGTCGGGCTTGAGGCAGGTCTTGGTGATGCGCTGGACCATGCCGGAGTAATGAATCTGGCTGCGCGTTGCCGCGGTCAGCGTCTTGGTCACCGAGTTGCACAGACTGATCAGCAGATCTTCCGTGCCGTATGCGATGGGGCTGCCTTGTGTGCTCATGATCGTCGTCGAACCTCCCGTGGAATTGTGGGCGTATGTATAACATAGTCACCCGTCCGCGATCGAATCCGGAGCGAGTTCGCCGACGATTGCCGGTGGGTTCAGACCTTCCTGAGGAAGCACGCCTTCAGCATGAAGTTGCCGGCGTCCATCTTGCAGTCGACTTCGTGGTCGCCGCCGACGAGGCGAATGCTCTTGACCTTGGTGCCCATCTTGAGTGTGATCGACGAACCCTTGACCTTCAGATCCTTGATCAGGACGACTGCATCGCCGTTGGCCAGGACGTTGCCGTTGGCATCCTTGACCGCGGCTTCCGCATCGTCGTCCGGGGCGACGCTTTCGGCCTGTGGCCACTCAAAGCCGCAGTCGGCGCAGACATGGTTGCTGCCGTCGGGATAGATGTTTTCGAGCGAGCATTGCGGGCAGGCGAGCGTAGAGGGCATGGTTTCGAACCTTGGAACGGGAAAAACGGAAAGGGCCGGAAAGGTATCGCAAATGGTGCAACAGGCACTATGGGGGCGTACTTTGCATCCGACGAAAAAAATCCCGCGCCGGTTTGGCACGGGATTAAAAGTCCCATCGTTGCGATGGGTCAGGGAGGGTCAAACATTGTCAGCGGGGGGCGCTGAAGCAACGAGTGCATTGTGCAATCGGGCGCCGCCCGTGTCTGTTGGGCTTGTTCAGCCGTTGCGTAACAGACTGTAATGCACGCCGGATACTGCTATTTGAGGCGTTTCCGGATTTCGCCATTGCAGCTCTTCGCGACGCGTTCGTATTCGTCGGAGCTGTCGATCAGCGCCTGGGTCGATTCGACTTTTCCGATCTCGCGTTTGATGTAGGGAAGCCAGCGATCGTTGAGTTCGCGTTGCAGCATGGCCTGCGTGTTTCCGACCGGACCGCGCCAGGCGCCGCCTGTGGCGAAGCGACGCCGCAGCGTTTCAGCGATGTCGTTCTCGATCGCTGCGAGGTGGTCGTGGTACGTCTTCACATGGCGAAGCTCGTGCGCGTAGATCTCGTTGTAGGCGCAACTTTTCTCGGGAAACTCGCGGGCGATGTAGATCGTCATCGGATCGTGGCCGTAGGTCACGACGAGCTGTGGGCTCGTGCACTCCCAGCGTTGTGAGCGTTCGATAAAGGACGGCGATCGGATCTCCGCACGCACCGTCGCCGTACCGCGCGTGAGGCCGAGCACGCGCGTTCCCGGGCGGGCGATTTCGGCCGCCAGATGGGTGATTTCGCGATAACCGTAGCGCGTGTCGACGCTGAGCTTCTCGGGCAGGCGGCGCAGTGTGACTGACGGCGGCGGCAGCTGATCGCAGTCGTCGGCGACGACCGGCGCGCTGGCCAGGAAGCCGAGGGCTACGGCAACAAACTTACGCGGGCAACTGGACATGCCCCTCCGAGTCCAGCGTGACGAACGGGTTCCAGCAGACTTCCCAGAGGAATCCGTCCGGGTCGGCGAAGTAGCCGCGAAAGCCGCCCCAGAACACCTTGTCGGCCGGGCGAACCAGGGTGGCGCCGGCGGCGACTGCCTCGGCGATTGTGTTCACGACGGCTTCTTCGGACTCGACGTTGTGCGCGAGCGTGACGCCGGAAAATCCGCTGCCCTGCGCCGCGACATCGGCGTCTTCGGCCAGCGCCTCGCGCTGGAACAGGGCAAAGGCGACTGAACCGGCCTGGAAGAAGGCGATGTCGGCGTTGCTGCTGCTCGACTCCTTCCAACCCAGCGCGGCGTAGAACTGGCGGCTGCGTGCGAGATCGCCGACGCCGAGGGTGACGAAACTGATCGCTTGTTTCATGGCTTCTCCGTGGCTGATGACGAGTCCGGAATTGTTGCACGGTGTCAAGCGATGCGGTCGGTTATACTCGCGCCGCCTTACTTCTTCTGGTACTTCGCATGGCTCTCGCGCTTTTCGACCTAGACCACACGCTGCTTGACGGCGATTCCAACTCGCTCTGGATGCATTACCTGATCGAACGCGGTCATCTCGACCCGGTGGCGCTGGAAACGCAGGCCGAGTATCTGGTGCAGTACGCCGCCGAAACGCTCGACATCGGCGCATACCTGAACTTTCACCTCGGCTTCCTGCGTGAGCGTGCGCTTGAAGACTGGCTGCCGCTGCGCGACGCGTTCATCGCTGAACAGATCAAGCCGCGGCTGCCCGAGGCGGCGATCGCCGTCGTCAAGGAGCACCGCGTGCGCGGTGATCACACGGCGATCATCACCGCGACGCATCACTTCCTCGCGGCGGGCATCGGCGATCTCTTCCAGATGCCGGTGATCGCGCCGTGCCCACGCCTGCGCGACGACCGCATCGTTGGCGTGATCGAAAGCACGATCTGCTACCGCGAACGGAAGATCGACTGCCTCGAGGCTTTCGTCGCGCGCGAGGATTGGGAGACCGAGGCCGACGATCGGCATTTCTACTCGGACTCGATCAACGATCTGCCGCTCCTGGCTGCCGTTGGCCACCCGCACGTCGTCAATCCCGATGTCCGCCTGGCGGCAGAGGCCGAGGTGCGCGGCTGGCCGGTGCTGCGCTGGAAGCTGTAATCGAGCGCGTTTAGTGCGCCTGATCCCAGTTGGCGCCGACGCCGACTTCGACGACGAGCGGCACCCTTAGTTTGGCGACCTGCGTCATCAGCGGCGGCAGCTCGACGCGGACGCGCACGAGTTCGTCGTCCGGCACTTCGAGCACCAGTTCGTCGTGGACCTGCATGATCAGTTTCGTACGCAACTGCTCGTGCTCGATCCAGCGTTGCACGGCGATCATTGCCAGCTTGATGAGATCCGCCGCCGTGCCTTGCATCGGCGCATTGATCGCCGCGCGCTCGGCGCCCTGACGCCGGCCGACCTGCGCCGCACGAATCTCGGGCAGCCACAGGCGACGGCCGAACACGGTCTCGACGCAGCCGTTCATCTTTGCCGCGTTGCGCGTGCTTTCCATGTATTTCGCCACGCCGGGGTAACGCGCGAAATAGCGTTCGATGTACGACTGTGCGGCGCTGCGTTCGAGGTCGAGTTGGCGCGCGAGGCCGAAGGCGCTCATGCCGTAGATCAGGCCGAAGTTGATGACCTTGGCGACGCGCCGCTGGTCGGGACCGACTTCGATTGGCGTGACGCCGAAGATCTCGGCGGCGGTGGCGCGGTGTACGTCTTCGCCGTGGGCGAAGGCGTCGAGCAGCCGCGCGTCTTCCGAGAGGTGCGCCATGATGCGCAGTTCGATCTGCGAATAGTCGGCGGAAACGATGCTGCTGCCGGCGGGAGCAACAAAGGCCGAGCGGATGCGCCGCCCTTCGGCGCTACGTACCGGGATGTTCTGCAGGTTGGGATCGCTCGAGGCGAGCCGCCCGGTGACGGCGACCGCCTGTGCGTAGCTGGTATGCACGCGGCCGGTCTGCGCATTGACCATCTTCGGCAGCTTGTCGGTGTAGGTGCCTTTCAGCTTGGCGAGCTGGCGCGATTCGAGCAGGACCTTGGGCAGCGGGTAGTCGAGCGCGAGTTCGGAGAGCACTTCCTCGTCGGTCGACGGCGTGCCGGACGGCGTCTTCTTCTTGACCGGTAGTTCGAGTTTCTTGAACAGGATTTCGGCGAGCTGCTTCGGCGAGTTGACGTTGAACGGCTGGCCGGCGAGTTCGTGCGCCTGCAGTTCGAGTTCGAGCAAGCGTTTGCCGAGTTCGTTGCTTTGCTGTGCCAGCGCATCGGCGTCGATCAGCACGCCGTTGCGCTCCATCCGGAAGAGGACTTCGCGCGATGGCATCTCGATCTCGCCGTAGATGTGCGCGAGTCCGGCGTCGGCCTGGATCTGCGGATACAGCCGTTCGTGCAGGCGCAGGCACAGGTCCGAGTCCTCGGCGCCGTATTCGGCGGCCTGTTCGACGGCCACCTGGTTGAAACCGATCTGGCTTGCGCCCTTGCCGCACAGCGCCTCGAAGGGAATCGTCTGCAGCCCGAGGTGGCGCAGCGCGAGCTGGCCGAGGTCGTGCCCGCGCACGCCTTCCTTGCCGGATTCGAGAACGTAGGACTGGAGCAGCGTGTCGTGCGCGATGCCGGCCAGCGCCAGGCCGTGGTTGGCGAAGACGTGCTGGTCGTACTTGAGGTTCTGGCCGATCTTGGCGTGGTGCGGCGAGGCAAGCCACGCGGCGAGCCGCGACAGCGCTTCTGCGCAAGGCAGCTGAACCGGTGCGCCGGCGTAGTCGTGGCCGAGCGGCAGATACGCTGAGTCACCCGGCGCGACAGCGAAGGAAATCCCGACGAGGCGCGCGGCAAGCGGATCGAGGCTCGTCGTCTCGGTGTCGAGCGCGGTGAGCGGCGCCACGGCTATCTTCGCCAGCCAGCGCTCGAAGGTTGGCCAGTCGAGGATGGTTTCGTAGCCGGCGCGATGCGCGCCGTCGTTGGCGAGCAAGTCCGGCAGCGGTGCGGCTGCCTCGACCTTGGCCGGCGCGGGCGTTTCGACCGTCGGCTCGCCTTGCGCTTCCTTCAGCCACGACTTCATTTCGTAGCGCGTGAACAGCTCGATCATGCGCGTGCGATCGGGCGCACGCGGCGCGAGTTCGGCCAGTGTCTGCGGAAGTTCGAGATCGCAGCGTACGGTGACGAGCTTCTTGCCGAGCGGCAGGAAGTCGAGCGCGGTGCGCAGGTTTTCGCCGACCACGCCGCCGATGTCGGCCGCGGCGGCGATGACGCCGTCGAGCGAGTCGTATTGCGTCAGCCACTTGACCGCCGTCTTCGGCCCGACCTTGGCGACGCCGGGGACGTTGTCGACGGCGTCGCCGACGAGCGTCAGGTAATCGACGATGCGTTCGGGCGGCACGCCGAACTTTGCGCGCACGCCGGCGGCGTCGAGCGCCTCGTTGCTCATCGTGTTCACCAGCGTGATGTGTTCGTCGACCAGTTGCGCCAGATCCTTGTCGCCGGTCGAGATCACCACGTCGATGCCTTGCGCGGCGGCCTGACGGGCGAGCGTGCCGATCACGTCGTCGGCCTCGACGCCGTCGACCATCAGGATCGGCCAGCCGCAGGCAGCGACACCGGCGTGGATCGGCTCGATCTGCAGGCGCAGGTCGTCCGGCATCGACGGCCGGTTGGCCTTGTATTCGGGGTACCAGTGGTCGCGGAAAGTCTTGCCCTTGGCATCGAAAACGCAGGCCTTGTAGGCCACGTCCCTTGCCTTGTAGTCACTATCCAGCCGGCGTAGCATGTTCAGCACCCCGTAGATGGCGCCGGTCGGCTCGCCCAACGAGTTGCGCAGGTCCGGCATGGCGTGGAAGGCGCGGTAGAGATACGACGATCCGTCGACCAGCAGCAAGGTTGGCATATTTAACAAGGCGTGAAATGAGCGAAAAAGACAAGATCCCCCCGTCGGCCGAGCAAGGTTCAACGAAGTTCACGGCGTCGCAGGAGGCCTGGCGGGTATTCGGCATTATGTCAGAGTTCGTCGAGGCGACGCAGCGCCTGTCGGCCATCCGGCCGGCCGTCTCGATCTTCGGCAGCGCGCGCACTTCGCCCGATTCGCCGTACTACAAGCTGACCGAAGAGATTGCGCGCCAGCTCTCGGACGCCGGCTTTTCGGTGATCTCGGGCGGCGGCCCGGGCATCATGGAGGCGGCCAACAAGGGCGCATACTTCGGCAAGTCGCCGAGCGTCGGGCTGAACATCCAGCTGCCGCGCGAACAGTCGTCCAACGCGTACCAGGACATCTCGCAGTCCTTCCACCATTTTTTTGCGCGCAAGTACATGTTCGTGCGCTTTGCCAACGCCTACGTCGTGATGCCGGGCGGCTTCGGGACGCTCGACGAGTTGCTCGAAGCCTTGACGCTGATCCAGACCGGCAAGAGCCGCCGGATTCCGATCATCCTCGTGCATGCGCCGTTCTGGAGCGGCATGATCGACTGGTTCCGCAGCACGCTGGTCGACGAAAAGGTGATTTCGCCCGACGACCTCGACTTGATCCAGGTGATCGACAAGCCCGAGGAGGTCGTCGATGCCATCTTCAGGCACTACGAGACGCGGGGCTTCGAGCCGCTGGCCGGCGAGCGCGAGATGCTGCTCAATCTGTAATACAATCCGGGCATTGCAAAATCCCTTCTGAAAGCGTCATCCATGCGTCGAATCTCTGCCCTCCTTGCCTTGCTGGCCCTCGCAGCCGCCCCGGTTTGGGCGCAGACACCGCCCGATCTTGAACCCTTGCCGGAGCCGCCGCCCCCGCCGGCGATGAGCGCCGAGGATGCGGCGCTCGAACCGCAGGTGACGATCAAGAAGCGCGAGGGCGAAACGGTCGAGGAGTACCGTATCAACGGTCGCCTGTACAAGGTCATCGTGACGCCCGAGCACGGCGTTCCCTACACGCTGATCGACCCGCGCGGCGATGGTTTCTTCGTGCCGATGGAAGGCCCGGGCGTCGACCGGATCAGCGTGCCGATGTGGGTGATCGGCACGTTCTAAGCTGTCCCTCCGGCGCCGGCCGCCGCACTGGCGGCCGCCCGTTATTCCTCTCCCGCGTCCTGTCCTGTTTCTCCAACCGATCCGAGTGAGCATTCCCATGGCGTCCTTCCCGATTCCGGCGCCGGCCTTCAACGGAAACAGTCGCGTCGTTCCTCCCGGCAATGCGTTCGACTGGCTGCGCCAGGGCTGGGCGCTGTTCGCGGCCAACCCCGGTCTGTGGATCGGGCTGACCATCGTCCTTCTGGTGATCGTCCTCGGCGTGCAGATCGTACCGCTGGTCGGCACGCTTGCCGCACATCTGCTGATGCCGGTGCTCGGCGCCGGCCTGTTGCTGGTGTGCCGGAAGATCGATGAGGAGGAGCGCGTGCAGATCGACGACCTCTTCGCCGGCTTCAAGCAGAACGCCGGTCCGCTGGTCATGGTCGGTGTGCTCTACATGGTGGCGATGTTCGCCATCGTCGTCATTGTGGTTGTCGTCGGCGGTGGCAGCGTGGCCGGCGGTTTGCTGTCGGCGCAGCCGGAGGGTCTTGGCGTGATCTTCGGCGGCCTGATGCTGTCTTTGTTACTGTCGCTGGCGCTGTCGGTGCCCGTCGTTATGGCCGTCTGGTTCGCTCCGGCGCTGGTCTTCTTCAACCACATGCAGCCGGTCGAGGCACTCAAGGCCAGTTTCGAGGCGTGCATGAAGAACGTCCTGGCGTTCCTGGTCTACGGGCTGATCGTGCTGGTGCTCGCGTTCTTCGCTGCGCTGCCGGTCGGCCTCGGTTTTCTGGTCCTCATTCCTGTTCTCGCTGGGTCGGTGTATGCCGCCTACCGGGACGTTTTTGTCGCGAATTGATTGATCCATGCAAGCACTGACTCTTCCCGCCAGCCGCGGTCTGCGCTGGTTGTCCGAAGGTTTCCGCATCTTCCGCAAGAAACAGCTGTTGCTGACGCTGCTCATCGTCGGCTACTGGGTGGCGATGATCGTCATCAGCTCGCTGCCGTTCTTCGGGCAGATCGTGGCGACGCTGCTGATTCCGGTGTTCTCGGTCAGCCTGATGAATGCCTTCCGGCTCGTCGAGCGCAATGCGCTCTTGCCACCGCATCTGCTGTTCTCGGGCTTTCAGCAGAACCTGCGCACCTTGTTGATCCTCGGTGGTATCTACTTCGCCGGGACCACGCTCATCCTCGGAGCGACGTCGCTGATCGACGGCGGCGACTTTTTCCGCATGGCCGTGCTCGGGCAGCGTGCGGAGGAGGCTGCGGCGGGCGATGACCTGCCAGTCGGTGCCATCATTACCGTCGTTGCCCTGTCGCTACCGTTCATGATGGCGTACTGGTTCGCGCCGGTACTTGCCGCGTGGCACGGGCTTTCGGCCGGAAAGTCGCTGTTTTTCAGCGTTGTCGCCTGCCTGCGCAACTGGCGTGCCTTCGTCGTCTATTTCGTCTCGATCGCCATCTTCGGCATGCTGCTGCCCGGCCTGATCGTCGCCGCGGTGACGATTCTTCTGCCCGGCGGGGGTGAGGTGATGTCGGTCGCGCTGTCGTCGCTGCTCGTCGTCGTGCTGATGCCGACGCTCTACGGCAGCTTCTACGCGAGCTACCGCGACGTCTTTGTCGTCGTCAACGAGAATGCCTGAGACGTCGTCGCAAACGCCGCTCGGCGTTTTCGGCGGCACGTTCGACCCGGTGCATTTCGGTCATCTGCGCCTCGCCGAGGAGGCCGCTGACGCGCTTGCTCTGGAACGAGTGCGCTGGATTCCCGCCGGTTGGCCCGCCTTGCGCGGCGCGCCGCGCGTTGCGCCCCGGCAGCGGCTGGAGATGGTGCAGCTGGCGACCTCCGACAACCCGCGCTTTGAACTCGACAGCGCCGAAGTCGATGCGGCTGCGCCGAGCTACACGGTGCCGACGCTCGAACGCCTGCGCGCAGATGCCGCTATCGGCCCGTCACGACCGCTCGTCCTGCTCGTCGGCGCCGACGCCTTTGCCGGGATGACCGGCTGGCATCGCTGGAAAGCGCTGTTCGAACTGGCGCATATCGGTGTCGCGCACCGGCCGGGCTATCCGGTCGAAGCAGACGCCTTGCCGCCGGCGCTGGCCGAAGTCTTCCGGGCGCGACTGAGTTCCGACGTTGGCGATCTCGCGGCGGCACCGGCCGGGTGCGTTGCGACCTTCGCCATGACGCAGCTCGACATTTCCGCAACCAAGATTCGGGCGTTGCTGTCGAAACGACACAGCGCCCGCTACCTGCTCCCCGAGGCGCTGATCGCGTACATCGGGCAGCATCACCTTTATGAAGAGAATTGAATCGCCAATGAATGCAGCACAACTCGAAAAAGTCGTCGTAGCCGCGCTTGAGGACATCAAGGGCCGTGATATCGAAGTCATCAATACCGCCAAGCTGACCCCGCTGTTCGAACGTATCGTCGTCGTCAGCGGCGACTCCAACCGGCAGGTGCGTTCGCTCGCGCGCAACGTCGAGGACAAGGTGCGTGAAGCCGGCGGCGAGATCCTGTCGACCGAGGGCGAAGACGGTGGCGAATGGGTGCTCGTCGATCTCGGCGACATCGTCGTACATATCATGCAGCCGGCCATCCGCAGCTATTACAACCTCGAAGAACTGTGGGGCGGCAAGGGGCCGGAACGGGTGCGCAAGGCCACCGCGGCGGCCGCCTGAACTTCAATGCGGCTCGGCATCCTCGCGGTGGGGAACAAGCTGCCTGACTGGGTGGCGAAGGGCTGCGCCGAGTACATCAAGCGCATGCCGCGCGAGCTGCCGCTGTTGGTCGTTGAGGTGAAGCCCGAGCCGCGCGGCTCGAAGACGCGCGAGCAACTGCTGGCGGCGGAAAAAGTCCGGCTGCAGGCGGCCTTGTCCAGCTTCGACCGGCTGGTCGTGCTCGACGAGCGCGGCGCCGATCTCACGACGGTAAAACTGGCGCAGCGCCTCGAGGACTGGATGCGCGAAGGCGGCGACACGGCCTTCATCATCGGCGGCGCCGACGGCATCGACGAGGAACTGAAGCAGCGCGCCGATTGCATGATCCGCCTCTCCAGCCTGACGCTGCCGCACGCCATGGCGCGCCTGGTGTTGTGCGAACAGTTGTATCGTGCGGTCAGCGTCGTCAAGAACCATCCCTATCATCGAGAAGGCTGAGCCGCATGCCGATCAACCTGCGTAACCCGCGCATCTTCCTCGCCTCGCGCAGCCCGCGCCGACGGGAGCTGCTGACCCAGGTCGGCATCCATTTCGACACCATCGTCTTTCGCGACCATCCACGCGAGGATGTCGAAGTGGACGAGACCCCGTTCGCCGGGGAGGTTCCGCTCGACTATGTGCAGCGCGTCGCACGTGCCAAAGCCGAGTACGGCTGGCGTGTCGTCACCCTGCGCAAGCTGCGTTTGCAGCCGGTGCTTGCCGCCGATACGACGCTGGAATTTGACGGGCAGATCATCGGCAAGCCGACCGATGCGGAGGATGCGCGAGCGATCCTGCGCCGTCTCTCCGGCAACACGCACCGCGTGCTGACCGCGGTGACGGTCGCCTTCGAGGGGCGCGTCGAGTCGACGCTCTCGATCAGCGAAGTGCGCTTTTGCCCGCTCGACGAGGCGACGATCCGCGCCTACGTCGCTACCGGCGAGCCGATGGACAAGGCGGGAGCCTACGGCATTCAGGGCCACGCGGCGCTGTTCGTCCAGAACCTCGTCGGCAGCTATACCGGCGTGATGGGCTTGCCGCTGTACGAAACGGGGGACCTGCTTCAACGTTTCGGTTTTCCGTTGTAATCAGACCGGCCAGGGCGCTGGAGCATCAGAAGAAACGGGCAAAGAAGCGGCTGAGCACCGTCGTCCGGCGGGCATTGTTTGCTTGAGTGAATTCGGCGTAGGCCTTGTCGGAGACCACGATGTGGTCGATCAGCCAATCGCGCAGGTAGTACATCAGATCCAGCGACAGACTGCCGGTCGCGATGGCGCGCTGCTTCTCTTCGGCAATGCGGGCGATGAACGAGCCGTGTTCTCGCTTGTGTTCGGCGAACCCCGGATACTCGGTGACGCGCATGAACGTTTCTTCCGCCGCGAAATGCGCCAGCGTGTACCTCTCAAGTTCCTCGATCACCGCCAAGACGACGCTTTGATCGCTGCGCTGCACGATGGCCAGCCACGCCTTGTTGATCAGGTCGAGCAGTGATTTGTGTTGGGCGTCGATTTCATCCAGGCCCAGATTGTATTGGCTCTTCCAGCTAAGCAGGTCTTCCGCCATTTCATCCTCTCCGCGGTGCCGCGCGCAGGCTTGGGCACCGGTTACCTCTGCAAAAGTGCGCATTTTGCCATACCGAATAAATACCACCCGTGAGATCACAGTTTTTTACAAAGCGCCAAGGGGCCGCCCGTCGGCTGCGTCCCTGACAGGGCGGGGTTTTTCTGCGGCGGCTGCGGGGTATAATTTCCGCCGGAATCTGCGGAGGAAATCAAGGCGGCTGCGGCCCGAGATCAACGCCTTTCCGCCCGCGGTCGAGCGATCCGAATCGGATAACCCCGTTTTCTGGAAGGCGCAACGTGCTCAAGACATTCTTCGGCAAGGCGTTCGGTGCGGCAGGCAGCGCGCATGAGTTCCCTGCGCACAATTCACCGGCGGCGTTCCAATCGGCACGCATCAGAACGTTGATCGAGTTCTTCCCGATCGGCAAGAAATTGCGCTACTACCCGGAATTCAAGCAGGACATCGTTTTTGACACCTTGATCCTGGCCTATTGCGTGAATGGCAACTACCTCTATTCGGCCGATGCCATCGACCGTGACGCCGAGGGTAATCCGACCGTCTTCCGCTTCGGCGAGAACGATCAGCGCACGCCAGTCGCCGCGCTCAAGCTTTTCCAGCTGCTGGTTCCCGACACCTCGCACCTCGAAATGAAGCTCGATTACCACCGTCGGGCGCAGATCGGGCGCGGCAAGCAGTTCAACAAGGGCAACTACATCTCGCTCATCTCGAACGCCGGCGGCAAGGGCGTTTCCACCGTCGATACCGAAGTCGCCAAGCAGGTGAATCTGCCCGACGGGCCGTATGCGCACATGAACATGGTGCTGCTGACGCCGGAGTTGTCGACATTGTCGGTGACCGATCAGCGCAAGAAGTCGCGCGCCAAGATCACGGCGCCGGTGACGTTGCACATCCCCGACGTCCGCCAGGCGCTGCCATGCACGCTGGTCGATATGTCGGAAGGCGAGGTGCGCATGCGCGTGCGCGAGCACGGCGCCGTCATGCCCGAACTGCAACGCGGCGACGGTGTGCTCATCGAGGCGGACTTGGGCGAAGCCGAGCGGCACTACACGATCAAGTGCAACGTCATCCGGCGTTCGCCGGAGACCTGCGTGCTGCAACTCGAAGGCCAGATCCGCGACGGCAAGTATTGCGCCTTCTCGCCGCTCGATCTGCTTGAGCTGAAGGCGGGTCTGCTCAATTACGGCAAGTAGGCCTACGCCCGGGTCAGTTGTCGTTGTGACTTGACGAAGTCAGCGTCGAGGCCGGCCTGCAGGTAGCGTCCGGGGGCGCATGTGCCAGCGTCGATAGCGTTGCGCCGGCGAGGAGACCGAGGGCGATCACGAAGTTCTTGATGAAGGATTTCAGGAAATCAAGCGGCGGATTCGTTGCGATCGTGTTCATGCGAGCGAATGAAGTATGGGAGGGTGGTCGGAATGGGGCCGGCACCGACGGAAAAAGAGGGGGTCACCCGACGGGTGAGTCGAAATTGAAGGTGGCGAAACGCGAAGAAATGCTGATGTTGTGGGCGGGCGTGCAGACGATGGCCGGTCGGGTGCAGGTGCGATGGGAGGCGGAAAGCGCGGCGACGCCGATGGGGCGACTGGCCTGCTTCATTGAATTTCTCAACCTGACGGGGTTCTGGTCGCGTTGGCTGGAAAGCTGCCCGCTCACCTATAGCAGCCCGAACGCGCCATCGAAATTCGAAGTGCTGGGCACGTGGCTGCTGTCGATGCTTGCCGGGCACCGGCGCTACGCGCACGTCATGGCAATCCGCTGTGACGGCATCAATCCAGGGCTGTTGGGGATGCGCAAGATCCTCTCCGAGGACGCCTTGCTCAACGCCTTGAAACGCATCCCGGAAGCCGAGGGGGTTGCCTGGCTCGATGGGCTCCTGCGCGCCAGCGTCGCACCGCTGCTTGATGTGCCGTGGATACTGGAGGTGGATACGACCATCAAGCCGCTCTACGGCCATCAGGAAGGCGCGGTGATCGGCTACAACCCAAGAAAACCGGGACGCCCGTC
>NZ_JAGOIT010000126.1 GCF_017995515.1 Propionivibrio sp.
CGCTGCTCAACGACAACGCCGTGATCCAGGATCTGCTGAAGAACAACCGCCTGGTTGTCGACTGAGTCCTGGCATCGTCCCGGGCGGCAGGACGGAGCCCCGTCATGCCGCCCGAGTGCTACCCGTTATGCCAGCACCGGGCCGGTGACACCGTCGAAACCGACCGACTTTAATGTATCCATCTCGCCTTGGCTGGCAACCCCCTCGGCCATCACCTGCAAGCCGATGGTGTGCGCGATGCCGCACAGACCTTTCAGGAAGGCGGTATTTCCGGAGTTGCTGTCGAGTCCGCGGACGAAGCTCGAATCGACCTTCAGGAAGTCGAGTCCGAGATCGTGCAGCTGACCGATCTGGCTGAAGTGGTGGCCGAAGTGTTCGAGGCCGATACGGCAGCCGATCGACTTGAGGTCGATGCAGAGTGCGCGGAACTCGGACAGGTGCTTGAGCGCGCCGCTTTCCGCAATCTCCAGCCAGAGGCGTGATACGTGGGTGGCTTCTGCGGCGAGCAGGGCGCGCAGTTCGCTGCGGAAAACCGGATCGGCCGCCGAACTGGCGGAAAGGTTGATCGCCAGTCCCGAGAGTTCCGGGTGGTTCGCCAGTTCGCGCAAGCCGAGCCTGACCGCGGCCAGATCGAGCCGGGATGTCAGGCGCAGGCGTTCGGCGATGGGCAGGAAGTGCCCGGCCGGTAACCACTCGCCATCCTCTTCGAACTTCAGGCGCAGCGGACACTCGCAGTGCGTGAGGAGGCCGCTGAAGTCGACAACCGGGAAGGAGGTCAGCCGTACCCACTCGTTGTCGAGCGCGCGCTGGATCATTTGTTCCCATTGCCTGGCGGTGCGCGGTTGGGCCTCGCGGCCGTCCGGAGTGGCTTCGCGGATCGCATCGATGCCCTCGGCTTCGGCGCCGGCCAGGGCGCTGTCTACGCGCGCGAGCACGGAGCCGAGATCCATGCCGAGGCCGAAACGTCCGAGGCCGATGGCGGCGGTCCGTCCTTCAACGAATGGCGCTGCGATTTCGGCAAGCCGTTCGAGGAGCTTGCCGGCCGCGCCGCGACCGCTGGCTTCGCCCGGCAGCATGACGGCGAAATCGGCGCCGTTTAGGCGTGCAGCGATGCCCTCGGGCGCGAGCCTGGCGCAAAGCCGGATGGCGTCAGCGGCGCGCTTGAGGTAATCGTCGGTTGCTTCGCGCCCCAGCCGTCGATTGATGCCGGCGAGGTCTGTCAGGCGGATCAGGAGCAGGCTGCCGTCGGTCGCGCTTTCACCCTCGAGCACCTGGCGCAGGCAGGCGAGAAAGTGGCCGCGATTGGCGAGTCCGGTGAGCGTATCGAAGTTGGCATCCCGACGCACCTGTTCAAGGCGTGCCGCCTCCTCGGCGAACATCGCCTTGAGCCGCGCGACGGTCGCGTTCATCGCCGATGCCAGTTGTCGGAGTTCCGGCACCTCCGGTTCCGCGATCGTTACGAAGCGTCGTTCGGAGATGGCGGCCGCCTGATCGATGACCGTCTGCAGTGGCTTGCGCAGACGACGCAGGATCAGGGACGCAAGGAAGCCACCGATCAGGCAGGCAAGCGCGAGCGCGATGACCTGCTGCACGACGTTGTTCCAGAGCGCGCCGTAGGCGAAGCGACTGCTGCTGATCAGGGTAATCGTGCCGAACTGCTTCCAGCCGTCGCTGATCTGAGCTTGGCCCGGCATTGCCCGAATCGGCAGTATGCGGGCAAACCACTCGGGGGCGCCCAATTCACCCGCTTCGGCTGCGCGTTCGACGATGGTCCGATCGGACGGGTCGGTGACGCGGATCAGGCGGTAGTGCCCGCTGTCGAAGAGCGCGCTGACCGTCAGTTCGACGGAAACCGGGTCCGGCTCGCCCTGGCTGAGCGAGAGGGCGAGTGCCGTCGCGTTATCGGAATTCTTGAGCGTTAGTTGCGATTCAAGATACGCGCGCGCGCCCAGCATCGAGGCGAACAGGCTCCCTGCCAGGGCGAGCAGCATGGCAGAGATGATTGCGAGCCAGAGTTGGCGATACATGGACATGGTCGGTTTCCTTCTTCTCTATCTATCCGTTATCGACGCGTCACCGTCGGCGGCGATTCGCCGTAGTACATCTTCCCAGCGCGACAGGCGGCCTATGCCGCCTTCAGTGGCTTTGTCCTTGCCCGATACCCCGGCGAAAATGCCGGCGCTGTTGAAGCTGAAGATCGGTTTCAGATCGGCGCGTTTTGCCGCCGGCAATATTCTTGGTTCGAGATTGTCGAGCAGCAGCGGCTCGGCGCTCGGCGTCGCGTAGTAGGCGAGCACCATGTGCGCGACCCGGATCGGTCCGTCGGCGGTCTCCAATGTGGCCTTGACGTAGATCAGGCGCAGCTTGTCGCTGGCGATGCCTGCATGGCGCAGCGAGACGTACTTGATGATGGCGAAGTCCTCGCAATCGCCACGCCCCATGCCGAGGGTCTCAAGCGGTGTTGCCCAATAGTCGCTCTGCTCCCAGACCGAGCGATCGTCCTCGAAGGCGATGTGGCGGTTGATGAAATCGTTGATGCGCTGGAGTTTTTCCGCCTCGCGCAAGTCGCGCGCCGCGGCGTTGCTTTGCCGCCAGCGATCGAGCAGCGCGCCGCGCTCAGCGCCGAACCTCGCGATGAACTGCGCGTGTAACTGTGCCGTATCGACGGCCATCGCGAGCATCGTGCTGGCCAATAGCAGTCCGCAGGCGGCAGCGCAGCCCGCGATAACTCGCCGCGTCGTCACTGCAAGTGACGGGCGTAGACGCAGCAGCGAGAGAAGAAAAGACGGCATCGGCGAATGGGAGGGCGCGGACTACAGGATTGTTGACCCTGAAAAACTCAGAGTCTGTGAAAAAACTCAAATCCCACCGCAGAGGCACGGAGGCGCGGAGGAAACGCAGAGGAAGAACACCGTTTCCAAAGGTTTTCCCTGCGAAAACTCTGCGTCTCTGTGACTCTGTGGTAGGTATTTCTGCATTTGTTCACAACCTCTCAGTTCTTTACCGCAAAGGCGCAAAGAAAATCAAAGCGCTATGCGACCAGCACCTGTCTTCCATCGCTACCCACAGGGTGAATGGTCAAGTACGACCCACCTGTTGTTTCCTTTGCGGTGAGATTTTCAGGTTGACTGTTAACAAGTGTAATCGCTGTGCATTAGTTCACGCTGGGTGCGCGCGCGATTACGTATAATTCCGCCTCTTTCTCAATAGCTTACGCGTGTTCTACGCGTGCAAAGGAATCTACGGAAAAGATGTCCCGACTAGCCAGCCCCCGCATTGCCCTTTTGATCGCCGCCCTGTTTTCGACCGCTCTTGCCGCGCAGGAGCCGCCTGCTGTCGCGTCGTCCGGCTTTGAATTGCCGGAGTCGACCGCTCGCTCGCTGAAGGAGGCGGCGCAGCTCGCCGTGCTCAAGAGCCCGGAAGTGCTCTCGCGCTGGCACGCCTTCCGCGAGGCGGAGGAGGAGGTTGGCGTCGCGCGCGGAGGGTTTCTGCCCAAGGTCGATCTTTCGGCCGGCAGCGGGCAGCAGAAGCGGGTGCAGTCCGACCTCGACATCGATCAGTCGTACAGCGGCAACGAGAGCACGCTGAGCCTCAGGCAGATGCTTTTCGACGGCTTTGCCACGTCGAATGAAGTCAAGCGCCTCGGCCGCGCCAAGCTGGTGCGTTACTTTGAACTGCTCGACGCCTCGGAGAACATCGCGCTCGAAGCGGCACGCGCGCATCTGGACGTGCAGCGCTACCGTGCTCAGGTCGCGCTCGCCGAGGACAACTACATCCAGCACCAGGCCGCACACGAACAACTCAAGAAACGCGCGCAGTCCGGCGTCGGCAAGCGCGTCGACGTCGATCAGGCGGCCAGCCGGCTGGCGCTCGCCGACGTGAATCTGACGACGGCCTATGCCAACCTGCACGATGTCACCGCACGCTATGTGCGCGTCGTCGGCCAGGCGCCGGGCAAGGACTTGCCGCCGGCGCCACCGCTTGCGCAGGCTTTCCCGGCCAACGCCGATGCGGCGCTGGGCATCGCACTGAAGAGCAATCCGGCCTTGCGCGCCAGCGTCGAGAACATCGAGGCGTCGCAGTACGACCTCGAGGCCCGACGTGCGGCGTTCATGCCCAAGTTCGACCTCGTCGCCCGCCGCGACGACTACAGCAACTACGAGGACGCCGGCTCGCGCGACGACACGCGCGTCGAAGTGCGCATGAACTTCAACCTGTTCAACGGCGGCTCCGACGCCGCGCGCAGCCGCCAGTACCGCGAGCGCAAGAACGTGGCGCTCGACCTGCGCGAAAAGGCCTGCCGCGACCTGCGCCAGACGCTGTCGATCGCCTACAACGAAACGCAGCGCCTGAACGACCAGCTCTCCTACATCGCGCTGCAGGTGGCGCTCGTCGAGAAGACACGCACTGCCTACCGCGATCAGTTCAACATCGGCCAGCGCACGCTGCTCGACCTCCTGAACACGCAAAACGAGTACTTCGACGCGCGTCGTTCTCAGGTCAATGCCGAAGCCGACCTGTCGATCGCCTATCTGCGCAGCTACGCCGGCATGGGCAACCTGCTCGAACGCCTCGGGCTCAAGCGCGTGGATGCCGACAACGCGCCGGCGGACGACGAGCTGACACCGGTTGACCTGGCGCAGATGTGCCCGCCGACGTTGCCCGTCGACACCGTGCTCGACCGCGACGCGCTCAATCGCAAGGCGCGCGAGATGCTCGACGGCAAGGGGGGCAACTTCCTCGGCGCCCGGTCGCCGGCGGCTGAGCCGGTTGTTGCTCCTGCGCCCGAATCCGTCAAGGAAGTGCGCCCGGCCGCGGCAGATACGGTCGAGTCGCAGATCGCCGCGCGCACCCGTGCCTGGGCGGCCGCCTGGGCGTCGCGCAAGGTCGGCGACTATATAGACTTCTACAGCGCCGACTTCATGCCGGAAGGCGATACCACCCGCGAGGACTGGGTGCGCCAGCGCGAACAGCGCATCGCCAAGGCGCAGCAGATCGGCGTCGAGATCCGTGATCCGCAGGTGATCAGCGAAGCGCCCGATTCGGCGATCGTCACCTTCCGCCAGCGCTACAGCGCCGACAGCTACGCCGATACGTCCGAAAAGACGCTCGAATGGCGCAAGGAAGGTGGCCAGTGGCGCATCGTGCGCGAGCAAGTACGTACCATTGCACAGGGACAGTAGGCGCACATACGGCCGGCGCATGCGCCGGCCGGCTCCGACAGGCTGCTAGAATCCCCGCTTTCCCCAGCGGATTCCGAGCGGCCATGCATCCCGATTACCTCGAAAAGATCCTCAACGCGCAGGTCTACGACGTCGCGGTGGAAACGCCGCTCGACGCCGCGCCCAACCTCTCGGCGCGTATCGGCAACACCATTCTCTTCAAGCGCGAGGACATGCAGCCGGTGTTCTCGTTCAAGCTGCGCGGCGCCTACAACAAGATCGCCCGGCTCTCGCCGGACAAGCTCAAGCGCGGCGTGATCTGCGCCTCGGCCGGCAACCATGCGCAGGGCGTCGCGTTGTCGGCGGCGAAGATCGGCTGCCGCGCGGTGATCGTCATGCCGACGACGACGCCGCAGATCAAGATCGACGCCGTGCAGAGCCGAGGTGGGGAAGTCGTGCTCGCCGGCGAGTCCTACGACGAGGCCTACGCGCACGCGCTTGAGCTGGAGAAGCGCGAGAAGCTGACCTTCGTCCATCCCTTCGACGATCCCGAGGTGATCGCCGGGCAGGGCACGATCGGCATGGAAATCCTGCGCCAGCACCCGAAGCCGATCGACGCCGTCTTCTGCGCCATCGGCGGCGGCGGGCTGATCTCCGGCGTCGCCGCCTACATCAAGCGCCTGCGCCCGGAGACGAAGATCATCGGCGTCGAGACGGTGGATGCCGACGCCATGGCCCAGTCGCTGGCCGCCGGCAAGCGCGTGCGCCTGAAACAGGTCGGCCTCTTCGCCGACGGCGCGGCGGTCAAGTACGTCGGCGAAGAGACCTTCCGCCTCTGCCAGCAGTACGTCGACGAGGTCGTCCGTGTCGATACCGACGCCGTCTGCGCGGCGATCAAGGACGTCTTCGAGGACACGCGCGCCGTGCTCGAACCGGCCGGCGCGCTGGCGGTGGCCGGCGCCAAGGCCTACGCTGCGCGCCATCGCCTGAAGAACCGGACGCTGGTGGCGGTCGCCTCCGGCGCCAACATGAACTTCGACCGCCTGCGCTTCGTCGCCGAACGCGCCGAGGTCGGCGAGCAGCGCGAGGCCGTGCTCGCCGTGACGCTGCCCGAACAGCCGGGCAGCTACAAGAAATTCCTGTCGCTGATCGGCTCACGCAACGTGACCGAGTTCAACTACCGCTTCAACGACCGGAAGCAGGCGCACGTCTTCGTCGGCGTGCAGGTCGCCTCGCGCGCCGAGTCGCTCAAGCTCGTCGAGCAACTGCGCAGAAGCGGCTACCCGACGCTCGATCTCACCGACGACGAGACGGCCAAGGGTCATATCCGGCACCTCGTCGGCGGGCACGCGCCGAATGTCGCGCACGAGCTCGTCTACCGCTTCGAATTCCCCGAGCGGCCGGGCGCGCTGATGAATTTCCTCTCGCGCATGAGCGCCGGCTGGAACATCAGCCTGTTCCATTACCGCAACCACGGCGCCGACTACGGCCGCGTGCTCGTCGGCATGCAGGTGCCGCCGGCCGAGAAAGCCGAGTTCCGGGCTTTCCTCAAGAACTTGGGCTACGCGCACTGGAACGAGACGGACAATCCAGCGTATCGACTGTTTCTGGCCTGACGCCCCATTGAACCCAAGAAACTCAATTCTTCACCGCAAAGGCGCAAAGATGCAAAGGTTCGCAAAGAAAATCAAAGCACTACGTGACGAGCGCGTGTCTTCCGTGGTCACTCACAGGGTGAATGATCAGGTACGATCAACCCGTCGTTTCCTTTGCGCTCTTTGCGCTCTTTGCGCCTTCGCGCCTTTGCGGTGAGGTTTCTGGTTGAAACAAGTGGAGGACGAGAACATGAGCCATCTGGACTTTGACCGTGTCGTCGATCGGCGCGGCAGCGATTCGATCAAGTGGAGCAAGTACGCGGGGCGCGACGTCATCCCGCTGTGGGTCGCCGACATGGACTTCGCGGCGCCGCCGGCGGTCCTCGACGCCCTGCATCGGCGCGTCGAACACGGCGTGCTCGGCTATGCCGCGCCGATGCCGTCGCTCGTCGAGGCGACGCTGGCCTATCTCGATACGAACTACGGCTGGAAGGTCGAGCCGGAATGGCTCGTTTGGCTCTCGGGCGTCGTCACCGGCCTCAACCTCGCCTGCCGCGTCGTCGATGGCGGCGTGATTACCGCCACGCCGGTCTATCCGCCCTTCCTCTCAGCGCCAAAGCTGTCCGGGCGCGAACTCACCAGCGTGCCGCTCAAGCTGACGGATGACGGCTGGCGCATGGACCTCGATGCGATGCAGGCGGCGCTGAAGCCCGATACGCGGCTGTGGCTGCTCTGCCACCCGCACAACCCGGTCGGCCGCGCCTGGTCGGACGAGGAGTTGCGTGCGTTCGCCGGCTTCTGCCGGCGCCACGACCTCATCGTCTGCTCGGACGAGATCCACTGCGATCTGATCCTCGACGCCGAGCGCCGGCACCTGCCGCTGGCCTGCGTGGACGACGAGATCGCGCGGCGAAGCATCACCCTGATGGCGCCGTCCAAGACCTTCAACATCCCCGGCCTCGCTTGCGCCTTCGCCGTGATTCCCGACGCGGCCTTGCGTCGGCGCTTCACCGGCGCTGCGCGCGGCATCGTGCCTGACGTGAACGTGCTCGGTTTCGTCGCTGCCGAAGCGGCCTTCCGCGAAGGCGCCGACTGGCATCGCGGCCTGATCGACACGCTGCGCCGCAATCGCGACCGCGTCGAAGCGGCGGTCGCCGCGATGCCCGGCCTTACGATGACGCACGTCGAGGCGACCTATCTCGCGTGGATCGACGCGCGCGGCCTCGGTGTCGACGATCCCGTCGCCTTCTTCGAGGCGGCCGGCGTTGGTTTGTCGAACGGCGCCGACTTCGGCCTGTCCGGCTGGGTGCGGCTGAATTTCGGCTGCCCGGGCGCAACGCTGGAAGCCGCGCTGCAACGCATGGAGCAAGCCTGCCGGCAGCGCTGAACGCCGGTTCCCATATGGCGGGATATCGGTTAGGCTCCGGGCCTGTCCTTTTTTCGCACACGGCGCGGATCGCACAACCGGTATGACCTCGGCGGAAGCATCTCCCTCCCCAAAGAGACGGCTGTGGCCCATCCTGGTCACCGTCGGCTTGCTCGGCGCGTTCGCGACGGCATGGGTGACGCGCGAGATCGCCACGAGCAGCAGCCAGCGCCTGGAACTCGCCTTCATCCGCGACGCCCGGCAACGCGCCGACCACGTGGTTGCCGCCTACGACCGGCCGCTCAAGCAATTTTCCGTCCTGCAACGGTTGTTTCACGCCGCGGGCGACGTCGGCTGGCCGCTTTTCCGCCACTTCGTCGAGCCGGTCGTCAAGCATGAAGGCGTTGCCGACTACGGCTGGGCGCCGCTCGTCACGCCGGCCGGACGCGAGCAGTTCGAATTCGATGCCCGGAAACTTTGGGGCGAGTCGTTCGCATTGCGCGAACCGGGCGCCGACGGCGATCCGCTTGCCGCGCAGAAACGCGAACGCTATTTCCCCTTGTTCTACAGCCTCGCCGCCGAGCACGACCGTTCGGCGCTCGGTCTCGATCTGCTGGCGCCGGCCAGGCATCTGGC
>NZ_JAGOIT010000127.1 GCF_017995515.1 Propionivibrio sp.
GCGCTACGCGAACAGCATCTATCTTCCATCGCCACCCACAGGGTGAATGGTCAAGTACGATCAACCTGCTGTTTCCTTTGCGATCTTTGCGCCTTCGCGCCTTTGCGGTGAGGTTTTCAGGATAAATGCCGAAACACCCACCACAGAGTCACAGAGACGCAGAGTTTTCGCAGAGAAAACCTTTGGCAACGGCGTTTTTCTGTGCGTTTCCTCTGTGCCTCCGCGCCGCAGAACGATCTGGATGAGCTTCGGGCGTTGATCTTCGGTGGGCTGCAGGATATCGATTGCCCGGCCTTGAGGTTGGAGGCGGTGAGCGTTCCGGCCGGGCAGAGGATCACCGCGCAGCAGTTGTTCGACCGGCTCGAATACCTGCGTCTGGCGCTAGAATACGACCTCGGGCAGGCCGAGCGAACTACGCTCCGGCGACGGCGACGCGCCGTGGCGAGGAGATTGCCGCGCTGGCTGAACGGCTGGATGTGTTCGACATAGACGGCGCAAACGCCGCGCTGCGCAAATTGCAGGAAACGCTGAAGCAGGCGCACGAAGGGAGCAGTAGATGAATGAGAAAACGGCTGAACGGCCGCACATCCTGATCGTCGATGACGTCAGCGAGAACTTGCATGCGCTCGTCGCCATTCTGCGCGACACCTACGCCATTGCCGCAGCAACCACCGGCGAGAGGGCGCTCGATCTGGCGCAGCGGCATCCGCAGCCCGATCTCATCCTGCTCGACGTGAAGATGCCCGGTATGGATGGCTATTCGGTACTCTCGCGTCTGAAGTCGAACCCGATCACGGCGATGGTTCCGGTCATCTTCGTCACGGCGCTTTCAGACGCGGTGGACGAAGCGCGCGGCTTCGAGCTGGGCGTTTCGGACTACATCACCAAGCCGGTGAATCCGGAGTTGCTGCACCGCCGTATCGCGATGCTGCTCGAATTGCGCCGGCACCGGCGCAATCCGCTGCTCTTCGATGCACGCAAGTCCACCGATCCGGATCGCAAGGCGACGCTGCTCATCGTAGACGACATCCCGGAGAACATCCATGCCCTGCTCGGTGCGCTGAAGAATACCTACAACATCCGCGTCGCCAACACGGGCATCGGCGCCGTCGACGCGGTCAACAGCGACTCGCCGCCCGATCTCGTGCTGCTCGACGTGGTCATGCCCGGCATGGATGGCTACGAGGTCTGTCAGCGAATCAAGGCCTCTCCGACCGGCAACCGCATTCCGGTGATCTTCGTCACCGGAGTCGATGCCGTGGCGGAAAAGGTCAAGGGCTTCGAAGTCGGCGGCGCCGACTACATTACCCGGCCGTTCGATATCGACGAGGTGCGCGCGCGCATCCTTAACCATCTGGAACTGGCGCGTCTGCGCAATGTTCTTGAACAGCAGGTGGCGCAGCGCAGCGCGCTGCTCGAAAAAAGCGAGGAGAAATACCACATCCTCGCCGAGTACTCACCGAACTGGGAGTACTGGACCGCGCCGGATGGCACCTTCCTCTACGTTTCGCCGGCCTGTACCGATGTATCCGGCTACTCGGCCGAGAACTTCTTCGCCGACGCGTCGCTGATGGAGAAGATCATCCACGCCGATGACCTGGCGGCATGGAGTGCGCACGGACCGTCGGCACCCGAGAGTGAGCGCGGACCGGTCATCTTCCGCATCCGCACGCGCGAGGGGCGCGAGCGCTGGATCGAGCACGTCTGCAAATCGGTGCTCGATGCCGAAGGGCGAAGCTTTGGCGTGCGCGGTTCGCATCGCGACATTTCCGAACGCCGCTACGCCGAGGAGCGGCTCGACTTCTTCATCAACCGCGATCCGCTGACCGGCCTGCCGAACCGTTCGCTCTTCCGCGAACTTCTGGCGTATGCGATGCAATCGGCCGAGGTGAGCCGATCGGGCTTCTCGCTCGCCTTCGTCGATCTCGACAATTTCACGGCGATCAACGAAAGCCTCGGCCACAAGGCCGGCGATCAGATTCTGGAGGAAGCCGGCAAGCGACTGCGCGCCGTGCTGCCGCAAGTCGAGGCCATCGCCCGGGTCAGTGCCGACGAGTTCAACATCATCATCGAGTCGGGCACGGAGATGCCGCCGGTCGACTTCGTCGTCCAGCGCATCATCGACGAATTGTCGAAACCGTTTGCCTTCGAGGGGAATCCCCTCTACGTCGGCGCCTGTGTTGGCGTTGCCATGTACCCCGAAGACGGCACCGACGCCGAGACCCTGCAGAGCAACGCCGAAGTGGCGCTGCACCAGGCCAAGGCGCGCGGACGCGGTGAAATGCAGTTTTTCTCGGCCGAGATGAGCCGCCACGCGAAGGATCGCCTGTCGCTCGACGCCGATCTGCGGCGCGCGGTCGAGCGCGGCGAACTCCTGCTGCACTACCAGCCGCAGACCGATCTCATCAACGGCAAGATTGTCGGCGTCGAGGCGCTGGCCCGCTGGAAGCACCCGCTGCGCGGCATGATCTCGCCGGCCGACTTCATCCCTCTGGCGGAGGAGAGCGGCTTTGTCGTCACGCTCGGGGAATGGGTCTTGCGCGAAGCGTGTCGTCAGTTCAGAGCCTGGATCGATGCCGGCCTCCCGCTCAAGCACATCGCCATCAATGTCTCGACGGTGCAGCTCGGCCGCGGCCACCTGGTCGATACGGTGCGGCGTGCGCTCGAGGAATCCGGCGTCGATCCAAAGCAGGTCGAACTGGAGATCACCGAGAGCTGCCTCATGGATGACCACGGACAGTCATTCAAGGAAATTGCCGCACTCAAGGCGCTCGGTGTCCGCCTGTCGATCGACGACTTCGGTACCGGCTATTCGTCGATGGCCTACCTGCAGGAACTCGACGCCAACCAGCTGAAGATCGACCTGCGCTTCGTGCGCGACATCACGCGCAACAGCGCCAACGCCTCGATCGTCAAGGCCATCATCGCACTCGGGCATGGGCTTGGGCTCGAAGTGCTGGCCGAAGGTGTCGAGGATGCCGGACAGGCGCGCTTCCTGCGGTCGCTGCAGTGCGACGTGATGCAGGGTTATCTGGTGAGCAAGCCGCTTTCCGGAGAGGATTTCCAGGCGTTCATGGCCAGCTACGGACCGATGCGCCTGCCGACGGAAGACGAATCGCTGTCGACGATTCTCCTGGTCGACGACGAGGCCAGCATCCTGTCCTCGCTGCGGCGCGTCCTGCGCGGGGAAAACTATCGCATTCTGACCGCCAACAGCGGTGCAGAAGCGTTGAAGCTGCTGGCGCTGCATCCCGTGGGCGTGGTCCTGAGCGACCAGCGCATGCCCGGCATGAGCGGCAGCGAGTTGCTGGCGCAGGTGCGCGCGATGTATCCGAAGACGGTGCGCATGGTGCTCTCGGGCTATACCGGGCTGGACAGCCTGACCGAGGCGATCAATCGCGGCGAGATTTCACGCTTCCTGACCAAACCCTGGCAGAACGAGGACATCATCGAGGCCGTGCGCGATGCCTTCCGGCGCTATGCCCAGTCCGTGGACAGCGGAAGCTAGACGACCACTTCAGGTTTTCTCGATTTTTCACCGCAAAGGCACAAAGATGCAAAGGATCGCAAAGAAAAACAAAGCGCTACGCGAACAGCGCGCATGTTCCGTAGTCACCCACAGGATGAGTGATCAATTACGATCCACCCCTTGTTTCCTTTGCGATCTTTGCGCCTTCGCGCCTTTGCGGTGAGTTTTTTCGGTTCAATGTTGCAGATTCGCGCGCTCCTGCTGCTGGCGTTTCTCGCTGCGGCGCCCGCGTTCGCGATCGAACCGGTGACGCTCCAGCTCAAGTGGCGCAACGCCTTCCAGTTCGCCGGCTACTACACGGCGCTGTGGAAAGGCTATTACCGCGACGCCGGCTTCGACGTGACGATCAGGGAAGCCGAGCCCGGGCAGAGCGTCGTCGACGAGGTGGTTGCCGGCCGCGCGCAGTTCGGCGTCGGCACGAGCAGCCTGCTGCTCGCCTGGCATGGCGGCAAACCGGTCGTCGTGCTCGGGGTGGTCTTCCAGCATTCGCCTTACGTCATCGTCGCCCGCCAGGACGCCGGCATCGGCAGCATTCACGACATCGTCGACAAGCGGCTGATGATGGAGCCGATGTCCGACGAGATCCTTGCCTACCTGCAGCGCGAGGGGATTCCGATGGATCGCGTCACGCGGCTGGAACACACCTTCAAGATCGAGGATCTGGTCGAAGGTCGTACCGATGCCATCGTGGCGTACGTCACCAACCAGCCGTTCCACCTGCGCCGGGCG
This sequence comes from Propionivibrio sp., assembly GCF_017995515.1. GTDB lineage: Bacteria > Pseudomonadota > Gammaproteobacteria > Burkholderiales > Rhodocyclaceae > Propionivibrio. The sequence goes on from NZ_JAGOIT010000127.1 coordinate 4,259, forward strand.
GGCGTGCCGTATCTCGCTTTCTCGCCGCGTTCGGCGGGCGTCGATTGCTACGGCGACAACCTGTTTACCTCGAAGCAACTGCTTGAGCGGCAACCTGAGCGTGCGCAGGCGTTCCGCGACGCGAGCATGCGCGGCTGGGAATACGCGATGGCGCACCCGGACGAGATCGTCGCGATGATCCTGGAGCGCATCAACACGCAGGGGCTCTCGGCCGAGTACCTGCGTTTCGAGGCAGCGCAGATGCGCGAACTGCTGCAGCCCAACCTCGTCCAGCTCGGCTATATGCATCCCGGCCGCTGGCGCCACATTGCCGATATGTATGCGGAAATCGGCATGTTGCCGCGGGGGATCGACCTGAAGGGCTTCTTTTACGCGCCTGATCCCGGGGCGAACCTGGCCTGGCTGTACCGGGTGCTGGGCTTCGGCTTGCTGGTCCTCGTGCTCGCGGGCGGGATCAGCCTGTACGTGCTGCGCATCAACAAGCGCTTGCAGGCGAGCCTCGCCGAGGTGCGCGCGGCCCACGATCGTTTGCAAGTCCTGTCGACGGCGATTGAGCAGAGTCCGACCGGTGTGGTCGTGACCGACACCGAGACCCGCATCCAGTACGTGAATCCGCATTTCTGCGCGATCAGCGGCTTCGATAGCGCCGACGCCATCGGGCAGCGCCCGGATATGGTCAATTCAGGGAAGAACGATCCCGCGATCTATCGCGAAATGTGGGCTGCACTGAATGCCGGACGGCCCTGGTCGGGCGAACTGCTCAACAAGCGAAAATCGGGCGCGACCTACTGGGAAGAAGTGCATATCGCGGCGGTGCGCGACGAGAAGGGCGTGACGACGCACTACGTCGCGGTCAAGCTCGACGTCGATGCGCGCAAGCAGGCCGAAGCAAAGGCCACGCGCCTGATCGAGGAGCTGACCCGCGCCAATGCCGAACTCCAGGCGCTCAACGAGCGACTGGAGGATACCAAGGGGCAACTCGAACAATCGGAGAAGATGGCGGCGATCGGCCAACTCGCGGCGGGCGTCGCGCACGAGATCAACAACCCGATCGGCTTCGTGCGCAGCAATCTGGGGACACTTGCCGATTACGTTGATGGCCTGCTTTCGGTGGTCGACGCCTACGCCCAGGCCGAACCGGCGCTGGCCGCGCATCCGGCATTGCTCGATGAGCTCGCGCAGGCGAAAGCCAGCGCCGATCTGCCGTTCATTCGCGAAGACGTCGGTGTGTTGATCCGCGAATCGCGTGAAGGTGTCGACCGGGTGCGCAAGATCGTCGAGAACCTCAGGGAATTCACCCGCCTCGACGGTGCCGACTGGCAGCACTTCAACCTGGAGCGCGGGCTCGACAGCACGCTCGGGATACTCGAAAACGAACTGCGCGGCAAGGCCGAGGTCGTGCGCGAGTACGCCGGCCTGCCGGACGTGGAATGCATCGCCGCGCAGATCAATCAGGTGTTCATGAACCTGGTCGCCAATGCCGTGCAGGCGATCCCCGAGCGCGGCGTGATTACGTTGCGGACGGGCCGGGAAGGCGACTCGGTGTGGGTGGAGATCGCCGACGACGGCGTCGGCATCGCGCCGGAAAATCTGCAGCGCGTGTTCGAGCCCTTCTTTACCACCAAGCCCATCGGCAAGGGCACCGGGCTGGGGCTATCGCTCGCCTACGGCATTGTCCGGCAGCACGGCGGCCATCTGACGGTGAGCGGCGAACCGGGACGTGGCGCGATCTTCCGCGTCACGCTGCCGTGCACGCGCGAGCAACGGCATTGAACCTGAAAACCTCACCGCAAAGGCGTGAAGGCGCAAAGATCGCAAAGGAAACAACAGGTGGATCGTACTTGGCCATTCACCCTGTGGGTGGCGATGGAAGACAGGTGCTGTTCGCGTAGCGCTTTGATTTTCTTTGCGAACCTTTGCGAACCTTTGCGATCTTTGCGCCTTTGCGGTGAAAAACCGGGTTCTTCAGGTTGATCCGGCACGAAGAAGTCTCAACCCCCCGTTCGGGCTGAGCCTGTCGAAGCCCGTCCCCCCCCTTCGACAGGCTCAGGGCGAACGGACTTCGAACATTACCGCGCCGGATCAATAAGTTACTGTTGCGGCCCGGTGAGCCGCGTCGTCAATCGTAGCCAGGTGCTGGTTGAGCGGTGTGGTGGCGCGGCAGGGTGAGGCGGAATCGGGTGCCCTTGCCCGGTTCGCTCTGAACTTCCAGTCGGCCCTGATGGCGCTGGACGATGCCGTAGGCGAGCGATAGCCCGAGGCCCGTGCCCTTGCCGATGGGCTTGGTGGTAAAGAAGGGCTCGAACACGCGCTTGAGGTTTTCCTGCTTGATGCCGACGCCGGTATCTTCGATTTCCACCCATACCTCGCGCTCGTCGAAGCCCGTGCGCAGGGTGATCGTGCCGCGCTCGGCGATGGCGTGCGCGGCGTTCACCAAAAGGTTCATGAACACCTGGTTGATCTGCGCGGCGATGCATTCGACGTCCGGCAAGCCGGCGTACTCGCGCACGACCTCGGCCTTGTACTTGATTTCGTTCCAGACGATGTTGAGCGTGCTCTCCAGTCCCTGTTCGAGGTTGGCGTAATGCCATTCGGAGGCGTCGACGCGGGAGAAGTCGCGCAGGTTCTCGACGATTTTCTTCACCCGCTGAACGCCGTCGAGCGACTCGTTGATCAGGTCGAGGATGTCGTCGCGCAGAAAATCGAGGTCGGCGGCGACCTTGGCCTGCTGCAGCGAGGCCAGCAGGTCCGGCTGGCCCTTGAGCGCGTTCTCGACCTCCTCGTAGGCCGAGAGCACCGAGAGCAGGCTCTCGACCTGGCCCTTGAGCGATCCGAGGTTGGAGTTGACGAAACCGATCGGGTTGTTGATCTCGTGCGCGACCCCTGCCGCCAGCTGGCCGACCGAGGCCATCTTCTCGGACTGCAGCAGCTGGCCCTGCGCGTCCTCCAGCTTGCCGATGAGGACCTGCTGCGCCGCCTTCTCCTCTTTGAGCTGGTCGATCAGTTCGTTCAGGCGCATCTGGTACATCGCCGTGTCGGTGAAGTCCAGCAACGTCACGCAGACATGCTTCACCTCGCCGGCGGCGTCCTTTTGCGGCAGCAGGATGCAGTTCTGGCGCATCGCGTCGATGCCGCCGGTGATCGGGCGGTTGTGGTTGAAACGGAAGAGGAAGGGGCGCTGTTCCCAGGAGGTGAAGGCGTAGTTCTTCAGGATGAAGACGCCCTCGATCTTGCGCGCCAGCCATTTCTGCGGCAACTCGGGGAAGCTCTCGAAGAGGTTGCGGCCGACGACTTCTTTCGCCGAACGCTGGCTGTGCATCGCCATGAAGCGATTCCACAGGACGACGCGGTAGTCACGGTCGACGACGAAGACGCCCGCTTCAAGGCGCTCGACGATGAACTCCAGCAGACTGCGGTCGATCGCTTCGTGCATGTTCAGAGCGCTTCGAGGAAGCGATCGAGTTCTTTGCCGAGGCGGGCGATTTCGCTTGGCGGCATCATGACGACGAGGTGGCAGGCGAACGATTTTGTCTCCAGTGTGAAGCACACCTCGATGAACAGCGCGCGGTTGTGCTGGATCTCGCTAAGCGGGATCAGGTCGCGCGGTGCGATGTCGAGCCCCATGATCGACGGCGCCGAAAAGCCGATGTCGACATCCAGCGTCGAGGCGACGCCGCCGAGGCAGGCGCCGACCAGGATGTTCGCGACGTCGAGCATGAGTTCGATTTCCTCGACGCGATCGGTGTCGTCGTAGCCCATCAGTTCGGCAAGTTCTCGCGGCGGCCCGCCGGAGAAGACGATGATGACTTCGCCCCGGATCTGGCCGTGGAACGCCTGGCGCACGGCAAGGATGTTCTTCTCGCCGACGAGCTGCTGCAGCACGGTCGGGATATCCAGCCGCTCGACGTTGGCAATGCGCGGGATCGACAGGCGCACGAACTCGCCCCAGATCCTGGCGATCGACGAGCCGGCCTGGCCCATGCCGATGTTGGCGATCTCCTGCAGCGCGTCGCGCTGGTCGCCGGTGAGGGTCGCGTTGATGGTTTCGCACTCTTCGCTCATACGACCACCCCATACTGTTTCAGCACGTCGCGCAGGCCTTCGGCGGTGATCGGCTTGCGGATGAAGGCAATGGCGCCCATGGCGAGTACGCGCTCCTGCGCCTTCTCCTGCACATCGGCCGAGACGACGATCACCAGGCAGTTGAGGTCTTCCTTGCGCAGCGTTTCGAGCACCTGATAGCCGTCCATGTCCGGCATGGTCAGGTCGAGGAACATTACATCCACGTGGCCGGCACGATAGGCGGCGAGCGCCTCGATGCCGTTGGCAGCCTGGGTGATCTCGATGTCCCAGTCCGGAGGCAGCGCCTTGATCAGCATTTTTCGGGCGATGGGCGAGTCGTCGACCACCAGGACAGATACCGCCATTGAATTTCTCCGTGATGACCTGTCGTCTCTCGTACGCTCTGTCGTGCGTATGACGAAAGTAACAT
>NZ_JAGOIT010000004.1 GCF_017995515.1 Propionivibrio sp.
GCGCGCCTCTTCGCCGGACAGGCGAGCGCACTCGTTCCACATGTCGTTTTCGATGCGGATGTATTCGTCGTAGAACGGCATCCGCAACTCCGGCCGAGCATGGAACACCGTCAGCCGCGCACGATTTTCCCGCGCCAGGATCGCCGCGTTGCGGATCGCTTTTTGCGATAATTCCGAACCATCGGTCGGAACGAGAATGTGTTTGAACAATGAACCTCCTATTTCTTGTAGCGCGGCCGCACGGTCGCCACGACTTGTCTGAGCCCGGTTCTACTGGGCGAATGGGCGATCTCGTTACCTGATACGCCGTTATCGCGCAGCGAGCTGCGCTCCTACTTGTCCAGTTCCTCTGCATACGTGCCCATCTGCTTGCAGCATCAACCCGACGACCCGCGCAGGCGGGCCAGCTCGTCCTGCAGATCAAGGACCAGCGCGGCGAGTTCGGGCATGGCGTTGAAGTCGCGTTCGAGCGCGTTGATCTGGCGGGCGCGGCGGATCTCGCGGCCGGCGAATTGCCAGTGCGCGGGTTCGTCGCCGGACACGTCGAAGACGCCGGCCTCGACATGCACGCTTACCCAGTCGAGCGTGACGCCGCAGACGGCGGCGAACTCTCCTCTGTCGAACCACTGCTCGTCGACGACGACGGCGGTAATCGGATCGCCCTGAGGAACTTCGTTGTTTGCAGAGTCGTCGGAAACAATCATCTCGCGTCTTTCCTCATCAAGGCTCATCAAGGCTTACCACGCGGCACGCGGATTGAAGGCCAGTTCGCGCTGCATCGTTTCATAGAACTGGCGAGCCTTTGCATTACTTGCATCGGGCAGCACCACCTCGACGGTCAGGAAGAGGTCGCCCGGCGGATCGCCCGGAATGCCCTTGCCGCGCACGCGCATTGCGCGCCCGCTCTGCGCGCCTTCGGGGATGCGTACCTTCACCTGCTGGCCGGCCGGCAGCGCGATGGCGATCGTCGCACCCAGCGCCGCTTCCCAAGGTGCGACGGGCAGCATGAGATGCAGGTCGCGCCCCTCGACACGGAAGCGCCGATGCGGCGCGAAATGCACTTCGAGATAGAGATCGCCAGCCTTGCCACCGGCCATGCCCGGCGCGCCCTGCCCGGCCAGCCGGATCAGCTGGCCTTCGCGCACGCCTTGCGGAATCCTGACGTTGAGCGTGCGCGTGGCGAGCGTGATCCGCCCGCCCGCGCCGACCTGCGGAACGCGCAGGCTGATCTGGCGCGTGCTGCCGGTCCACGCATCGTCGAGATCGATAACGACGCGTGCGTGGTGATCCTGGCCGCGCGCCTCGTAGCCGCCCGTTCCGCCCATCCCGCCCGTCGCACGAGGACCACGAGCGCCGCCAATGTGACTGAACAGTTCGGCGAAGAAGTCGCTGAAGTCGGCGGCGTTCTCGGGCGGAATGCCGTGGCCGGAGAACTCGAAACCGGCGTCCCAGTCGGGCGGCGGGCGGAAATCCTGGCCGGACTGGTATTCGCGCCCCAACTGGTCATAGGCAGCGCGCCGCTCGGGGTCCGAGAGCACGGCGTAGGCTTCGTTGACTTCCTTCATGCGCGCATCGGCATCCGGTTCTTTCGAGACGTCCGGATGGTATTTGCGCGCCAGCTTGCGGTACTGCTTTTTGATTTCGTCGGCGCCCGCCGAGCGCTCGACGCCAAGTATCTGGTAGTAATCCCGGAATTTCATTGAGGACCTCGTTCCAATACCTGTACGGCTTCTGCCTTGAACATAGGTGCACGCCTGGCCGATTTCAAGGGGTCAGTTTCGGGGTCTTGAAATGCGGCGGGAGCAACCCTATCTTGAATTCAAGCCCGCTGAAGTCTCCCTTTCGGCGGGTATCTATCCAAGCGTCCCAGCGAAAGGAGAGCACTATGTACCGAACCCTGTTTCCCAGTGACATCTTCGCCAACCTGGACCGCCTGCAGCGCGAGTTCCAGCGCTATTCCGGTCCGGCGAGCAGCATTCGCGGCTTTGGTCGCGGCGGTTTCCCGGCGTTGAATGTCGGCACCACGCCCGAATCGATCGAAATCTTTGCCTTTGCGCCGGGGCTCGATCCGGCCACCGTGGACGTAACGATCGATCGCGGCGTCCTTACTCTCTCGGGTGAGCGCAAGAGCGGGTTGCCGGGCGATGGCGCCAAGTCGGCCGTGCATATCAACGAACGCTTTGCCGGCAGCTTCCGCCGCGTGGTCAGTTTGTCGGACGACGTCGATCCGGACAGCACGAAGGCGACCTACAGCGACGGCGTGCTGGCCATCAGCATCAAGCGCCGTACCGCCGCCCAGAGCCGTCGTATCAACATTCAGTAATCGCTTGAGGAGACCGAGATGAGTGACACCAATGTTGCCAAGACCGATGCAAGGAGCACTGAAGCCGAACGCACGGAAACGGGCGTCATGCTGCCGCCGGTCGATGTGATCGAGGATGCGCTGGGCATCACGCTCTACGCCGACCTGCCGGGTGTGCCGAAGGACAAGCTGCACGTGCGCATCGACGCCGACGCGCTGACCATCGAAGGCGAAGTGAGCCTGCCGCTGGCCGGCAATCTGGAACCCAGCCACGTGGAAGTGCAAATGCCGCGTTACCAGCGCACCTTCACGCTCGGCAAGGAACTCGACAGCGAGAAGGTGGCCGCCGAGTTCCGCCACGGTGTGCTCAAACTGAGCATTCCCAAGGTCGAGCACGCCAAACCGCGCAAGATCGAAGTTCAGGTGGCTTGATACCCTTGGGCCGGTTCGACGAGCCGGCCCATCGGCATTCCATTCGAATCCTGGAGGAATGACATCATGAAACTGGACGAACTGAAAGAGGGACTGAACAGTGCCTGGAACACGGTCACCGAAGGCGTGACCGAGGGCTGGCAGCGGTTGCGCAAGTCGGTTGGCGCAATCACGCACTTCAAGTCGAGCGAGGACAGCAAACTGCCCGCCAGCAAGGATGTGGATGATGAAGCCTATTGGCCGAGAACGGCCTGGGCGATGCTCGCCGGCAACGTTTTCGAGGACGACGCCAAGATCGTCGTGCGCCTCGAAATCCCCGGCATGCAGAAGGACAACTTCACCGTCGAAGTGCAGAACGGCGCCTTGATCGTCTCGGGTGAAAAGCGCTTCGAAAGCGAAACGACCGAAGGCCGCTACCGCAGCTTCCAGTGCGCCTACGGTTCTTTCCGGCGCAGCGTGCAACTACCGGCCACGGTCATCGCCGACCGGGCGCAGGCCAGCTACAAGGACGGCATCCTGAGGATCGAACTACCGAAGGAGACGCCGGCCAGGCCGCGGATGATCGAGGTGAAGATCGAATAGCGCGCCCGCCGCACGCAATAATGGCCCTGGCAAGCGCGCAATCGACGCCGACCAGGGCCGTTTCATAAATGAGGAATGAGAGTGACCGACAGCACTCCACTACCGTTCGCCCTGAGCCTGTCGAAGGGCGGGATGCCCTCATTTCGGGCCCGTTCATGCCCTTCGGCAGGCTCAGGACAGGATTCGACAAGCTCACCACGAACGGAAAAGGCGCGCTCTTCCTATTCCTTGATCGCCTCAACCGCCAGATCGATCGTCACTTCATCGCCGACGTTCGGCGCGTACTTGCCGGCGCCGAACTCGGTGCGGCTGATCCTGGTCGTTGCGTTGGCGCCGATCGCGTCCTTCTTCAGCATCGGGTGCGGTTGCAGGATGAAGGAGGTCAAGGTGAGCGTTACTGGCTTGGTAACGCCCTTGATCGTCAGATCGCCTTCGACGGCGACGGGCTTGTCGCCTTCAAAACGCACTTTGGTCGACTTGAACGTCGCGCTCGGGAATTTCTCGGTACTCAGGAAATCTTCGCCCTGGATGTGACCGTTGAAGACGTCGAAACCGGTATCAACCGACGTGGTGTCGATGACGACGTCGACCGAGCCGGTCTTCGCCTCGCGGTCGAGCACGATCTTGCCGCTCGTCTTGTTGAAGCGGCTCAGCTGCGTCGAGAAGCCGAAGTGGCTGTAGGAGAAGCGCGGGAAGGTGTGCGAACCGTCAATGATGAAGGTTTCGGGCGCGGCCAGCACGGCACCACTGAAAGTGGCGATGACTGCTGCGGCCAGGGTGAGGCGGGTTTTCTTGTTCATGGCGATGCTCCTGATTGAATAGAGGTGGAACAGGGTCTTGAGGGTGATACAGCTGCTACTTCCCGCCTGATGCGAGGACTTTGAACTTCACTTGAATCTCGTTGGCGACGACGCTGAAGTCGGCCCAGTCGCCTTCGCCGATGGCGAAATCCGCGCGCTTGATGACGAAGCTGCCGTCGAACGTCGCCTGGTCGCCCTGCACCGTCACCGTCGTCGGCGCGACGACCGGCTGCGTCTTGCCCTTGATCGTCAGCTGACCCGCGACTTCGTAGCGATTGCCGCCGAGCGCCTTGACCGACGTCGAGATGAACTTGGCCGTCGGGAAATCCTTGGTGTTGAACCACGGCTTGCCGGCAACCTCGGTATTGCCGTCGGACGTCCCGGTGTCGATGCTCACCAGGTCGACGTCGAGGCTGACCTTGGCGTTCGCGGCGTTGGCCGGGTCGAAGGCAAGCTGCGTGCTGAACTTCTTGAAATGCCCGTCCATGCCGACGTTCATCTGCTTGAAGGTGAAGTTGATCGCGCTCTTGTCGGCGAGCACGGTCTTGAACTCGACGGCCTGCGCAAAGGCCGGCAAGCCCAGCGCGGCGACAAGGCCGAGAATACGGATGAGGCGTGCGTTGTTCATTGCTATTTCCTTTTATTCGATGCGGAATGTCAGGTGTTCTTCGAAGGCAACATGCGCGTGAGCACATCGTCGCGATCGAGGAAGTGGTGTTTTAGCGCCGCCGCGACGTGGCCGATGACGACGGCGGCGAGCAGCATGTTCAAGGCCCAGTGCGCGGTCTGCAGCAGCTTGGCGAGTTCATCGTTCTTGGCCAGCAGGTCGGGAATCGGCCACACGCCAAAGTAGACCGTCTGGATGCCCTTGGCCGAGCTCATCAGCCAGCCCGAGAGCGGCACGGCGATCATCAGCAGGTAGAGCGCCGCGTGGCCGGCGTGCGCGACGAACCGCTCGCCGCGCGACATGTGCACCGGCAGTTCCGGCGGACGATGCGTCGCGCGCCAGACGATGCGGAAGGCGAGCAACGCAAAGAGCGTCACCCCGGCCCACTTGTGCCACGAGTAATACTTGAGCTTGGCCGGCGACACCGGCAGGTCGGCCATGTAGCGGCCGAACAAGAAGATGCCGACGATGCCGGCGGCCATCGCCCAATGCACGACGATCGCAGTTGCGGTGTATTTCTTCATCCCGTCTCCCGAAAACATGGCGCCACTTTAGTGCTTAAGCCTGGAGCGAAATAGGAGACAATCGGGAAAATATTGTTCCTCGATCGGCAACAATAAACCGGAAACCAATCGTCCGCGGGGAGGTCAGGATGGATCGTCTCGATGCGATGCGGCTCTTTGTACGCGTCGCCGAACTTGGCAGTTTCTCGGCCGTCGCGCTGCAACTCGGCGCCGCGCGTTCCGTCGTCACGCGGCAAATCGCCGCACTGGAAAGCCATCTCGGCACCAAGCTGCTCGCACGCAGCACACGCCGCCTGTCTCTCACCTCGGCCGGTACGGCTTACCTTGAGAAGTGCCGGGAAATCCTCAATCTCGTCGAAATCGCCGAGACCGGGCTCGCCGAGGAACGCCAGACGCCGCGCGGCCCGATTCGCCTGAGCCTGCCGCTCGTTTACAGTCTGCGTCACCTCGCGCCGCTGCTGATCGAGTTCTCGCGCCGCTACCCGGAGGTCGAACTCGACATGGATTTCTCGGACCGGCGCTCAAACCTGATCCAGGAAGGCATCGACCTCGCCGTGCGCATCACGCCCCGGCTCGAACCGGGCGACGTCGCGCGCCGTCTCGGCTCCGCGCGCATGGTCGTGCTCGCCTCGTCCGACTATCTGGCGGCGCACGGCGAACCCCTGCACCCGGCAGAACTCATCGACCACCAGTGCCTGGGCTACACCGCCGGACCGTCAAGCCAGCGCTGGAGCTTCCTGGTCGACGACCGGATCGAATCGTTCGGCATCTGGCCCCGCCTGCTTGCCAACAACGGCGACGTGCTGCTCAAAGCCGCAGTCGCCGGCCTCGGCATCGCCCAGCAGCCGACCTTCATCGCCGACGAATTCCTGCACAGCGGGGAACTGCGCGAAATCCTGCAGGATTACCCACTGCCCGAGCTCGGCATCTACGCCGTGCTGCCCGGCAACCGTCACATCCCGCACCGCCTGCGCGTGCTGATGGATTTTCTCGTCGAGCGGCTGGCCGACGGCGAGCGCCCGGCGCCTGCCTGACCGACGCACAAACGCTCACCGGTCGCCGGCGTGAAAGCAGCGCACGATGTGCGTTTCCGTGAGTTGCGTCGCCGCCGGATAGTCGCACCGGCAGGTGGCGTCGGCACGCGGGCAGCGCGGGTGAAAGTGACAGCCGGACGGCGGACTGGCCGGCGACGGCGCTTCGCCGGCCAGCCGGATGACCGGTCGTTCGGCGCCGGCCTGCACGCTCGGCACGGCCGAGAGCAGCGCCTGCGTGTAGGGATGCCGCGGCGTGCGCAAGACCTCGTCGACCGAACCGCGCTCGACGATGCGCCCGAGGTACATCACGGCGACCTCGTGCGCCAGGTATTCAACGACGGCGAAGTTGTGCGTGATGAAGAGGTAAGCGAGCCCGAGATCATCCTGCAGTTGCTTCAGGAGATTGAGGATTTGCGCCTGCACCGACACGTCGAGCGCCGAGGTCGGCTCGTCGCAGACGATGAGTTCCGGCTGGACGGCGAGCGCGCGGGCGATGGCGATGCGCTGGCGCTGCCCGCCGGAGAACTCGTGCGGGTAACGATGCAGCGCCGCGGCGTCGAGGCCGACCTGTCCTAGCAGCGCGGCGATGGCTGCATTGACCGCTGCGCTCCCGGCGCGCGCCTGCACCAGGCCGAGCGCGCCCATGCCCTCGCCGATGATTTCGCCGATCGGCAGGCGCGGATCGAGCGAGGCGAACGGGTCCTGGAAGATCATCTGCAGCCGCCGGCGCAACGGGCGCATCGCCTTGCGCGAGAGGCCGGTCAACTCGCGCCCGTCGAGCTGCACGCGCCCGGTGGTGGGCTGGATGAGTTGCAGGATCGCCTTGCCGACCGTCGTCTTGCCGCACCCCGACTCGCCGACCAGCGCCAGCGTGCGGCCGCGCGCTAGTTCGAGCGAAACGCCATCGACCGCGCGGACGTAGCCGACGGTGTGCTGGAGGATGCCGCGCCGGATGGGGAAGTGGACGGCGAGGTCGGCTACGGCGAGCAGCTTCGGGGTAGTAGACACCGGGATAACCTCGCCCGGCAGCTGGTCGGTTCGCTGCCTTATTGATACGGAGAGGTAATGTTTGAAGTCCGTTCGCCCTGAGCTTGTCGAAGGGGGACGGGCTTCGACAGGCTCAGCCCGAACGGAAATTGAGACTTCTTCGTGCCGGATCAATAGACCCGCGTCGCCTTCTCCGCCACACTCGCGCCCTTCGTCGATCCAATGACAGCGCACCCGATGCCCTTCCCCACAATCGCTCCAGCCGGGCGATTCGACCCGGCACCGCTCGAACGCCTGCGGACAGCGCGCGGCGAAGCGGCAGCCGGTGGGCATTGCTGCCAACGCCGGAACCTGCCCGGCGATCGTTTCCAGCCGGCCGCCGCGCCGCGACAGGTCGGGCAGCGCGGCGAAGAGCTTCAGCGTATAGGGATGGCGCGGCCGCGCGAAGAACGCGTCACGCGGCGCTTGCTCGACGATCTCGCCGGCGTACATCACGCCGACGCGCTGCGCCATGCGCGCGACGACGCCGAGATCGTGCGTGATGAGCAGCATCCCCATCCGGCGCTCGGCCTGCAGGCGCGCGAGCAGATCGAGAATCTGCGCCTGAATCGTCACGTCGAGCGCCGTCGTCGGTTCATCGGCGATCAAGAGTTGCGGATTGCCGGCCAGCGCCATGGCGATCATCACGCGCTGCTTCATGCCGCCGGAAAGCTGGAACGGGTATTCGTCGAGGCGCCGCGGTGCGTCGGCGATTCCGACGGCGGCAAGCAGTTCCAGGGCGACCTTGTGCGCGGCGCCGCCGGACAAGGCGCGGTGGCGTTCAAGCACTTCGCCGATCTGCCGCCCGACCGTGAGCACGGGATTGAGGCTGGTCGCCGGTTCCTGGAAGATCACCGCCATGCCGACGCCGCGCACGTTGCGCATCGCGTACTCGGGCAGGTGCAGCAAATCGTCGCCGTCGAAGCGCACGGCGCCGCCGAGAAAACACCCGGCGGCAGGCAGCAGGCGGAGCAGCGCGAGCGCCGTCACCGACTTGCCGCAGCCCGATTCGCCGAGCAAAGCCAGCGTCTCGCCCGCCGCGACGTCGAACGAGACGCCGGAAACCGCTTCCAGCACGCTCTGGCCGGACGAGAAGCCGACGCGCAGATCGCGCACGGAAAGCAGCGGTTTCGGGTCGGCAGCCGGTGAAGTCATGGCATCCTCGGGTCGAAGGCGTCGCGCAGCGCGTCGGCGAACAGATTGGCGGCGAGCACGAGGACGAACATGAAGGTGAAGGCCGACGCCAGCGACCACCACACCATCGGCTCGCGTGCCAGTTCCATGCGCGCGTTGTTGATCATCATGCCGAAGCTCGTCATCGTTGCATCGACGCCGATGCCGACGTAGGAGAGCACGGCCTCGGCGAGCACCAGCCCGGAGAAATCCATGACCAGCGCGATGACGACGATGTGCATGAGGTTGGGCAGGATGTGGCGCCGGATGATGGCGAGATCCGAGACGCCAAAGGCCTGCGCCGCCTGGATGTAGTCGAGCTCGCGCAGCTTGAGCGTCTCGCCGCGCAGCAGCCTGCAGAGGCCGGTCCAGCTCGTCATGCCGAGGATCAGGCAGAGCGCGAGCAGACGCAGGTCGGCCCGTTCGGCCGCGGTGGAGAACCACTGCGGGTGTGTGTCGATGATCACCTGCATCATCAGCACGGCGGCGGCGATCAGCAGGACGCCGGGAATCGACGACAGCGTCGTGTAGACGTACTGGATCGCGTCATCGACCCAGCCGCGAAAATAGCCGGCCAGGATGCCGAGACCGATGGCCAGCGGCAGCGTGACCAGCGTCGTCACCAGCCCGAGGACGAGCGCGGTGCGGATGCTCTTCAATACCTGATAGAAGACATCCTGCCCGACCTTGTCGGTGCCGAGGACGTGATAGTCGACGCACAGCGCGACGAGCGGCGCGACGACCAGCAGCATGCCGCCAAGCGTGAGCAGCACGGCGTTCCAGGCAAAGCCGGTCTCGCCGCGCCACGCAGCACGCCCCGCCGTGCGTACGTCGCGGCCAGCGCGACGCGCCAGTAGCCGCACGACACCGATGGCGATGCCGGCGAACAGCGCGATCGCCAGCACCTCGGCGGCGAGTACGCGCCGGGCGATATCGCCGGGGCGCAGGCTCTCGTCGTCGCCGAGATGCGCACCGCCGAACTTCAGGCGCGGGAAGTCGCGGACCGGATGGACGCTGCCGTCGGCCGCGCGCGCATCGACGAATTCCTTGGCGTAGGAACGCGTCGCCAGCGGCGCGGAGTACGTTTTCTCGACGCGCGTGCGCAACGGCGTCGCCAGGGCGTCAAGTAGCGAGAGCACCTCGACCGCGTAGGCGGTCGGCTGCCCGGCATCCGCGCTCTCCAGGCGTGACCGGTAATGCAGCGAGTCGAGCAGGGCCACGGCGACGAAGGCGACGAGCACGGTCGCCGCCGCCATGCCCCGCCGGCTCTGCCCCATCCGCCGCCATGCCGCGCGCAGCGGCGGGTTGCGCGACGAGGCGACGCCGAGCGCGATCCCGGCCAGCACGAGCAGCCAGATCAGCAGGTCGGACCAGAGGATGACGGGCAGAAAGGTCATCGCTCGAACCGTATCCGCGGATCGACCACGGTGTAGGAAATGTCGGTGAGAATCAGCCCGACGATGTAGAGCACCGAACCGATGAAAACCATCGCGCGCACGACGGCGAAGTCCTGCGCGGCGATGGCATCGATCGTGTAGCTGCCCAGTCCGGGAATGCCGAAGAACGACTCGGTGAGCAGCGAACCCATGAAGAGCAGCGGGATGACGACCACGATACCGGTCAGGATCGGGATCATCGCGTTCCGCAGGACGTGGCGGAAGAGCACGGTGATCTCCGACAGCCCCTTGGCGCGCGCCGTGCGCACGTAGTCCTTGCCGATCTCTTCGAGAAAGATCGTGCGATACCAGCGCGTCGACGAGCCGATGCCGGAAACCACGCCGATCAGCACCGGCAGGATGAGGAACTTCCACGCGTCGAGCCCGGCGCTGTAGCCCGAAATCGGCACCAGCCGCCACAGCTTGCTGATCAGGTACTGGCCGCCGATGATGTAGAAGAGCCCGGACACCGACATCATGGCGACGCACAGCACAACGCCGGAAAGGTCGAGCGCCGTCGCGCGGAAGAGCACGAGCAGCAAGGCCAGGCAGACGGTGACGAACAGCCCGAGGACGAAGGTCGGCAAAGCGATCGCCAGAGACGGCCCCATGCGATGCGTGATTTCACGGGCGATGTCGCGGCCGTCCTCGGCGCGCCCGAAGTCGCCGACGAACAGGCGCGCGGACTTCGCGAAGAAGATGGTGTCGGTGAGCTTCCCGGTTCCCGATGCTTCGGCGTTGATGAACAGCGGCTTGTCGTAGCCGCGCTCCGCCTTCCACTTTGCGATCGCTTCCGCTGTCACCCGCTTGCCGCCCAGCTGCATGCGCGCCATGTCGTCCGGCGAATTGACGACGAAGAACAGCGCGAAGGTGATCAGATTGACGCCGATCAGGACTGGGATCGCGTAGAACAGGCGGCGGACGATGTAGGCGAGCACGGTCTACGATCCCTGATGACGATCTCGCGCCACGCCGCGTTCCCGCCGCCGATACGCCGCGACGGCGGGAACGACGAGCGCCGCGATCAGCAGCGCAATCAACGCCAACGGCCAGAGCACCGGCGCGTTCCATGCCGCCCGCTGTCGTTCGCGCAAGGCGACGTCAATGCGCTGATACTTGAGCGCATTGTTGCCCACGCCCATCGGCTTGCGGCTTTGCAGCCAGGCGTGCGCCAGCGTGTAGCTCTTGGGGTGAAAGCCGAAGATCCAAGGCGCATCGTGCTGCAGGATGCGGTTCATGCGCGCGATGATCTCCGCGCGCCGCGCACCGTTCGGTCCGTCGCTCTCCATGTTCTTCATCTGGGCAAACAGGCGGTCGAACTCTGGATTCTGGTAGTTTGCCGCGTTCTCGCCACCCGTCGCTACCTTGCCCTCGCTGCCAGACAGCAGGAAGAAGAAATTCTCCGGGTCCGGATAGTCGGCATTCCAGCCGAAAAAGAAGATCTGCACCGCCCCCTTGCGCAGCTTCTCCTGGAAGCGGTTGCCGTCGGTCTGGCGCACGACGAGCTGGATGTCGATCTTGGCAAACTGGCGCGTCAGCCAGTCCATCGTCGCCTTGTCGCCCATGCCGCTTGGCGTATCGAGGTTGAGCACGAGCGGCTCGTTCGTCTTGGCGTCGCGTCCGTTCGGCCAGCCGGCGTCGGCCAGCAACTGCTTTGCCACTGCGATCGGCTTGCGCCGCGGCTGGCCGTTCGCCGCGTCGCCCTCCCTGTCGTAGACGACGGGGTTGATTCCGTCCGCGCCCTCACCGTGGCCGAAGATGCCCGGCGGCACCGGATTCATCGCGGCGATCCCGCGCCCGTTCATGAAGATCGAGATGAACTCCTCCTGGTCGACGGCGATCGACAACGCCTGCCGCAGCTTGCGCGCGCGTTCACCGTTCGGTTCGCCGATCGTCGCATCGAGCATGTTGAAGCCCATGTAGAACAGCGACGGGCGCACGCTGGTCAGCAGTCGGATTCCCCTGGTCTGCATGTCTTCGGTCAGTTGCACCGCGCCACCGGCACCGAAGCTCACCGCCTGATCGAAGCTGTCCGAGGCGATGCCCGACGCGTCGTAGTAGCCCTGCAGGAACTTGTTCCAGTACGGAATGCTCTCGGTCTCGCGCGTAAACACGACGCGATCGATGCGCGGTATCGGCTGGCCACAATCCTCAAGCAATCCCGCCGCCTCGTCCGCCGCTTCGCCTTCGCAGGGATAGGTCTCGCCGTGGAAGTTGGGATTGCGTTCGAGCACCATGCGCCGGTTCGGGTTGTTCTCGGTCAGGCGGTACGGCCCGGTACCGACCGGATACCAGTCGAGCGTCAGGTTCTTCTCGGCCATGCCCGGCTGGCTGTAGAAACGATCGACCTCGCGCGGCACCGGCGCGAAGAAGGGCATCGCCAGCCAGTAGAGGAACTGCGGGTACTTGCCGTTAAGGGTCACGCGGTAGGTGTAGCGATCGACGCGCGTCACGCCTTCAACCGGAAAGCGGTCGAGGTCCAGCCAGACGGCGTCCGGCCCACCCTTCGCTGCTTGCTGCAGCGCTTCGCCGAGCCGCTTCAAGCCGACGATGCGCTCGGACATCATGCCGAAAATCGGCGAGTGCAGGCGCGGATGCGCCAGCCGCTTGATCTGGTAGATGTAGTCGTCGGCGACCAGCTCGCGCGTTCCCGTATGTTCAAAACCAGCCAGCGTATCGATGCCGGCCAGTGCTTTCTTGTCAAGCGCCTGATAGACCGGCTGCCCGGCCGCATCGAGCGCGAACGCCGGGTGCGGCTGGTAGCGGATGCCCGGACGGATACGGACTTCGTAGACGCTGTGCGCGATCGTCTCGGCCGGCGCCGAATCCGGCAACCGCTCGCCCGCCGCGTCGAGGTAATACGGGTGCGGCACCGCTTCCGCTGCCGCCGGAATCAGGGCGTAAGGACGCTTGAGGTAGTGGTACTGCAGCGGTGCTTCGTAAATCTGCGCGGTGAAGACCGATTCGTCCTCGCTGTAGGAGCGCGCCGGATCGAGATGCTTGGGGCGCTCGGTAAATGCCGAGTACAGCGTACTCGTGCCACGCTCGCCGGCCAGGTACGGGTCGTTCTGCGGGTAGCCGCAGGCGGTCAGAAGCAATACCGGAATCAGGCAGGATGGACGGAGAAAACGCATGGGCCAGAGTGTAACTTGAAGCGCTGGCCGAAGATCGGCCTCGTGATCACCCGGACTTTCGCCGTAGAATGGCACCCATGATCGAACGACACCACCGCGCCCTCTTCCTGCTGCTCTTTGCAGTCTTCATCATTTACGGCATGTCGATGACGATCATCGGCGCGACCTTGCCGGTCATCCTCGCCGATTTCCAGTGGAATTACCTGATCGCCGGCTTCGTCCTCGGCGCCGGCGCCGTCGCTTTCTTTCTCTCGACCTTCGCCGGCGGCTACATGGTGCAGCGCTGGGGCGCCAAGCCGACCATCCTCTTCGGACTGGTGCTCGACATCATCGGCCTCGCGTTCTTCGCCATGACGCCGGACCCGCTCACCAACATCCTCCTGAGCGCGCTCATCGGCGTCGGCCAGGGCGCCATCGAGATCACGATCAACTGGGCGACCTTGCGCATCGACGACAAGAACAGCGGTCGCCCGATGAACCTGATGCACGGCGCCTTCGCCATCGGCGCCATCCTCGGACCGATGGCCGTCGGCGCGCTGATCCACAGCGGGCTCGGCTGGACCTACATTTTCCGTGGCATGGCCGCGGTCTTCGTGCTCCTCGCGGTCGTCATGGTATTCACGCCCCTGCCGCTGACCGCGCACGCGAGCGAACAGGAATCCGGGCCGCAGGAGCGGCTGAGCAAGCATCCCGCTTATTGGCTCTCGTTCGTCGCGCTGCTTGTCTATGTTGGCGTCGAGCTCGGCGTCTCCAATTGGGTGGCCGAGTATTTTGTCGCGGTTTTCGCCTACTCGCCTGCAGCCAGCGCTTTCCTCGTCTCCTTGTTCTGGGCCGGCTTGCTCGCCGGACGCTTTGGCGTGCCGCTGCTCTACAAAGGCCCGCGCCAGGATGCGGTCCTCATCGGCTTTTCAGCCTTGGCCGCCGTCGCCGTGATCCTGCTGTCGGTGCTTGGCTATCTCGGTCCGCAACCGCTGACGATCGAAATCGGCCGCGTGCTGGTCTTCTTCGCAGGACTCGGCTGCTCGATCTACTACCCGGCGGTAATCACCCTGCTCGGGAAGTGCTTCCCGCACGCACAGGGGCAGGCCATCGGCTTCGCGGCAACCGGCGGCGGCATCGGTGCTTTCGCCTTCCCCTTTGCAATGTCCGCACTCTCGCAAACCTGGGGAATCCGCGCGGGATTCGCCACCTACGGCGTCTTTGGCGTCGTCATGACCCTGTGCGTCGTCGGCCTGGCGATCAGCGTGAAGCGCGCAGGCCCTCCCGCAGCCCCGGAAAAGCCTCGCTGAACACCCCGGCCTGATATACCCAAGGCATTTTCGCGCTTCCCGCGTGATCGACAGGCGGCTTGGAAGACAGCGATTTGCCCGTATAATGTCCCGTCTTTCAAGGCATCAAGCACTTGGCTCAACCTCTTTTCAAGACGGATCAATCTATGGGATTTCTCGCAGGCAAGCGCATTCTGATCACCGGCCTTCTCTCGAAGCACTCGATTGCCTACGGCATCGCCAAGGCTTGCCATCGTGAAGGCGCGGCACTGGCTTTTACCTATCAAAACGAGCGTTTCCTCGACCGCATCACCAAATTCGCCACCGAATTCGACAGCACGCTGGTCTTCGCGTGTGACGTCGCCGACGACACGCAGATCGACAAGTTGTTCGGCGACCTCGCAACACACTGGGACGGACTCGACGGACTCGTGCATTCGATCGCCTACGCGCCGACCGAAGCAATCGAGGGTGATTTCCTCGACGGCATCTCGCGTGAAGCCTTCCGCATTGCCCACGACGTCTCGGCCTACAGCTACCCGGCACTCGCCAAGGCCGCGCGCCCGCTGCTGCTCAAGGGCAACAAGCCGGCCCTGCTCGCGCTCTCGTATCTTGGCGCAGAACGCACGATGCCCAACTACAACACGATGGGCCTGGCCAAGGCCAGCCTCGAAGCGGCGACGCGCTACCTCGCGTTCTGCCTCGGCCCGCAAGGCATCCGTGCCAACGCCGTTTCCGCCGGCCCGATCAAGACGCTGGCCGCATCCGGCATCGGCAACTTCGGCAAGTTGCTCGCCTACAACTCGCACAATGCGCCTCTGCGCCGTAACGTCACAATCGAAGAAGTCGGCAACGCCGCCGCCTTCCTGCTTTCCGACCTGGCGAGCGGTATCACGGGTGAAATCACCTACGTCGACGGCGGTTTGAACACCACGGCGCTCGGCAACGCCGATCCTCTGCCGCAATAGAATTAGTCTTCAGAAAAGACAAAGCCGACGGCAATCCCGTCGGCTTTGTCTTTTGCAGGCCAGAGTTTGCGAATTACTGACGCTCGCGGCTTTCCAGCAAGCCAGTATTGATCTCGATCTTGTAACGCTGACGCAAACTCGACATGTAAGCTGCGACGTCCTGCTGCGCGACGATCGTCGTGTACTCGTCCTTGAGACTCTTGCGCTTTGCCTCGTCGAGCTTTTCTGGCTGCGTCACCTTGACGATCTTGTAGATCATGTAACTACCACCCAGCTCGGACCCAACGTAGGCTGGCAGCTTCTGCGTGTCAGCCTTGAAGATCGCCTGCAGCGCAGGAATCGGCATGGTCTGGGCTTGCTGACGCGTCATCGTCTTCGTTGCCGACCAGGTCACAGCGTCCTTCTCGCCCTTCTTTAGCTCAGCCAGCTTTTCTTCGCCGGCAGCCTTCGCCATGGCCGTCTGCTTCTGCGCCTTCAGGAGCGCCTCGATCTCGCCCTTGACCATTTCGAATGGCTTGACGCTCGCCGGGGAATGCTCGACAACGCGCGCCGCGAGCAAGGTACTGGGGGCAATCTCGACCGCTTCCGTGTTCCGCTTGTTCTTGACCGAATCTTCAGAGAACAGGGCGGTCATGACTTTCGCGTTCGCCAGCGGTCCGATCTGTGCAGCCATCTTCGAATCCGGATTCTTGGGCACCCAATCGGACTTCTCGATCTTCAACTTGAACTGATCTGCCGCCGGCTGGAGGCTATCGGCCTGCTCATAGACCATGTTGTTGAAGCCCTCGGCCGCTTCGGCAAACTTGCGCGACGCCGCCTGGCGCTTCAACTCGCCTTCAATCTCGGCCTTGATCTCCTCAAGCGGACGAACCTTGGCCGCCTTGATTCCGGTGAGTTTGATGATGTGATAGCCGAACTCGGACTCGACCAGCCCGGACAGATCGCCTTCCTTCTGCTTGAAGACCTCTTCCTCGAACGGCTTGACCATCATGCCGCGCCCGAAGAAGCCGAGGTCGCCGCCCTTCTCTGCCGAGCCAGGATCCTCCGAATACTTCTTCGCCAGATCGGCGAACTTCTGCGGCGACTTCTTCAGTTCCGCCAACACCTCCTCGGCCTTGGCTTTAGCCTTTTCCTTGTCCGAGTCAGGCTTCGCCAGGATCAGGATATGGCTCGCACGACGCTCTTCCGGCACTTCGTAGCGGTCCTTGTGACCGTCGTACCAGGTCTTGACCTCGGCATCGCTGACCGTCACCTGGCTCAATAGCGCATCGAGCGACAGGACCACATATTCCGCCTTGACCTGTTCGGCCACTTCGTACCGGGTCTTGTTGTCGTCGTAGTACTTCTGAACTTCGTCGGCTTCAACCTTCACCTTGTCCGCGTACGGCTCTGAAGCAATCCGCAACTCGTTGAACTGCCGCTCTTCGAGCTGAAGCCGGAGCAAGTTGTCGGCTTGCGTCGTTGAAACGAAAGCCGTTTCGCTCACACCACCGAGCAGTTGCTGAAGTGTCAGGTCCTGGCGCAACCGCGCCTCGAACTGCTGCTGCGACATACCCTTCGAACGCAGTGCCGATTCGTAGCGCGCCATCGAGAACTTGCCATCTTCCTGCAGCCCCGGAATTGCCCGGATGACGTCGCGCAACATGCTGTCGCTGGTCATCAGGTCTTGTTTGCTCGCCTCCAGCATCAACAGGCGCTTGTCGACGAGGGAATTGAGAATACCCAGTCTGACTTCCGGCGTATTCATCACTTCCGGACTGAAACTCTCGCCCATCGTCTGGCGCAGCTGATCCTGCCGTTCGCGCAGGGCCATTTCGAATTCCGGAACGGATATCTTGGAGCCTGCGACACTGGCCATATCCCGACCGGCACCCGCATTCCGGACGTAGGAGTCAACGCCCCAGAAAGCGAACGGAAGCGTAATGAGTCCGAGGAAGATCTGAACGATTCTCTTGTTATTGCGTACGGCGTCGAACATGATAATTGCCCGTTAGTTCATTCAAGTAATCGAAGCACAAACAAAAAAGGCGAACTTTCGTTCGCCTTCAGGGGCTGGCGGAGTGGACGGGACTCGAACCCGCGACCCCCGGCGTGACAGGCCGGTATTCTAACCAACTGAACTACCACTCCTTGGCAACACGTCATTTCAAAGAAACAAAACGCGCCTGTATTTGATTTTCTGGTGGGTGCTGACGGGCTCGAACCGCCGACATCCAGCTTGTAAGGCTAGCGCTCTACCAACTGAGCTAAGCACCCGTCGTTTGCGCGACAAACGAAAGACCGAGAGTTTATAGCATCCTGGATGCCTTTACCAGCACCGGATTGCAGCGTGAAGCGAACACGGACCCGGCGTCACGAACTCGGTCAATCAATGGGTCACGATGGACTGCGTAGCGCCACTGTCGCCCGAGGCCGAAACAACCGGAGAGCCCGATTGCTCCGGCAAAGGTTGCGGCAAGCGCTCCAACGCCAGCTCGAGCACCCGGTCGATCCACTTCACGGGAATGATCTCAAGCTTGCTCTTGATGTTATCCGGGATTTCGGCGAGGTCGCGGACGTTCTCTTCCGGAATCAGGACCCGGGCAAGCCCGCCACGCACGGCAGCCAGGAGCTTTTCCTTCAAACCACCAATCGGCAGGACTTCGCCACGCAGGGTAATTTCACCGGTCATCGCCACATCACAGCGCACGGGAATACCGGTCAGAACCGAAACAAGCGCCGTGCACAAGCCGATACCCGCCGATGGACCATCTTTTGGAATGGCGCCTTCAGGCAAATGGATGTGAATGTCGCTCTTCTGATAGAAGTCGTCCGTAATCCCGAGAGCGCGCGCGCGTTTCCTGACGACAGACAAGGCGGCCTGCACAGACTCCTGCATGACTTCGCCGAGTTTGCCGGTTGTAATCGTCTTGCCTTTACCCGGCAACACGACCGACTCGATCGTCAGCAACTCACCGCCTACCTCGGTCCACGCCAGCCCGGTTACCTGGCCGATCTGGTTTTCACGTTCGGCCACGCCGTAGCTGTAGCGCCGCACGCCGAGGAACTTGTCGAGGTTGCGCGAACTGACCGCGAGCTTGCTCTGGGTCTTCTTGAGCAGCAGCGTCTTCACCACCTTGCGGCAGATCTTCGAAATCTCTCGTTCCAGCGAACGCACGCCGGCTTCACGCGTGTAATAGCGAACGATATCGCGCAGCGCGCTTTCGGCGACGGTCAATTCGTTCTTCTTGAGGCCGTTCGTCTTCATCTGCTTCGGCACGAGATAGCGCTGGGCGATGTTGACCTTCTCGTCTTCCGTGTAGCCGGACAGACGGATGACCTCCATGCGGTCGAGCAGCGGCGCCGGAATGTTCATCGTGTTGGCGGTCGCGACGAACATCACTTCCGAGAGGTCGTATTCAACTTCAACGTAGTGATCGACGAACGTCGAATTCTGTTCCGGATCAAGCACTTCGAGCAGCGCGGAACTGGGGTCGCCGCGGAAGTCCTGCCCCATCTTGTCGACTTCGTCGAGCAGGAAGAGCGGGTTCTTGACCGCGACCTTGGTCATGTTCTGCAGGATCTTGCCCGGCATCGAGCCGATATAGGTCCGTCGGTGGCCACGAATCTCTGCCTCGTCGCGCACGCCGCCCAAACTCATGCGCACGAACTTGCGCCCCGTCGCGGTGGCAATGGATTGGCCGAGCGAGGTCTTGCCGACGCCGGGGGGCCCGACGAGGCAGAGAATCGGCGCTTTCAGGCGATCGACGCGTTGTTGCACGGCCAGATACTCGATGATCCGTTCCTTGACTTTCTCCAGCCCCCAGTGATCCTTGTCGAGCACCTTGCCGGCTTCGGCCAGATCCTTGCTGATGCGCGTCTTCTTGCGCCACGGCAGGTTGATCAGCGTTTCGATGAAGTTGCGCACGACGGTCGCCTCAGCCGACATCGGCGACATCAGCTTGAGCTTCTTGAGTTCGGCTTGCACCTTGGCCATGCCTTCCTTGCTCATACCGGCAGCCTTGGCCTTTTTCTCCAACTCGTCGTAGTCGGCGCCCTCTTCGCCCTCGCCGAGCTCCTTCTGGATGGCTTTCACCTGCTCGTTGAGGTAATACTCGCGCTGGCTCTTTTCCATCTGACGCTTGACGCGCCCGCGGATACGCTTTTCGACCTGGAGGATGTCGATTTCGGTTTCGAGTTGCGAAAGCAGGCGCTCGATGCGCGGACGGATCTCGAACATCTCGAGCACTTCCTGCTTCTGCTCAAGCTTGAGCGGCAGGTGCGCGGCGATGGTATCGGCCAGTCGTCCAGCTTCCTCGATCCCGGCGATCGAGGTCAGGATTTCAGGCGGTATTTTCTTGTTGAGCTTGACGTACTGGTCAAACTGCGAAATCACGGCACGCCGCAACGCTTCGACCTCGTGATCAACCCCATCCTCGGCAACCACCGGCCGTGCCGTAGCGACGAACATCTCGTCACGCGAGTCGATCGAATCGACATGGGCGCGCTGGGTACCCTCGACGAGAACCTTTACGGTCCCGTCCGGGAGTTTCAGCATCTGAAGAATATTGGCAACACAGCCGATGCCGTAAAGATCATCCGCTTCCGGCTCGTCCTTGACGGCCGACTTCTGCGCAACCAGCAGGATGCCCTTGCCGGACTCCATCGCAACTTCAAGGGCTTTGATCGATTTGGGCCGCCCTACGAACAGCGGAATCACCATGTGCGGGAAAACCACCACGTCACGCAAAGGCAACAGCGGCAGTTCAACGGATTCGGCAGGAAGGACTGGATTCGTAGACATCGGTGTGCTCTATCGGTATGGGTTCAGCCACCCATCTGGGGGCACGAAGTCGTATTTCAAGCCGCGCACACGCGCGGCCGGCGACGTCACAAGTTAATTGGAACCGGAAACCTTGGCTTGATCGGCGTAGATCAGCAATGGTTTGGCATCGCTGCTGATCACGTTTTCATCGATGACGACCTTCGCGACATTCTCCATGCCCGGCAGCTCATACATCATATCGAGCAGAACCGACTCAAGAATCGAACGCAGGCCGCGCGCACCGGTCTTGCGATCGAGCGCACGCCTGGCGATGGCGGTCATCGCGGCTGGACGGATTTCCAGTTCGACACCTTCCATCGAGAACAGCTTCTGGTACTGCTTGACCAGCGCATTCTTCGGCTCGATCAGAATCTGTACCAGCGCCTCGGGCGACAGTTCCTCGAGCGTGGCGACCACCGGCAAGCGGCCGATCAACTCGGGAATCAGACCGAATTTGATCAGATCCTCCGGCTCGACGGTGCGCAGGACTTCACCGATCGCCTTCTTGTCATCCTTGCTCTTGACCTCGGCGCCGAATCCCATACCGCCCTTTTCGGAGCGGTTGCGAATGACCTTATCAAGACCATCAAAAGCACCGCCACAGACGAAAAGGATATTGGTCGTATCGACCTGGACGAAATCCTGGTTCGGGTGCTTCCGCCCGCCTTGCGGCGGAACCGAAGCAACGGTCCCTTCGATCAGTTTCAACAGCGCCTGCTGCACGCCCTCACCCGACACATCGCGGGTAATCGACGGGTTATCCGACTTGCGCGAGATCTTGTCGATTTCGTCGATGTAAACGATGCCCTTTTGCGCCTTCTCGGTATCGTAGTCGCACTTCTGCAGCAGCTTCTGGATGATGTTCTCGACGTCCTCGCCGACGTAACCGGCTTCGGTCAGCGTCGTCGCATCAGCCATCACGAATGGCACGTTCAACATGCGTGCCAGCGTCTGTGCAAGCAGCGTCTTGCCCGATCCCGTCGGACCGATGAGCAGAATGTTGCTCTTGGCCAACTCGACGTCATCAGCGGATTTTCCCTGATGCCGCAGACGCTTGTAGTGGTTATAGACCGCGACCGCCAGGATTCGCTTGGCCTGTTCCTGCCCGATCACATACTGATCGAGCAGCGCGGAAATTTCCTTCGGCGTCGGCAGATCGCTCTTCGCGACCTTGCCACCTTCGTCGGCCGATATCTCATCGCGCACGATATCGTTGCAGAGTTCGATGCACTCGTCGCAGATGAACACCGACGGTCCGGCGATGAGCTTCTTGACTTCGTGTTGGCTCTTGCCGCAGAAGGAACAATAGAGCAATTTCTCGCTGCCGCTTTTCTTTTCAGCCATGTCGGCCTACCTCATTCCGTATTGCGTTCGATTGCCGGC
This sequence comes from Propionivibrio sp., assembly GCF_017995515.1. Taxonomy (GTDB): domain Bacteria; phylum Pseudomonadota; class Gammaproteobacteria; order Burkholderiales; family Rhodocyclaceae; genus Propionivibrio. Next base: position 21,534 of record NZ_JAGOIT010000004.1, read on the forward strand.
CGTGATTCAGACCGCACTGCGATCAGCCAGGACCTTGTCAATCAAACCGTATTCTGCTGCTTCCTGCGCCGAGAGGAAGTTGTCACGATCGGTATCGCGCTCGATGCGCTCGATCGGCTGCCCCGTGTGATGGGACATGATTTCGTTGAGCTTTGCGCGCAAGGACAGAATCTCCTTGGCGTGGATCGCGATGTCCGAGGCTTGGCCCTGGAAACCGCCCATCGGCTGGTGGATCATCACGCGCGAATTGGGCAACGCAAAGCGCTTGCCCTTCGCGCCCGCCGTCAAAAGAAACGCGCCCATGGAACACGCCTGGCCAAGACAAAGCGTCGACACGTCCGGCTTGATGAATTGCATCGTGTCGTAGATCGACAACCCTGCCGAGACCGAACCGCCCGGCGAATTGATGTAGAAGTGAATATCCTTGTCGGGATTTTCGGCTTCAAGAAAGAGAAGCTGGGCGACGACCAGATTGGCCGTCACGTCATTGACCGGTCCGACCAGAAAGACGACGCGCTCCTTGAGCAAACGCGAATAGATGTCGTAAGCGCGCTCGCCCCGGCCGCTTTGCTCGATGACCATCGGCACCATTCCCAGCGCTTGCGGATCCCAGCGGTTTTCTGATTCAAAACGATCCAGACTCATTCCAGCTCCTCTAGTTGCGGGCAAGTATTCTTGCCCGCTCAGGCCTTTAGGCCTTATGTCCCATCAATTCGTCGAAAGCGATCGGCTTTTCGACAACCTTGGACGCCGAAAGCGCCCAGGCAACCACGTTGTCCTCGATGGCAACGCCTTCGACTTCCTGCAGACGTTGCGGCTGGGCGTAGTACCAGCGGATCACTTCTTCCGGGTGCTCGTAGCTCTGAGCAGAGTCCTCAACGATCTTCTTGATCTGATCCGGCTGGGCCTGCAACTTGTTGACCTTGACGATTTCCGACAGGATCAACCCGAGGCTGACGCGGCGCTTGGCCTGGTCAACGAACCATTCGCGCTGCATCGGGAAGTCCTTCATCTTGGCGCCGCCGCGCTGTTCCATGTCCTGACGCGCGGATTGCATCAGACGCTGGATTTCCATTTCGAGGAGCGCGTTCGGCACGTCGATCGGGTTGGTCTTGAGCAGCGCTTCCATCACCTGATCCTTGACCTTTGCCTGCAGGCGCTTGCTCACTTCGCGCTTGAGGTTGGTCTCGATTTCGGCGCGCATCTTCTCGACATCGCCATCCTCGACACCGAGTTCCTTGGCAAAATCAGGGTCGATTTCCGGCAGGATCGGCTCGCGCACTTCCTTGACGGTGATCTCGAACGAAACAGTCTGACCCGCGATTTCCTTCGAAAGGTAGTCGGCCGGGAAGGTCATTTCGAAGGTCTTGCTTTCGCCAGCTTTCAGGCCATAGATGGCATTTTCGAAGTCGGCCAGCATGGAGCCGGCACCGAGCACGAACGGATAGTCCTTGGCTTGTCCGCCGGCGAACGGCTCGCCGTCCTTCTTGCCGAGGAAGTCGATCGTCACGCGATCGTCCTTCGCCGCGCCGCGATCGACCGGCTCGTAACGAACGCGCTGCTTGCGCAGGACCGTCATGGTGCTGTCGATTTCGGCGGCACCCACTTCAAGTGCTGCGCGCTCGATTTCAACGCCGGACAGATCGCCGAGCTTGACTTCCGGATACACCTCGAAGACGGCAGAGAACTCGAGATGCGTCGAGCTATCGGTCGTCTTCGGCTCGATTCTCGGATTGCCGGCAACGCGCAACTCCTGCGACTTGGCGGCTTCGCCGAACGCGCGCTCGAGCGCCTCGTTCAGCGCATCGAAATGCGCCTGCTCGCCATACTGCTGCTTGACGATGTTCGCCGGCACCTTGCCCGGACGAAAACCCGGCATCTTGAAGTTCTTGCCGATGCGCTTCAGGCGCTGGTCGATGTCCTTTTCAAGTTCCTCGATCGCCACCAGCAAGTCCAGGCGACGCTCAAGTGCGTTGGTCAGCTGCGCGGCTTCGGTTTCGGCGTTGGTGGTGGTTGCGTTCGTTTCCATTGAGAGTCCTTGAAGTCTTGTAAATTCGGGCCGAGTGTTCCCCAAGTACCGCTCGGCGCCGCTCAGTTGATCCGTCAATTTGGTGCGAGAGAAGGGACTCGAACCCCCACGCCTTGCGGCGCTGGAACCTAAATCCAGTGCGTCTACCAATTCCGCCACTCTCGCGCAATCCGGCATCTTACCCGAGATCGACCTATACTGTCAGCCGCTCACGTTCATTCGATACGCCGAGCGCCACACAGATCTCGCTCCCATGTCCGTCGACCACTACGAGAACTTTCCTGTCGCTTCGCTGCTGCTGCCCGCCCGCTTGCGTCGTCCGGTGGAAGCAATCTACCGGTTTGCGCGCAGCGCCGACGACATCGCCGACGAGGGAGCGCTTACGAATGCGGAACGGCTGGCCGGACTTGCCGCCTATACGGCCGAGCTCGATCGCATCGAACGCGGCGAGAGCTCGTCGAACACGCTGTTCTGCGACCTCGCGGAAGTCATTCGCACCTGTAAGTTGCCGATAGCCTTGTTCCGCGATCTGCTCGACGCCTTCGCGCAGGACGTCGTCAAAAAACGCTACGACGACTATGCGCAACTGCTCGACTACTGCCGCCGTTCGGCCAACCCGGTGGGACGGCTGATGTTGCATCTCGTCGGACGCACCGCAGACGATGACCTGCGCCGTTCCGACTGCATTTGTTCGGCGCTGCAACTGATCAATTTCTGGCAGGACGTCGTCGTCGACTGGACGAAGAACCGCGTCTATCTGCCACAAACCGATCTTGCGCATTTCGGTGTTGATGAAAAGCAGATCGCCGACGGCCATTGCGACGCCTGCTGGATCGCCCTGCTCGACTTCCAGATCGAACGTACACGCGCGCTCATGCTCGAAGGCGCACCGCTCGTCCGGCGGCTACCCGGACGCATGGGCTGGGAAATCCGGCTGACGGTTCAGGGCGGACTGCGCATCCTTGAACGCATACAGCGCGCCAACGGCGATGTATTCCGGCGCCGCCCGCGCCTCGGACCGGCGGACTGGTTGCTCATGGGCGGCCGCTCGTTGCTGATGTGAGAACTGTGTGAAAATCGCGGCTTCCTGAACGGGCGCACAAGATGACTCCTGAAGAATACTGCCAGCAAAAGGCCGCTTCGAGCGGATCGAGCTTCTACTACAGCTTCATGTTCCTGCCGCCGAACCGGCGACGGGCGATCACCGCGCTCTACGCCTTTTGCCGCGAAGTCGACGACGTCGTCGATGAATGCCAGGATCTGCAGATCGCCAGTACCAAGCTCGCCTGGTGGCGGCAGGAAGTCGCCAAGCTCTACACCGGCAAGCCGGAGCACCCGGTGACGCAGGCGCTGGTGCCGGTCATTGCCGAATTCGCCGTACCGCAGGAGCAGCTCCTGGAGATCATCGACGGCATGGAGATGGATCTGCAGCAGTCGCGTTACCTCGACTTCAAGGCGCTGTCGCTCTATTGCTACCGCGTCGCCAGCGTCGTCGGCCTGCTCGCCGCCGAGATCTTTGGCTATCAGGATCGCAAAACGCTGAAGTACGCGCACGACCTGGGGATGGCCTTCCAGCTGACCAATATCATCCGCGACGTCGGCGAAGACGCGCGGCGCGGACGCGTTTATCTGCCGATGGACGAACTCAAGCGTTTCGAGGTCCCGGTCGCCGATATCCTGAACGCTCGCCACTCGGACAATTTCCGCAAACTGATGGAATTCCAGATCGAGCGCGCCGAGCAGTACTACGCGCAGGCGATGAACATGCTGCCGGCCCTTGACCGCAAGATGCAGCGGCCCGGATTGGTGATGGCCGCGATCTATCGCACGCTGCTCGAAGAAATCAAGAACGATGGTTGCCTCGTACTCAGCCAGCGCACGTCGCTAACGCCGATCCGCAAACTGTGGATCGCCTGGCGCACCTGGATCAAGGGTTGAAGGTCGCGGTCATTGGCGGCGGCTGGGCCGGTCTGACGACCGCGGTCGAACTGGCAGCCAAGGGCATGAACGTCACCGTGTTCGAAGCGGCGCGGCGACTCGGCGGACGCGCGCGAAGCGTCGAAATCAACGGTCTGCACCTCGACAACGGCCAGCACATCCTCATTGGCGCCTATCGCGAAACGCTGCGCCTGATGGAGAAAGTGGGCCGAAATCCGGAAGAACTGCTGCACCGGCTTCCGCTCGAATTGAATCATCCGGCCGGCGGCTTTCTCCTGAAGTTGCCGCGTTTGCCGGCGCCATTCAATCTCGCGCTCGGACTCCTGCGCGCCAAGGGACTCAGCCTTCGCGAAAAGCTCTCGGCGGCGCGCTTCATGCGCTCGCTGCAGTCGGCCGGGTATCGGCTTGACAACGATTGTTCGGTGGCGGCGCTGCTCGATCGGCACCGGCAATCCGGACACTTGCGCCGATTCATGTGGGAACCGCTGTGCATCGCGGCCCTGAACACGGCACCGGCGCATGCCTCGGCCCGGATTTTCGCCAACGTGCTGCGCGACAGCCTGGGCGGTCAGCAGGCCGATACCGACCTTCTGTTGCCGCATAGCGACCTGAGCCGGATTTTTCCGGACGCCGCGGGCCAGTTCATAGAGAAAAGCGGCGGTCGTATCCGCCTTTCTTCCCGCATTGAAACAATCGGTTCAGACCTGACGATTCATGGCGAACAGTTCGATCACCTCGTCCTCGCCGTCGCCCCGCAACACGCAGCGGGTCTTCTCGGGCAGATCGAAAGTACCGCGCCGATTGCCCGCCAACTCGAACAGTACAGCTTCGAGCCGATCGGGACCGTCTACGCCGCGTACTCCGCAAAAGTGTCGCTGCCTTGCCCGATGCTCGGGCTCGATGACGGGAGGAGCGGACGCCTCGGGCAATGGGTATTCAAACGCGCCCCGGAAGGATCGGGCAGTGCAAACGACGCAAACGGCAACCGGACGCTTCTGGCGTTCGTACTGAGCGCCCGCGGCGCGTGGGACGAACAGGACAACGACGCGCTGATGCAAACGTTGCACGGCGAGCTCGAACAAGCGTTGGGGAAACAGTTGCCCCGCCCGACTTGGCACCGCGTCATCCGCGAACGGCGCGCGACGTTCTCATGCCGGCCGAACCTGCCGCGCCCGACCTCTCGAACGCCGATTCGCGGACTCTGGCTGGCCGGTGACTACGTCTGTGCCGATTATCCGGCGACGCTTGAAGGCGCGGTGCGCAGCGGCGTCAGTGCAGCGCGGGCGATTCTGGCATAAGCCGGCAAATCAGCGCGGCACGTAATCGGGCGGCGGCTCGGACGACGGTGGTGGCGGATAGTTTCCGCTGCGCGCGGGAGCGGCCGGCGACTGCGACAGATTTTTCGCGAATTCGGCCGAGACCGGCACCTTGTGTCCGCGCCCGTACATGCACTGGATGTAGGCGTGGTCGTACTGGCGCTGCGTCCCGTAGGTGTATTCCCGGTTGCTGTCAGCCCCGACCGCACTGCCCATCAACAGCCCCGTCCCGGCACCGACCGCTGCACCCTGTTGCCCACCGATGGCCGCACCGGCCGCCGCGCCGACCGCCGTACCGACGACTGCCGACTGCACGCCCGGATCGGTAACGGGCACGGTGATCTGTCGCGACGCATAGAGCCGGCAGTCCTGGTCGTCGGCACGGAACGAGTCGAAGGTCCGGTTGGTACCCGGCAGCGCCAGAATGCTTGGCGCCGTGGGAATCGTCGAGCAGGCGCTCAACGACACGAGTAGCGATGCCGCGAGCGAGCGTCTTGCCAATTTCCTTGTCTGCATGAATCTTCCCTGTCTTCTTTGCCGTATCGTCAGCGCAAATCGCCCGGTTGCGGCTCGATCCGATCCCAACCCGACGGACAACGCTGCACATACGGGTAGTAATTGTTCGATTCCGCGCAGTAGTACCAGTACGCCGGTTGCGGCGCCGGCTGTGGAACGGCCTGCGGCTGTTCGATATAAACGGGCGGCGCTCGCTCGATGATCACCGGCGGATACGGCGTATACGGGTAGTAGGGTGGCCCCCAGAACCACGGATCCCAGCGCGGCGCCACCATAACGCCAACGCCGACGCCGTAGCGCACGCCTCCGTGGCGATGCCGATGGTCGGCCCAGGCATTCGACGCATCCGAAATGGTGCCCGCGACCAGCAACAGTAGCGCGGCGGCCCATTGGATCGATCTACCAAAATTCACTTCATCACTCCTGTACATGCCGGTTTGAACGATTTTGAGCAAAGAACGCGACAAGGGGCGACTCCGTTGACGCGAGCGTTCAAACCGCCGGGGTCGAGTTCCCTTGCGCATCGGTATACATGAACCGCTCGCCTTCGACTGAGAACGTCCCGGTCTGATAGGGCTTGCGCAGGCGCAGCACCTTTTTGCCCAGCGTTACGTCGACCGCGCCCGCCACTTCCATGCCGACCTCGATCCGCGCTCCGGCGATCAGGGCAAGCTGTCGTTCCAGTTCGTCACGCTGCGGCAGCAAGCGGCCCCACGCCTTGACCGCCTGCTCCCACGACGCCTTCGCGCGCTCAAGCAAAGGCGCCTTGTCGCCCTGGCGTGCGAGGTGCTTGACCAGCTTGTCGAGGTTCTGCTCGTCCTCGCGCTGCTTGTCGATCTTGTGCGCCAGCGCCTGATATTCGGCTTCGAGCACCGGATTGACGCCGAGCAAGAGCTTGGTCACGCCGCCGGTCGCCGAGCCGAGAATCGGCGTGCGAATCAGCAGCATCGCGCGCGCGGAACCACCGGCCAGACGGCCGCGCTGCGTCGACTTGAGTCCGACGAGGATCTGGTTGTTGGCCTGCAGTTCGCTCTGCAGCGCCGTATCTTCAATGGCGAGGGTTGTTCCCGCCGTGACCGACGCGTTCTCGACGAAGCGCACGGATACCGAGCCGCCGGCGCGAACGTGCGCCTTGGCAATGACGCCGCCACCGATGCGAATGTCACCGCCGGCGTCGAGCTCGGCGCCGTCAACGACACCGCTGATGATGATGTCGCCGGTGGCGCGCACCTTCATCCCCGGCATGACCTCGCCTTCGACGGTGACCGTCCCGTCAAAGGAGATATTTCCTGACGCCACGTTGACGTTGCGGATGCGCAGCACCTGCTCGACGTTCACCGCGTTGCCGCAATGAACAGGCTGGCCGCTGAAAACGGCACGCAGGAGGTTGGCATCATCCTTCGCCACGCAGGCACCGATCAGCGCCTCTGAGAACCCTTCGTTCTTGCCCGGTGCCGGCTCGAGGACTTCGCCGCGCACGTTGCGGCCGGCGGTTCCGGTCGTCGGCGGAACGCGGCGCATCAGCGCTTCGTCGGCCGATACGGACGGAATCGCGCCAAGATCGCGAAAATCGATCAAGCCCTGCGCATTGACCCTTGGCGAGCGATCACGCGCCTCGGCCACGAGCAGCTCGAATCGCGTGTCATCGCCATTGACCGGCGCCGTACCGGAGGCGATCAGTACGCGCTCGGGATGTTCGAGGGAACAAGCCGCATCCACTGCGGCCGGATCAATGCCGTACGTCACGCCGGCTTCGCCGAGCGCCATGAAAATCGCGTCGGACAGCAAGGGCTTGCCGCCGTGTGCCGGGACGACGCTCAGCCAGACCTGCATCGCATCCTCGGCGATTTCGAGGGAAAAAGTGGCGTCCGAAGACTTCGCCAGTTCAATCTCAAGCTCGGCCGATGCATCGGCATAACGCTCGAGCAGGGTCGCTGTCGCCGTTTCGGACACGGCCCATTTTCCGAAGCCGGCCTCGTGCAGCAGCGCCTTCAGGCCATCCGCGTCGAGCGCGGAACGTTCGGCGACCGGCGTCAGCTTCGCGAGAAGACACTCGCCGTTCTGCACCAGATTCAATCCGGAACTCTCTGCCATTGCGCTCATCGGCTCCCTTTCATGACGTGGGTCACCTACGCTGCACGCTATGCCAAAGGTAATACCTTGGCAAGCGTTATTCGGTATTGCGCTTCAGTCGCCCACGACTTCGGCAATCTCGCCAGCGTGCATGCGCAGGCGCCGTCCACAGCGTGCTGCGATTTCTTCGTCGTGCGTCACCAGAATCAGCGTCGTGCCGCGCTCGGCGTTGATCGCGAACATCAGGTCGATGATCTGATGCCCGGTGGCCGCGTCGAGGTTGCCCGTCGGCTCATCGGCAAAGATCAGGTGCGGCTTGGGCGCGAAGGCACGCGCGATCGCCACGCGCTGCTGCTCGCCGCCGGAGAGGTGTTTCGGGTAGTGACGCAGACGGTGCGCGAGGCCGACGCGCTTCAGCCAGAACTCCGCCTCGGCGCGCGCATTGGCCGTTCCGGCGAGTTCGAGCGGCAACATCACGTTCTCCATCGCGTTCAGCGATGGCAAGAGCTGGAACGACTGGAAGACGAAACCGAGCAGACGGCCGCGCAGCATGGCGCGCGCGTCCTCGTCGAGGTTGGCGAGGTGCTCGCCGGCAAGGCTGACCGAACCGCTCGTCGGCAGGTCAAGCCCGGCCAGCAGGCCAAGCAGCGTCGACTTACCCGAACCGGACGCGCCGACAATCGCGACCGTCTCCCCCGCCGCGACGGAAAAGGAATTCTCGTGCAGAATGGTTAACGGTTCGCCGCCGTTGTCGACACGCTTGGTCAGACGGCTGACCTCGATAACCTTTGATTGATCTGCAACCATGGTGCGTTTTCCTTTTAGTTCGCTCGTTCGATCGCTGATCCAGGTGTTGGTTCTGGCCAGTCTGGCCGCGGCCGCCTCGACGACGTGGGCCGCTCGCAACATCCTCGTCTTCGGCGACTCGCTCTCGGCCGGCTACGGCATCCCGCAGGACGCGGCCTGGCCGAGCCTGCTCGCCAAGCGCCTGAAGCAAGAGCGGCTCGATTATAGCGTCGCCAACGCCAGCATCTCGGGCGAGACCACGAGCGGCGGGCGCACACGCCTTGCGGCCGCGCTGGAGAAGAGCGAACCCGCCGTCGTCGTGATTGCGCTCGGGGCCAACGACGGCCTGCGCGGCCTGCCGGTGAAGACGATGCGCGACAACCTGGCGGCGATGGCTGATGCCGCACAGAAGAAAAATGCGCGCGTGCTGATCGTCGGCCAGCGCCTGCCGCCGAACTACGGCCCTTACGCGACGCAGTTCCATGAGGCGTTCGCGGCCGTCGCCAGGGAAAAGAAGACGGCGCTCGTCGACTTCCTGCTCGACGGCGTCGCCACCCGGCCCGAGCTTTTTCAGGCCGACAACCTGCACCCGACGGCCGAAGCGCAGCCGATGCTGCTCGAAACGGTGTGGCAAGGCCTCGCACCGCTATTGAAATGAATACAAGAACAGCCAACCAATGAGTACCGGAAGACACGGCGTCATCAAGATCGAACGCCTTGAAGAGTTCAGCCAGTTCGACGAAATCATCGACGTACGCACCCCGGCCGAGTTCGCCGAAGACCACATCCCCGGCTCGATCAATTGCCCGGTGCTCGACAACGAACAGCGCATCGAGGTCGGCACGCTGTACAAGCAGGAGTCGCCGTTCGCCGCCAAGAAGATCGGCGCGGCCTACGTCGCCGAGAACATCGCGCACCACTTGCGCCACAGCTTCCGGGACCGGCCGAAGGAATGGACGCCGCTCATCGTCTGCTGGCGCGGCGGACAGCGCAGCGGCTCGATGACGCTGATCTTCCGGCGCGTCGGCTGGGACGCACAGCAGTTGCAGGGCGGCTACAAGGAGTACCGCCAGCTCGTCATCGAGCAGCTGGCCGAACTGCCGCGCCGGCTGACGTTCCGTGTCGTCTGCGGCGCCACCGGCAGCGGCAAGAGTCGCGTCCTGCAGGCCTTGGCACAGGCCGGCGAACCGGTCCTCGACCTGGAGGAGATCGCCTGTCACAAAGGTTCGGTCCTCGGCGTCCTGCCCGGCACCGAGCAGCCGTCACAAAAGATGTTCGAGACGCGCCTGCTCGCGGCCTTGCGCGCGCTCGACCCGACGCGCCCGGTGTTCGTGGAGGCGGAAAGCCGGCGCATCGGCAAGATCCATGTCCCCGACGCCCTGCTCGAAACGATGCGCCAGGGCGAATGCATCAACATCGAGGCGGCGTTTGACGCACGCGTCGACTTCCTGCTGCGCGACTACGACTACTTCCTGCGCGACCCCGAGTGGCTGCGCTCGCGCCTCGATTCCCTGCGCAAGCTGCAAAGCCGGGAAACGATCGAGCGCTGGCTCGGCTACGTCGACAACGGACAGTGGCGCGCGCTCGTTGCCGAACTGCTCGAACTGCATTACGACCCGCTCTACCATCGGTCGCAAAACAGCAACTTCACCGGCCTCGGTTCGCCGACGAGCTTTGCCTGCGACGACCTGACACCGACCGGCGTTGTGCAACTTGCCGAATCAATCCGCCAGACTTTCAAGGAATAGCCACCATGAGCGACAACAATCACGCCTCCCATCTGTCTGTCAGTGAAAACGGTGCCGGTCGTTATCAGCAGAACGTTTTATCCGGCCGACACGTACTGATCGCCGACGAGCCCGTCCACGCGGGCGGCGACGATGCCGGTCTCGCACCTTATGACTTCCTGCTGGCGGCGCTCGGCGCCTGTACGTCGATGACGCTGCGCATGTACGCCGAGCACAAGGAGCTGCCGCTCAAGCGCGTGCACGTCGATCTGCGGCACGAGAAGATTCGCGCGGCGGATCAGCCGCCGGTCGACCGCATCGAACGCATCATCACGCTGGAGGGCGATCTGACGCCCGAACAGCGCCAGCGCATGCTCGAAATCGCCAACAAGTGCCCGGTGTATCGAACGCTGACTTCCAATATACAAATCGAGAGTACGATAACCGCGTAAAAAGCCGGGCCGGACACACGGCCGATCGACGCAAAAAAACTGATTAACCGAGGGGTGAACTCCGATGCTCGAACGCCACTATCTCACCAGTCTTTTTGAGCCAAAAACGGTCGCCGTGATCGGTGCATCGGAACGCGAGAACTCGGTCGGCAGCGTCATTTTCAGGAACATTCTCGATTCAGGCTACAAGGGCCGGCTCTACCCCATCAACCCGAAGCACGAGTCGATCCACGGCATCGCGGCCTACAAGTCGATCGAGGACATCGGCGCGCGCGTCGAACTCGCGGTCATCGCCACCAAGCCCAAAACAGTGCCCGAGATCGTCGAGCAGTGCGGGCGCAGCGGCATCAGGAACATCATCATCATTTCCGCCGGTTTTTCGGAATCCGGCCACACCGGCGCCGCGCTTGAGCGCAAGACGATGGAGATCGCCCGCAGCTACGGCGTGCGCGTGCTGGGCCCCAACTGCCTCGGCATCATCCGCCCGGAAATCGGCCTCAACGCGACCTTTGCCCGCGTCACCGCCAGCGTCGGCAACCTCGCGCTGGTCTCCCAATCCGGCGCCATCTGCTCGGCGGTGCTCGACTGGGCGGCGAGCAACAAGGTCGGCTTTTCGTCGGTCATCTCGCTCGGCAGCACGGCCGACGTCGATTTCGGCGAAATCCTCGACTACCTCGTCTACGACAACCGCTCGCACTACATCCTGCTCTACATCGAAGGCATCCGGAACTCGCGCCGCTTCATGAGCGCGCTGCGCTCGGCCGCGCGCATCAAGCCGATCATCCTGCTCAAGGCCGGCCGCCACGCCGCCGGCTCGGCCGCCGTGCAGGTGCATTCGGGGATGCTCGCCGGCTCGGACATCGTCTTCGATGCGGCGATCCGGCGCTCAGGCGTGGTGCGCGTGAAGACCATCGGCCAGCTCTTCTACGCCTCGAAAGCGCTGGCGTCGAAGTTCCGCCCGCAGGGCAAACGCCTGGCGATCGTCACCAACGGCGGCGGACCGGGCGCAATGGCCGCCGACCGCGCCGGCGACATGGACATCCCGCTCGCCGAGCTGTCGGCCGACACGATGAAGGCGCTGAACAGCAAGCTGTCGACCAACTGGTCGCGCAGCAACCCGGTCGACATCGTCGGCGACGCCACGCCGGACCACTATCGCGACGCAATCCTCAGCGTCGCGCAGGACGACGGCGTCGACGGCGTGCTCGTCATGCTCGCGCCGCAGGCGATGACGCAGCCGACCGAAGTCGCGCAAGCCGTCATCGAGGTCAGCAACGCCACGCCGAAGGCGATCATCGCCTGCTGGATGGGTCAGGAGCACGTCGAGGAAGGCCGGCTGGCGATGGAGAACGCCGGCATCCCGGCCTTCCGCATGCCGGAGACGGCGGTCGAACTCTACTATCACATCTCGACCTACTACCGTAACCAGACGTTGCTGCTGCAAACACCCTACGGCGCGGCGAGCATCTCGCCGCAGGAGACCGAAGGCGCCAAGATGCTGGTCGAGGCCGTGTTGCAGGAGCATCGCAAGGTGCTCTCCGAGATGGAGTCGAAGGCCATCCTGCGCGCCTTCCGCATCCCGGTCGCGCAGACGATGGTCGCGCGCACGCCGACCGAGGCCTTGCTGCTTGCCGAGCAGATCGGCTTCCCGGTCGCCATGAAGGTCGACTCGCCCGACCTCGTGCGCAAGAGCGACGCCGGCGGCGTGCGGCTGAACATCACCAACGCGCCATCGGTACGCAACGCCTACCACGACATCATCGAGGTCGTGCAGAAACGGCACCCGAACGCGCGCATCAACGGCGTCTCGATCGAGCCCTACCTCGCCCGGCCGAACGGCCGCGAGCTGATGATCGGCGTCGAGCGCGACCCGACCTTCGGACCGATCATCACCTTCGGCGCCGGCGGCACCGAGGTCGAGATTTTCAGCGACCGCGCCGTCGCCCTGCCGCCACTGAACCAGTACTTGGCGCAGGATCTCATCCGCTCGACGCGTGCGGCGAAGCTTCTCGGTGAGTTCCGCAACATGCCGCCGATCAACATGGAGGCGCTCGAAGACGTGCTGCTGCATATCTCCGAGATGGTCTGCGAACTGCCGTGGCTGCAGGAACTCGACCTCAACCCGCTGATCGTCGACGAGAATGGCGCCATCGCCGCCGACGCGCGCATCGTCATCGACCACGCGGCAACGAGCGGCGACCGCTACTCGCACATGGCGATCCACCCCTACCCGTCGCACCTCGTACAGGAATGGGAGCAGCCGAACGGGCTGGTCATCACCATCCGCCCGATCCGCCCCGAGGACGCCGAGATGGAACAGGACTTCGTCAAGAACCTCTCGGACGAGAGCAAGTACTACCGCTTCATGGACACCCTGCGCGAACTCACGCAGTCGATGCTCGTGCGCTTCACGCAGATCGACTACGACCGCGAGATGGCGCTCGTCGCCACGTTGCCGGAAAAGGACGGCAAGACGGTGCAGATCGCCGTCGCGCGCTACGTCACCAACCCGGACGGCGAAACGGTGGAGTTCGCCCTCGCCGTCGCCGACGCCTGGCAGAAGCACGGCATCGGCCGCAAGCTGATGAGCGCGCTGATCGAATCGGCACGCATCAAGGGCTATCGCGCGATCGTTGGCGACGTCCTGTCGCAGAACACCAAGATGTTCCGGCTCGTCGGATCGCTCGGCTTCACCATCCACCCGCACCCGGATGATCCGGCGGTGAAGCGGGTGGTTTGCTCGTTGCATTCGTAGTTGATCGAGGAACGTCCGGAATGAGCGATTTCATCGCCTACTGCCAGCAGGAAGATTGAAGCGCGGCTCTACGTGGACTGGACCTGAAAATCTCACCGCAAAGGCGCGAAGTCGCAAAGATCGCAAAGGAAACAACAGGTGGGTCGTACTTGATCATTCACCCCATGGGTGACTACGGAAGATACGCGCCGTTCGCGTAGCGCTTTGATTTTCTTTGCGAACCTTCGCGCCCTTTGCGCCTTTGCGGTGAAGAACTGAGTTTTTCAGGATTATTGACATTTACAATGACCCGACCCGCCCTGTGGTGTGCTTCGACGAAAGTCCGAAGCAACTGATTGGGGAAGTGGGCGAACCGCTGCCGGCTGAACCCGGCAAGCCGGCGCGTCAGGACACCGAGTATCAACGCAACGGCGTGCGCGATCTGATGATGATCTGCGAACCCAAGCGGGGCTGGCGCGATGTCTTGATCATGGAACGGCGCACCAAGGTCGAATTCGCGCACTGCATGCGGCACATCGTCGCCGCCTATCCCGACGCCGAGGTCATTCGCGTCGTACTCGACAACCTGAATACGCACAGGCTTGCTCTCTCGGGGAGGTGTCAAACCCCCTCGATGTATCTGCCACGGAGTATACGCACGTACCCCTCGCTCTTTTTTTTGCAACAACATCGACAACCCACAGCGACAACTTCGACAACTTTCCTGTTGCACGTGCCAGGAGAAAATTGGTTTTCACCGGCACCCGCCTCCCCGGGTCATAATCCGAACTCGCCTCACACAACAACAGAAAAATGCTCGACGACATCAAGAAAACCCTCTGGGCCGCGGCCGACAAGCTGCGCGCCAACATGGACGCCGCCGAATACAAGCACCTTGTCCTCGGCCTGATCTTCCTCAAGTACATCTCCGACACCTTCGCCGCCCGGCAGGCCGAACTCGCCGGCCGCTTCGCCGACCCGGCCGACGAGTACTACCTCGACGATCCCGACCTGCTGGCCGACGAACTCGAAGACCGTGACTACTACACCGCCGTCAACGTCTTCTGGGTGCCCGAAGCCGCGCGCTGGGAAACACTGCGCGCCGCCGCCAAGCAGCCGGACATCGGCAAGCGCATCGACGACGCGCTCGCCGCCATCGAAGCCGAGAACGCCAGGCTGAAAGGCATCCTCGACAAACGCTACGCCCGCGCCCAGCTGCCCGACGGCAAGCTCGGCGAACTCGTCGATCTGATCTCGACCATCGGCTTCGGCGATAACGCCAGTCAGGCCCGCGACGTGCTCGGGCAGGTCTATGAATACTTCCTCGGCCAGTTCGCCAGCGCCGAAGGCAAAAAGGGCGGGCAGTTCTACACGCCGGCCTCCATCGTCAAGACGCTGGTTGCTGTCCTCGCGCCGCACCACGGCAAGGTCTATGACCCCTGCTGCGGCTCAGGCGGCATGTTCGTGCAATCGGAGAAATTCATCGAAGCGCACGGCGGCAAGCTCGGCGACGTATCGATCTACGGGCAGGAATCGAACCCGACGACGTGGCGCCTCGCGGCGATGAACCTCGCCCTGCGCGGCATCGACTTCAACCTCGGACGGGAACCGGCCGACACCTTCACGCGCAACCAGCACCCCGACCTGCGCGCCGACTTCATCCTCGCCAATCCGCCGTTCAACATCAGCGACTGGTGGCACGGCAGCCTTGAAGGCGACCCGCGCTGGGAGTATGGAACGCCGCCCGCCGGCAACGCCAACTACGCGTGGTTGCAGCACATGCTCTACCACCTCAAGCCGACCGGCCGTGCCGGCATCGTCCTGGCCAACGGCTCGATGAGTTCCAGCCAGAACAGCGAAGGCGACATCCGGCGGGCGATGGTCGAGGCTGACGTCGTCGAAGTCATGATCGCGCTCCCCGGCCAGCTCTTCTTCAACACCCAGATTCCCGCCTGCCTGTGGTTCCTCGCCAAGCAGAAACAGACGCGGCAAGGCGAAGTCCTGTTCATCGATGCGCGCAAACTCGGCAGCATGATCAGCCGCGTGCAGTCCGAACTGACCGACGAGGTGATCGAGCGCATCGCCGGTACGGTGGCCGCGTGGCGCGCTGTTTCTCCCCCTCTCCCACCGGGAGAGGGGCCAGGGGTGAGGGAGGAAACGCCACAAAAACCCCGGCTTCCTGAAGACCTCAAAGTCTTCGCCCGAGAACTCCGCCATAAACAAACCGACGCCGAAACCCTTCTCTGGTTCCTGCTGCGGGACCGCCGGCTGGCGGGTGCCAAGTTCCGCCGCCAGCACCCCGTGGAACCCTACGTCCTCGACTTCTATTGCTACGAACACAAACTGGCGGTTGAACTCGACGGCGGGCAACACAATGATGCAAAGGGGCGCGCGCACGATGAACGCCGCTCTGCCTTCCTGAAAGGCAAGGGGATTCGGGTACTCCGTTTCTGGAATGACGAAGCGCTCAAGCAAACCGAAAGCGTGCTGGAAGCCGTCTACAGCGCCCTTGTCGAAGCATCGCCCTCACCCCAACCCTCTCCCGGAGGGAGAGGGAGCCGAGAGCCCGCCGCCCTCCTGGAAACAGGTAGCCATGGTGGAAATGATCAAGGAAACCAGGAACCCTTCTCCCGCCGGGAGAAGGGCTGGGATGAGGGAAGCAGCGCCTACCGTGACATCCCCGGCTACTGCCGCAGCGTCAGCCTCGCCGAAATCGCCGAACACGGGCATGTGCTGACGCCCGGCCGCTACGTCGGCGCTGAAGAAGTCGAGGACGACGACGTAGCCTTCGCCGAGAAGATGCAGAAGCTCACCGAAAAGCTCGGAGAACAGATGGCGAAGGGTGCGGAACTCGACGAGTTGATCCGACAGAAACTGGGAGGGCTGGGGTATGAGTTCTGATTCAATCCAGAGTCAGGCCGAATATCGCACCTGGCTGGTAACGCTAAAGTCGCGTTTTCAGCAGGTGCAACTCAAGGCGGCGGTGAGCGTCAACACTGCCTTGCTCCAGTTTTACTGGGAACTGGGCGCGGATATCGTTTCCCGGCAGGCAGAAGCGGATTGGGGGAGCGGTTTTCTCAAGCAGCTCAGCGCTGATCTGATGCACGATTTCCCGGAAATCGCCGGTTTTTCGCTCCGCAATCTCAAATACATTCGCCAGTGGTACGCGTTCTACGCCGAGTCTCCGGCAATTGGGCAACAGCCTGTTGCCCAAAATGCGCAGCAGCCCGTACTCCCGTTCTTCGGCATCCCCTGGGGCCACCACCTCGCCATCATTACCCGGTGCAAGCAGCACGACGAGGCGCTCTACTACGTGCAGGCCACACAAGCCCACAACTGGAGCCGCAGCGTGCTCGTGCACCAGATCGAAAGCGGCCTGTGGCAGCGCGAGGGGCGCGCTGTCACCAACTTTGGCGACACCTTGCCCGTGCCGCATTCCGATCTCGCCGCGCAAACGCTCAAAGACCCGTATCTCTTCGATTTTCTCTCGCTCACAAAAGAACACAGCGAGCGCGAGTTGGAGTTGGGGCTGACCGAGCACATCAGCCAGTTCCTGCTGGAACTCGGTGCGGGCTTTGCCTATGTCGGTCGGCAAGTTCCCCTGCAAGTAGGGGAGCGCGAGTTTTTCCTCGACCTGCTGTTCTACCACACCCGTCTGCACTGCTACGTGGTGATCGAACTCAAGACCGGCGACTTCGAGCCGGAATACGCCGGCAAGCTCAACTTTTACCTCAAGGCCGTGGACGAACACCTGCGCCACGAAGGCGACCAACCGAGCATTGGCCTCCTGCTCTGCAAGAGCAAGGACCGGCTGGTCGCCGAATACGCCGTGAGCGACATCCACAAACCGATGGGTATCGCCAGCTACGAACTCACTCACGCCCTGCCCGAAGCCCTGCGCGACAAACTGCCGAGCGTTGAGCGGCTCGAACGCGAACTGGGTCTGGACGGGCAGGAGGAAGACGAGAGGGCTGGGGTATGAGTTCTGAGTGGCCGATACTTCCACTTGAAGATTGCCTAGATGCCCTGATTGACTACCGGGGCAAGACTCCCGAGAAAACGGAATTTGGCGTCCCATTGGTGACTGCGAAAGTAATCAAGGGCGGGAGGATCGAAACCCCGACTGAGTTTATCGCCCCTGAGGAATATGATTCGTGGATGCGGAGGGGGATTCCGCTTTCAGGCGACGTGGTAATGACGACAGAAGCTCCATTGGGCGAGGTCGCGCAACTTGGTGGAGAGAAGGTCGCACTTGCTCAACGGGTCATCACCTTGCGCGGGAAAGCCGGCTTTCTCGATAACGCCTACCTGTTGTATGTGTTCCAAACGGAGGAAATGCAAGAACAACTCAAGTCCCGTGCGACTGGAACTACGGTACTGGGGATAAAGCAGAGCGAACTTCGGAAGTTGGGGATTAGGATTCCTCCCTTTGCGTTGCAGCGGTCAGCCACAGGTGTTCTCAAGGCCCTCGACGACCGCATTACCCTCCTGCGTGAAACCAACGCCACGCTCGAAGCCATCGCGCAGGCGCTGTTCAAGTCGTGGTTCGTCGATTTCGACCCTGTCCACGCCAAGCAAGCCGGCCGCGCGCCGGAAGGCATGGACGAGGCGACGGCGGCGCTGTTTCCGGATGAGTTCGAGGAATCGGAATTGGGGGCGGTGCCGAGGGGGTGGTTCGTAAGCAAGCTTGAGAGTCTGACGGAGCTGGCCTACGGAAAAGCTCTGAAGGCAGCCGACCGGGTGGAGGGGCCTGTTCCTGTTTACGGCTCTGGTGGCATCACTGGCTACCACGACAGCTCATTGGCTATTGGTCCCTCGGTTATTGTCGGCCGCAAAGGAACCGTAGGTAGCCTGTACTGGGAAGATCGTCCGTTCTTCCCAATTGATACGGTGTTCTACGTCAAGGCACATAAGCCACTGACCTACTGCTATTACTTGCTGCAAACGCTCGGCCTTGAAAACATGAACACAGATGGAGCGGTGCCCGGGCTCAACCGGAGCAATGTGTACCGGTTGCAGATCGTTACCCCTCCAGATTGCATACTTGGAGCATTCGATAGCATGGTTTCGTTGTTGCGAGAACGGATTTTTTCTGCCTCTCAGCAAGCCCAAACCCTCGCCACCCTCCGCGACACGCTGCTCCCCCGCCTGATTTCCGGCCAACTGCGCTTGCCCGAGGCCGAAGCCATGGTCGCCACTGCCGGAGAATGAAATAATGAACGCCCACATGCCTCATGGCTACGCAGTACCCACGGAGTCTTGCCATGCAGATTGAATCCATCGAGATCAAGAATTACCGCCTGTTTCGTGATACGAAGCTCACTCACATCCCGCGTCTGTGTGTATTGGTCGGCGCCAACGGCACAGGAAAATCGACGCTGTTTGATGTGTTCTCGTTCCTGAAAGATGCGCTAAGCATGAATGTAGGCAAGGCGGTCTCCAAACGGGGCGGGTACAAGGAGTTGGCAAGCCGCGGCTTTGCGCACGAGCCGATCGAGCTGTGTTTGCAGTTCCGCCTGGAGATTACCGGCAAGGAGCGCCTGGTCAGTTACCTGCTGAAAATTGCGCCGGGAGCGGATGGTCGCCCGGTGGTGGAGCGTGAGATTTTGCGCTACAAGCGGGGGGCGTATGGCGCTCCGTTTCACTTTCTGGATTTCTCGAATGGTAGCGGCTATGCAATCACCAACGAGGAAGATTTTTCCAAGCAGGATGAGGAGCTGAACAAGGAGTACAACGAACTTGATGCGCCGGATATTCTGGCGATCAAGGGCTTGGGGCAGTTCGAAAAATTCAAGGCGGCCAGTGCTTTCCGCCTGATGATCGAAAACTGGCATGTCTCGGATTTTCATGTTTCCGAGGCGCGCCCAAGTCAGGAAGACGGCTATGCCGAGCATCTGTCAACGCGCGGCGACAATCTGCCGCTGGTGGCCAATTATCTCTTTGAACATTACCCGGACCGGTTCAAACGGGTACTGACCTCGATGCAGCGTCGTGTACCGGGCGTCTCGCTGGTGGAAGCAAAACCAACCGAAGATGGCCGACTGGTACTGCGCTTTCAGGATGGCAGCTTCAAAGATCCGTTCATTGCGAGGCATGTATCCGATGGCACGATCAAGATGTTTGCCTATCTAGTGCTGTTGAACGACCCCAAGCCCTATCCGCTGCTGGCTGTCGAAGAGCCGGAAAATCAGCTTTACCCGGAGTTGCTGCCGGAGTTGGCCGAAGAATTCCGTGATTATGCCTTGCGTGGTGGGCAGGTCTTTATCTCATCCCACTCGCCGGATTTTCTCAATGCCCTGGCACTTTCGGAGATTTATTGCCTGCGCAAGGCGGCAGGATTTACCCAGATCACCAAGGTCAGCGATTCAGAAACACTGGTGGCGTTGAATGAGGCGGGCGATTTGCCCGGCTATCTCTGGAAGCAGGGTTTGTTCGAGGGACTGAACTGATGCAGGGTCGGATGATTTTTTTGCTGGAAGAACCATCGATGAAGACCTTGTTGGAGGGGCTGCTTCCCAGACTTTTTCCCGGCATGGTGGCCGGTGAACATTTCTTGTGCATCAAGCATGAGGGCAAGAGTGATCTGGACGCCAGCATTCCGCGCAAACTGCAGGCTTGGCGCATTCCGAATGATCGGTTTGTGATCCTGCGCGATAACGATAACGCCGCGTGTGTCGATCTGAAGGCCCGTTTTGTCCGTTTGTGTCAGCAGAGCGGACGGCCGGACACATTGATCCGGCTGGTTTGCCAAGAACTGGAGAGCTGGTACATCGGCGATCTATCGGCACTGGCCGAAGCTTATGGCGATAGCAAATTGAGCTCCCCTGCGTTACAAAAGCGCTTTGTCGATCCGGATGCATGGCAAAAACCATCTGCGGAGCTGGCGCGCTTGATCCCGGGCTTCCAAAAAGGCAGTGCGGCCAGAGCCATGGCCGAATCATTGGTGGCCGACCGAAACACGTCGACGAGCTTCCGGTTTTTTGTGAATGGGGTTCGGTGTTTGGCTGGGGAGATGGGGTACCCGGCATAGGCCCGATCCTTGGATGACATTGATGCAACAGCAAAGCGGGTTGATCATCGGTGCTTTCATCGCCCCGCCCGATCCGGGGCGCTGTTGTTAAAAAACCGCTTTTTTCTATACACGTTGCCACGATATGTATAAAAAATCCCGTTTTCTATAAACATGGCGACTATCATGTAAAGCAGACTT
This sequence comes from Propionivibrio sp., assembly GCF_017995515.1. GTDB lineage: Bacteria > Pseudomonadota > Gammaproteobacteria > Burkholderiales > Rhodocyclaceae > Propionivibrio. The sequence continues at coordinate 42,315 of NZ_JAGOIT010000004.1, forward strand.
TAATTTGCCTTGCATGACCCGGACCGAAAGGCACCTCGCGATGTTTCCGTTGCTTCCCCTCGACACACTCGACGCCACCCGTTTCGACAGCGCTGCAATCCTCAAGCGCCTGACCACCAGCAGCCGCAAGCTGGCGGAACTCAAAGGCATCGCCGCGTCCATCCCGAATCAGGGCATCCTGATCAATACGCTGGGCCTGCAGGAAGCCAAGGACAGTTCCGAGATCGAGAACATCGTCACCACGCACGACGACCTGTTCCGGGAAGACGTGCTGCCCGAAGCGTCGCAGAACCTCGCCGCCAAGGAAGTGCAGCGCTACCGGCAGGCGCTGATGCTCGGTTACGCCCAAGTGCGGGAAACCGGGCTGATCACCGCCAACCACATCATCGCCATTCAGGCCGAACTCGAACAGAACAACGCCGGCTTCCGCAAGCTGCCGGGCACGGCGCTGAAGAACGGCGCAGGGCAAACGGTCTATACGCCACCGCAGAACCCGGCAGAGATCGTCGCACTGATGGGCGATCTGGAGCGTTTCCTCAACGACGCAGAACACTTCCCCGCCGATCCGCTGATCAAAATGGCCCTCATCCATCACCAGTTCGAGAGCATCCATCCCTTCTACGACGGCAACGGTCGCACCGGGCGCATCCTCAACGTGCTGTACCTCGTCAAGGAAGGCCTGCTCGACGTGCCGGTGCTCTACCTCTCCAGCCATATCGTGCGCACCAAGACTGACTATTACCGGTTGCTGCAAGCCGTACGCGATACCGATGCGTGGGAAGACTGGGTGCTGTACCTGCTGGAGGCTGTAGAAGAAACCGCTGGCCAGACGATCACCACCATCCACGCCATCAAGAGCGCGCTGTTCGACTACAAGCACCGCATCCGCGCCGGCTTCAAGTTCTACAGTCAGGACCTGATCAACAACCTGTTCATGCACCCGTACACCAAGATCGAGTTCGTGCAGCGCGATCTCAAGGTCTCGCGCCTGACCGCCACCAAGTATCTCGACACCTTGGCCGAAGAAGGCTTCGTGCAGAAACACAAGGTCGGGCGCCACAACTACTACGTGAATATCGCGCTGAACCGCATCCTGTCGGGAGCGCAATCGTGACCGTGATGACCGAAGACCAACTCGAACAGGAAACCCTCGGCTGGCTGGCCGATGTCGGCTACACCCACCTCTACGGCCCGGACATCGCCCCGGACGGCCCCAATCCGGAACGTGCCGACTACCGGCAGGTGATCCTGCGCGCCCGCCTGCAAGACGCCATCCACCGCCTGAACCCGAACATCCCGACCGCCGCCAAGGACGACGCGCTCAAGCAGGTTCTCGACCTCGGCATCCCGGCGCTGCTGTCGGCCAACCGTCAGTTCCACAAGCTGCTCGTTTCCGGCGTGCCGGTGCAGTACCAGAAGGACGGGGACGAGTCTGGGTACATTCGCGGCGATTTCGTGCGCCTGATCGATTGGAAGAACCCGGCGAGGAACCGCTGGCTGGCGGTCAATCAGTTCTCGATCAAGGGGCCGCACCACACGCGCCGCCCGGACATCATCCTCTTCGTCAACGGCCTGCCGCTGGTGCTGATGGAGTTGAAGAACCCGGCCGACGAGAACGCTGACATCTGGAAAGCCTACGATCAGATCCAGACCTACAAGGCGCAGATTCCCGACGTCTTCCACTACAACGAGCTGCTGGTGATCTCCGACGGCAGCGACGCCCGCCTCGGCTCGCTCTCAGCGAACAGCGAACGCTTCATGCAGTGGCGCACCATCGACGGCGTCACGCTCGACCCGCTCGGTGAGTTCAACGAACTGGAGACGCTGATTCGCGGGGTGCTGGCGCCGGCCACGCTGCTCGACTATTTGCGCTTCTTCGTCCTGTTTGAAGACGACGGCACGCTGATCAAGAAGGTCGCCGGCTATCACCAGTTCCATGCCGTGCGCTCGGCCATCGACCGCGTCGTCGCCGCCTCGCGCCCTGGCAGCGATGCCGCAACCAAGGGCAAGGGCGGCGGCGTCTGGCACACGCAGGGCAGCGGCAAGAGCATCACCATGACCTGCTTCGCCGCGCGGGTGATGCAGGAAACGGCGATGGAGAACCCGACCATCGTCGTCATCACCGACCGCAACGACCTCGACGGGCAGCTGTTCGGCGTTTTCTCGCTGGCGCAGGATTTGTTGCGCGAACAGCCGGTACAGGCCGAGACGCGGCAGGACTTACGGACAAAACTCGCCAATCGGCCGTCGGGCGGCATCATCTTCGCCACGATCCAGAAGTTCATGCCCGACCCGGGTGAAGACTTCTTCCCACGCCTCTCCGACCGACACAACATCGTGGTCATCGCCGACGAGGCGCACCGGACGCAATACGGGTTTGAGGCGAAGCTGCGCACCTTTACGCCCAAAACACCAACAACCAGCGCCAACGATCCACTGGCATTGCTGGCCGCGGAGCCGACCGCCAGCTATCAGGTCGCGTATCAGGTGGGGTACGCCCAGCACCTGCGCGATGCGCTGCCGAACGCCACCTTCGTCGCCTTTACCGGCACGCCGGTATCGAGCGAAGACCGCGATACGCGCGCCGTGTTCGGCGACTACATCCACATCTACGACATGCAGCAGGCGAAAGAAGACGGCGCGACGGTGGCCATCTACTTCGAGTCCCGCCTCGCCAAGCTGGCGTTGAAAGAGGACGAACTGCCGCACCTCGATGAGGAAGTGGAAGAACTCGCCGAGGACGAGGAGGAAAGCCAGCAAGCCAGGCTGAAAAGCCGGTGGGCGGCGCTGGAGAAGGTCGTCGGCGCGGAGCCGCGCATCGCCCGCGTGGCGGCGGACATCGTCGCCCACTTCGAGGAACGCAATAAAGCGCAGGACGGCAAAGCCATGGTCGTCGCCATGAGCCGCGAAATCTGCGTGCATCTGTACAACGAGATCGTGAAACTGCGCCCCGACTGGCACGACGCCGACCCGGAAAACCGGGGCGACGAACTGGGCCTGTCCGAGGACGAAGTCCGCTTCTACGATGCGCTGGCGAACAACGAATCGGCGGTGCGCGAACTGACCGACGAGACGCTGAAGAAGATCGCCCACGAGCTGACCGACAACCTGCGCAAGAACCTGACGGTGGATTGGTCGAAACGGGAGAACGTGCGCGCCACGCTGCGGCTCATGGTCAAGCGCATTCTGAGGAAGTACAAGTACCCGCCGGATCAACAGGAAGAAGCGATTGAACTGGTGTTGCGGCAGGCGGAAGCGTTGGGGGAGGCGTGGGCGTAGTGCGATCCAAAGCCGAAAAAGAGAAAGCAATCACGATGTCCAGTTCAGAACCGTCGCACGTTCGAACTATTTCGCTGGTACTCGCGCTCGCCGTCGTCCTCGGGGGATGGTTATCCGTTCTTCCAGACTCCGGTAACTGAACATCGCATGCGGGGTCGTGTCCGCCGTCCTCATCTTCTTCAATCTCCTTCCGACAAGGCTGACATTATCTCTTCAGCATCAGGTGGTCGGGGGTTTTGAACATCCTGTTAAACCGCACAAGATCAGCTACTACCTGGAGAAGCGCGATCCCCACTTCGACCGGAAGATGCATGAGGTGCTCATGGTCTACAGCGATGTCTCCCCCGTCGTCTTCCGATGGAAGCAATTCGACCTCGGTACCGCGTAAATTGTGAGTTTTTCATGAAACGAACCAGTAGTTGCGCAGCAGCTTCCATTACGGTCATTCCTTCTGGAATTCTCTCCCGAAGCAATTCGCCTGGATGCGCGGGGTTGCGCATTCTGCTCATGCCTGTCCTGAGGTGGCAATATCGGAGAAGTTACTGATCTTCACAACCCCGTCAGGGAATTTGGCGATGACTTCCAGTTCTCCGCCCATGGCTTCTATGTGGCTGCGCAGGGTCGAGAGATACATGTCCGTACGCTTCTCGATTTTTGCGATTGACGGCTGTTGAACATGCAAGACTTCAGCGAGCATCTTCTGCGAAAGCCCGCGTGCCTGCCGTAGCTCATGGAGTGGCATTTCTGCCAAATGCTTGTCAAAAAGTATGTCTGAGCGTGCGCGCGACGCTGGAGACATCTTTGCCTCAAGATCTGAAAATTTCTTAGCCATCGATCAGCCCTTCCTTCCTAAGTTCTTCCAAATGCTCGTCGTACAAGTCGTCTGCGACAGGAACATTTTCGATATACCAACGATCATTGCCTGTCTTGTCGCCACCTATCAACAGAATGGCGCAGCGTCTTGGGTCGAATGCATAAAGAACGCGGTATGGCTTGCCTCCTTGCTGTATTCGCAGTTCTCGCATGTGGCTGTGCCTTGAACCGGTGATTCCGCTGCTGTGCGGAAAACGGAGGTTTGGGCCGAACTCGCTGAGCAGCTTCACGCTTGCACGAACAGACTCTTGCTCGAAATCAACGAGATTACTCCACCAGTCACCAAACTCGTCGGTGTATTCAATTTCCCAAGACATGATTGACTATATCTCCCGAGGAATATTCCGTCAACGGAATACTACCCCACCTTCGCCGCCAGTTTCTCCGCCTGCGATGGGCGCACCGCTTGAGCATCTGCAACGTTTTGTGCCCGGAAACAGCCGCCATCTCCAGCACTGAGAAATCCCCACGCTCCGCCAACCGAGACAGCGCCTCGTGCCGCAGATCATGCCACCGAAAATCGGACACCCCACCCGATGGTGCCCGGATGGTACCGTCGCCATCGCCTCAGTCGTCCAGTACCCCCATCTCTTCCAGCCGTTCGAGCGACATCCGGCCGATGTCGTTGAAGTCGAACGCTTCGCCATCGTCGTTATCCACGGCTTCGCAGCGCGCATTGCTCATGAAGTTATCGCGCAGCGTGTCGCCGCGAGCTTGCGCGACAAACTCTTCGCGTACGAGCCGGTAGAGAAGCCGCGCACGCGAATCCTCTTCGAGCGCGTTCCAGCGGTTTTCGGCCAAGACGGACCTGTGAATCGCGACTTCGACATCGAACGTGCCGGAGAAGCGGATGTACAGGTCGTCATCGATTTCCTTGATCGCCCGCTTTTTCCATTTGGCAAGCTTGGCCTTGGTCTTCGCGAGTTCGGTTTCCAGTTGGGCCAACGATTTCTTCTTCGACATCCGGGTTCTCCTTGTTCGAAAATTGCATCATGAGCGCGTTCGGCAAACGCCTTGGCCGATCGGTCGTACCTGCCCTCAATGCATGAATTGATCCTGGCGAGTGACTGAAGAAACGGGATCCGGTCAATGGTAAGAACGGCAGATTGCAGAAATGTGACCTGTCAGGATTCGGGCTTTTTGACCTTGTCCGGTCGTTCGCGTAGCCGACCGTGTTGCCACGCGCCGGATTCGGGCGTTGAATCACGGCTTCGTCCTCGCATGGGTCGGCGAGGCCAATATTCGACGGATCGCGATCATCGTTGCCGACAACACTCACTCGGACGCGCAGTTTGCCGGGTCAAGTTCGGTGCCGGCGCACGTCGAAATGATGGGCTTCCTGGGCATGGGCAACAACCCCATGGGTGCCTCAGTAGCGGTCGCCGTGGCGTTGGAACAGGCGCAAAGGTAAGCTCTTTCTTTTTCCGAATCGGGTTTCGACCATGCACTCGTCACGCACCCTCGTACGCATTCCCGCCAGCATCTGGGCCTTGGGGTTTGTCAGTTTGTTGATGGACGTATCGTCGGAGCTGATTCATAGCTTGCTGCCGGTCTTCATGTTTACGGCACTGGGGGTCAGCGTCTTCACCATTGGGCTGATCGAAGGCGCTGCGGAGGCGACGGCACTGATCGTGAAAGTCTTCTCCGGTGCGATCTCCGACTATTTGGGCCGGCGCAAGCCGTTGGCGGTGTTCGGCTACGGCTTAGGCGCGATGTCCAAGCCGTTGTTTGCCATCGCGACGGGCGCCGGCCTGGTGGTGGCCGCACGCTTGATCGACCGCGTTGGCAAAGGTATTCGCGGCGCCCCCCGCGATGCCCTGGTCGCCGACATTGCGCCGCCCGAACTGCGCGGTGCCGCCTTCGGCTTGCGCCAGTCGCTCGATACGGTCGGCGCTTTTCTCGGGCCGATGCTGGCGATGGGACTCATGCTGCTTTGGGCGAACGACTTCCGCGCCGTGTTCTGGGTCGCCATCATCCCGGCTTTCCTTGCCGTTGCGCTGTTGTTTTTTGGCGTGCAGGAACCGGAACGCCATCAGGAAGGCGGGCGCATCAACCCGATTCGCCGCGAGAACCTGCGACGCCTGCCGCGGGCGTACTGGTGGGTCGTCGGCGTCGGCGCGATCTTCACCCTGGCGCGATTCTCCGAAGCATTCCTGGTTCTGCGTGCCCAACAAGGAGGATTGCCGATCGCTTTCACACCGCTGGTGTTGATCGGCATGAACGTCATCTACGCCGCCAGTGCCTACCCGTTCGGCAAACTGTCGGATGCCATGAGTCACGCCACGCTTCTGGCCTGGGGACTGGCTGTGCTGCTGGCCGCGGACGTGGCTTTGGCCTACGGCGACCACTGGATCAGCGTGTGGGCCGGAATTTCGCTGTGGGGCTTGCACATGGGAATAACCCAAGGCTTGCTGGCGACCATGGTGGCGGACACGGCTCCGGCCGACCTACGGGGTACGGCCTTCGGCTTCTTCAACCTGCTGAGCGGCGTGGCGATGCTGGTGTCCAGTTCGCTGGCGGGCCTGCTGTGGGAACGGTTTGGCGCCACCACCACCTTTGTGGCCGGAGGCGTCTTCTGTATCGTGGCCTTGCTGGTCTTGCGATGGCGAAGTTGCGCCCAACCATCTTGGCGATAGCCCTTTCGGTATTCCTGGTTCGCAGAAAAAACGATTTCCTCCCGAACAGCTCGTCATGCTGCAAGGCCGCCTTCGATCTCAATAGATCGCCGGGACGATCATCTCCTTCGGCACCGGATGGCGGAGGTAGTCGGGGTTATGCACGCGATCGGGCAGCACGACCGGTTCGCGCTCGACTTCGGCGTACGGAATCTGGCTCAGCAGGTGGTGGATGCAGTTGAGGCGCGCGCGCTTTTTGTCCACCGCCTCGACGATCCACCACGGCGCTTCGGGGATATGCGTGCGTTCGAGCATCGTCTCCTTGGCCGTCGTGTACTGTTCCCAGCGGCGGCGCGACTCCATGTCCATCGGGCTGAGTTTCCACTGTTTGAGTGGATCGTGGATGCGCATGGTGAAGCGCAGGTTTTGCTCGTCGTCGGTGATCGAGAACCAGTACTTGATGAGAATGATGCCGGAGCGGATAAGCATCTTTTCGAACTCGGGCACGGTGCGGAAGAACTCTTCGTACTCGTCGTCGGTGCAGAATCCCATGACCTTTTCCACGCCCGCGCGGTTGTACCAGCTGCGGTCGAAAAGGACGATCTCCCCGCCGGCCGGCAGGTGCGAGACGTAGCGCTGGAAGTACCACTGGCTGCGTTCGCGCTCACTTGGCGCCGGCAGCGCAGCGATGCGGCAGACGCGCGGATTGAGGCGCTGCGTGATGCGTTTGATGACGCCGCCCTTGCCCGCCGCATCACGCCCTTCGAAGAGGACGACGACCTTGAGCTTCTTGTGCACGACCCAGTCCTGCAATTTGACGAGTTCGCCCTGTAGCCGGAAGAGCTCCTTGAAGTAGAAGCTGCGGCTCAGGCCGCCGCCTTCGACCTCCGAATTCACCACGTCGGCGATCAGCGCGTTCATGCGGTCATCGTCGATTTCCATCTCCAGCTCTTCGTCAAAGCCGTCGAGCATTTCGTCGTAGACGCGGGATTCGTAGTCCTGTTGTTGCGGTGTTTTCTCCGTGCTCATCGCAGTTTTCTTCCTTGTTTTGGCGTCCGATTGTCTGTTGCCGGTTGAGCCGGCACCGCCTCAACGCAGCAAGCGTGCCCGCGGCAAACCCAACCCGTGTTACGAATCTACTCGATTTGTATTACAGACCAGTGACAGGCAAATAGCGACCCCGCGTTCAGCCATCATCCGGATATCCATCGCTGACACATGCCTGTAAGAATCGCGTCCGATGATCGGCACATCGTCGATAGAGCGGATGAGATCACCATGACCGACACGATTTTCTGCTACTCCTGCCGCAAGCATCACGCGAGGGACGAAGTCACCCTCGTGCAATCGAAAGGCGTCAAGCGCTGGCGCTGCCTGAAAAGCATCGCCGAGAGCCGGAAAAGCCGCGATCAGCGCGACCTGTTCGGCAAGGAGACCTCGGCGCTGAACCAGGCGATCCGCCAGCGCCAGTCGGCACACTCACTGCCGCGCCCGGTGCTCGAACTGTTCGGAACCCTGCGCGGCAACGCGCCGCCGCGTGTCGAGAGGTCGATGTAAGAAGGAACGAAAAGAGCAAAGGCGAAGTAGACTATGCGGCCCGCTTCAGCGAAGCGCCGCATGGAAGAACCCACGATGCAAAAAGACGATACGAACGATCTTTCGTCCGAAGAGATTGAACAACTCGCCGATTTCGACGCCGACATCTCACCGGACGAAATCAAGCGCCTCGAAGAAGCGGCGGCCACGCGCGAGCGCCTGCACCAGCACAAGCTCTGCCTCGTCGCCATGTCGTCGAGCGCAGAGATGCTCAAGGAGATCCGGCGCAATTCGCCGCAAGAATTCGACGCCATGCTCGAAATGGTCAACGCCTTCCAGGACTACGCGAAAAGCGTCGCCGAGCTCTCGCAGAAGGCGCTCTATCGAATGCTCGTCATCGGCAGCCTGACGGACGAAGAGATCGAGCGCTGAAAGCGCTTGCAAACAACGGAAACAGCGACCGGCAACAGCGACTGACTACAGCGAATCCGCCGGAATCGGCCGACCGGTCAGGTAGCCCTGGATCAGCACGAAGCCCATTTCGACGCAGGCTTGCGCTTCCTCCTCGTCTTCCACGCCTTCGGCGAGCGGTACCGACCCCGTTGCCAGCACCATCTGCACGAGATCGCGCACGACCTGACGCTTGCGTTCGCTCGCCGTATGGATGCCGTGAATCAGCGACCGATCGAATTTCACGAAATGCGCCGGGACGTCGGCAAGTTCCAGCAGGCGCGCCTGCCCGGCGCCGAAGTCGTCGTAGGCAAAGCGGATATCGAGCTGCAACAGGCGGTTCGCGAGCTTGCGCAATTGCTCAACGTCGGTCACCGCCGATTCGTGAATCTCGACGACGATGCTCATCTCCGGCGAGCGTTGGCGCAGACGCGCCAGCGATTCGATAAAACTGTCGCAGAACGTCTCCTTCGGATGCGCGTTGATGAACAGCGTATTGCCGGCAACGCGCGGCGCCATCTTGCCCAGCCCGAATTCGCGGAAAGCCAGACTCAGATCGACCTCACGCCCCATCGCCTCGGCCAGGCCAAACAGCTCGATCGGGCTCGTCGGTAGCTGCGGATGATTGGCACGACCAAGCAACTCATACCCGACGACCTGGCGCGAACGCGCATCGACAATCGGTTGCACCGCCCCGGAAATGCCCTGCCCCATGAGCAACTCGTCGAACTCGACTTCGTTCGGCGCAAAGTTCTCGGAGAGCGCCATGTTCATCGGGATGATCATGGTATGCATCTGGTCAAACGCCAGCACATCGCTCTGATCAACCAGCACCATGCGCAGCTTGAACTCGGCGCTGGCGAAATGAATGATGTCGTTTTCCCTGAGCAGGCAGTAACCCTCGATCCGTTCGCGGTTGACGAAGGTGCCGTTGGTGCTGTTCTCGTCGATCAGGCGCAGCTGGCCGCTGATGTCGCGCTCCAGCACGGCATGGAAGCGCGAGAGGCCGAGCGCCGGAATCACCAGATCGTTTTCCTTGCTGCGGCCGACCCGGTATGGCAACTGGGCGATGACAAACTCGACCGGCATGCCGTCCGTACCGAAAGACTCCAAAGACCACTGTTTCTCCAAGCGCCCACTCCGCCGAACTAAAATATCATCGATGTATGATATTTTACAACCGAGAACCAACGCGGATTTTTATTGTGCGCTCGGACACAATTTTTTACAAAGCCCCCACAAAGCGTTCGCACGAAGCCATGCGTTACATCGTCCAGAAAGCGTTGAGAACTCGGCCTTCGGGCTGAAAAATGCTGCCACAATCAGCTTCGATCAACCGGATAAGGTAGTCTTGGCGCCATGCGGTACATCGCACTGCCGCGTCAGCTCTCAGACAGAGAACTGCTTGCTTCCCTGATCGACCCGGGTCTTTCGAAAGGAGAGAACATGTCCAGCACCAGACATATTCGCTCGGCGCATTCAACATTGCAGGATGCTCGCGGGGCGGTCCGTGAGTTCCACGCCGCCGTGATGCAGCCGGATACGGCGCTCGTGCTTTTCTTCGCGTCGAGCCGCTACGATCTCGAAGCGCTTGCCGACGAACTTGACGCCTGCTTTGCCGGGATTCCGGTGGTCGGTTGCACAACGGCCGGCGAAATCGGGCCGGCAGGCTATCGCGACCACGGGCTGTCGGGTGTCAGCTTTCCGGCTTCTTCCTTCATCGCAGTCACCGGATTCCTTGGCGATCTGAAGCATTTCAACGTCTCCCAAGGGCAGGCAACCGCCCATGCGTTGCTGCAACGCCTCGAGGCGAGCGCGCCGAATGCGAACGCGAGCAACTCCTTTGGTTTTCTGATGATCGACGGCTTGTCGGTACGCGAGGAGCCGGTCGGCTGGACGCTGCACAACGCGCTGGGCAAGATTCCGCTGGTTGGCGGCTCCGCCGGCGACGATGGCGAGTTCGCACGGACCTGGGTGTTCCATGACGGTGCCTTCCAGACCGACAGCGCGATTCTCGTCCTGATCAGCACCGGGTTTCCGTTCAAGATCTTCAAGACCCAGCATTTCGTCAGCCTCGACGAGCGTCTCGTCGTTACCGAAGCGGACCCGGAGCATCGCATCGTCAAGGAAATCAACGGACGCCCCGCCGCCGAGGAATACGCGCGGGTCATCGGCGTGCCGCCCGACGATCTGTGCACGATACGCTTTGCCAGTTCGCCGGTCGTCGTGGTGATCGACGGTACCGACTACGTCCGCTCGATCCAGAAGGCGAACCCGGACGGCAGCCTGACTTTCTTCTGCGCCATCGAGGAAGGGCTGGTATTCCGCGTGGCGCGCGGCGTCGACCTGATCAAGGGCATGAGCGACGCCCTCGACGAGCTCATCGACGAAGTCGGCCCAACGCAAGCAATCCTGGTTTGCGACTGCATCCTGCGCAAAATGGAACTTGCGGAGCACGCTCAACGCGAGGAAGCCGGTCGCGTACTCATGGCAAACAATGCCGTGGGTTTCAGTACCTATGGAGAGCAGTTCAACGGCATCCACGTCAACCAGACGCTGACGGGTGTTGCGATCGGTCGCGGGGATGAAGCCGATGTCTGAGTCGGGCGCGGATCGACCGGCATCGGACGAGCAGGCGTTTCGCGACGAGATTGCGCGCCTGAACAAGATCGTCACGGCATTGATGAACCGTGCCGAACGCAGCGCGAGCAATCAGCGCTCCGATTTCGGCATGTTCCAGACGACGCTGATGCTGGAAAGCCAGGTCCGCGAGCGTACGGAAGCGCTTGAAGAATCCCTGCATGAGAACGAGAAGATCAATCGTGCGCTGCACAACGCCAAGGCGCAGATGGAGATCGAAATGGAGGAGCGCAAGCGCGCGCTGGTGGCGCTTGAGCACGAGCAGAAAGAACAGCGGATTCTCATCAAGAAACTCGAGGATGCGCATCACCAGTTGCTGCAATCGGAAAAAATGGCCTCGATCGGCCAGTTGGCGGCCGGCGTCGCGCACGAAATCAACAACCCGATCGGATTCGTCGGTTCCAACCTGCGTACGCTCAAGGACTACATCGCCGCGTTGCTGGAACTGGTTTCCGTCTATGAACAGGGTGACAGCCTCATGGCCGACGATACCGCGTTAGCGCAAAGAATCCGTGAACTCCGCCGCGCGGTCGACATCGACTTCCTGCGCGAAGACGCACCAGCGCTGATCAACGAGTCGATCGAGGGAACGGAGCGTGTCCAGCGCATCGTGCAGGATCTGCGCGACTTCTCGCGCCTCGAGAACCCGGACTGGCAGGGGGCAGACCTGCACGCCGGACTGGAAGCCACGCTCAACATCGTGTCGAACGACGTCCGGTTCAAGGCCGATATCGTGCGCGAGCTGGGCGACATTCCGGCCGTCGAGTGCCTGCCGTTCCAGATCAACCAGGTATTCCTGAACATCCTCCTCAACGCCGCACAATCGATCACCGGGCGCGGAACCATCACGCTACGCAGCGGCCGCGTGACCGACGAGGTCTGGATCTCGATCACCGACACCGGCCAGGGGATTCCGCCCGAGCGCATGGCCAGGATCTTCGATCCGTTCTACACGACCAAACCGGTCGGCCAGGGCACCGGCCTCGGCCTCTCCGTATCGTACGGCATCGTCAAGAAGCACGGCGGCCGGATCGACGTGCAAAGTCAGACCGGCGCCGGCACCACGTTCACCATCCGGTTACCGATCAAACGCCCGGCTGCGGCATGAAACACGTCCGCTTGCCGCTGTCGGCGGATCGGCGATCGCCTACGGCTGCAACGGCGAGACGAGGCGGTCGATCTCGGCCAGCACCTCGGTCTCGAACGGTGCGGCCTGCGTCGCCGCCACCGCGTCGAGCACCTGCGACGGACGGCTGGCGCCGATCAGCACCGAGGTCATCGACGCGTGGCGCAAGACCCAGGCCAACGCCATGCGCGCGAGCGACAGCCCGCGCGCCGCGGCGATGTCGTTCAGCTTGCGCACGGCATCGAGGCGTTCCGCCGTCAGCTGCTCGGGCTTGAGGAAGGCGCCGCGCGCGGCGCGCGAGTCTTCGGGAATCGTGCCCTGCAGGTAGCGATCGGTGAGGATGCCTTGCGCCAGCGGCGAAAAGGCGATGCAGCCGATGCCCTGATCGGCCAGCGCCGGCAGGAGCGCGGCCTCGATGCGGCGGTCGAGCATGCTGTAGCGCGGCTGGTGAATGACGCAGGGCGTGCCGAGCTGGCGCAACAGCGCGGCGGCCTCGCGCATCCGCTCGGCCGGATAGTTCGACAGACCGACGTAGAGCGCCCGCCCGCTGCTGACGATGTGCGCCAGCGCGGCCATCGTCTCTTCGAGCGGCGTTTCCGGGTCCGGGCGGTGGTGATAGAAGATATCGACGTAGTCGAGCCCCAGGCGCTTCAGGCTCTGGTCCAGGCTGGCGATCAGGTACTTGCGCGAGCCCCAGTCGCCGTACGGCCCCGGCCACATCGTATAGCCGGCCTTGCTGGAAATGATCAGCTCGTCGCGATACGGTTTGAGGTCGCCGCGCAGCAGGGCGCCAAAGGTTTCCTCGGCCGAGCCGGGCGGCGGACCGTAGTTGTTGGCGAGGTCGAAGTGCGTGATGCCGTGGTCGAACGCCGTGCGCACCACCTCGCGCGCCGTTGCAAAGCGGTCGACGCCGCCGAAGTTGTGCCACAGGCCAAGCGAGACGGCGGGCAGTTTCAGGCCGCTACGGCCACTGCGCCGATAGGAAATGGTCGTGTAACGCTCGGGGTTGGCGGCATAAGGCGTGTGCATGGGCATGAGCGAGGACTTCCTGCGGTGACGGGAATGGCGCATGAGTATGTCGGACCAGCCTTGCCTGGGTCAACGTGGACGCAGCGTTGAAAGCCTTTTCCGGCAATTCGGCCCGTCGGCCTCAAAGGTCTGCATGCAGGGCTTGCGGTATAGTCGGGGTCATACTCATCGTGAGGTCTGGCAAAACGGCCCGCATACAGCTCATTCGTGACATCTTTGATCCGGGAGACAGCCATGAAGAAGTTTTCCAGCATCCTTGCAGTGACCGACTTTTCCGGTCCGGCGCATCATGCAGTCGAGCGTGCGGCAAGGATCTCCAAGGAAACCGGGGCAATGCTAACGCTGTTGCACGTTTTGGAACCACCGCCGATGGAAACGCTCAAGCTGCTGTGGTCCGACAAGCTGCCGCTTTCCACGGCCGAAGCAGTCGAAGCTGCGAGGCAAAAGCTCGACGAACTCGCGGCAAGCCTTCTTGAGCGGCACCAGATCTCCGTCCGCCCCCAAGTCGTCCTGGGCAACTTTTTATCGGAGCTTACGCGGCAGGCCGATGCTGCCGCGGCCGATCTGATCGTCTGCGGGGACTCCGGCGAGAGCGCTGTTCAGCATCTTCTGGTCGGAACAACAGTGGAACGAATCATCGGCCACGCGCGTTGCCCGGTGCTGATCGTCAAGCGGCCTGCCCGCCAAAGCTACGGAAGCGTTCTGGTCGCCGTTGACCTCTCACCGACTTCGTCCCGCTCCATCGATGAAGCCATGGCGCTTGCTCCCAATGCCGAGTACGTGCTTCTTCATGCCTTCGACGCACCGTTCGCCGAAAAACTGAAGAACGCCGAGGTCGGAGAAAAACTGCTGACACACTACCGGGTCGGCGCGCGCAACGACGCGCTCGCGCACATGCACGCCATGAGCGACGCAGCTGGCTTGCCAAGCGGGACAACCCGTTTTTCGGTACTGCAAGGCGACCCTTTCCGCCGCATCCTCGAATATGATCAGACACACGTCCTTGATCTGATCGTGCTTGCCCGGAGCGGCCATCGACTTCTCGAAGCCCTGTTCGTCGGCAGCGTCACCCGCCACGTCGTCGACCGTTCGCACTGCGATGTCTTCGTCTCGACCTGACCCTCGGTCGCACCGCCAGCAACCGGTACGGGCACGATTTTCCGATCAATCACCTTGCGGTATCCTCCGCAAACCCGGAGTCCAACACGGTCGCGGGTGGACGGCGCTCGAATCTCGAGCCCGTCGTGACGCCGACGACCAACAATGACCGGAACGATTCAGGACAATGCCCCGCTCGCCTCACAGTCAAATCAGCCCACAAAACACGCCCATGACCGTTACTTCCACCGCCTGCCCGGCCTGCCGGCAGCCGATGTCGCACCTCAAGCTGCCACGACGCGACAGCGGCCATGTCGACCTCGACCTCTGCTTCGCCTGCCAGGGCATCTGGTTCGACGAGTTCGAGAGCTACCAGATCAGCCCAGGCGGGATCATCGAGTTGTTCAAGCTGATCCACGCGCACCGCGACGAAATGCGCACGCCACACCCGGCCAGGCTGCAATGCCCGCGCTGCAACGACGCGCTGCTCCCCGTGCTCGACGTCGCCAAAAGCGGCCGTTTCACTTACCAGCGCTGCCTGCAGAAGCACGGGCGTTTCATCGTGTTCGCCCAGTTCATGATCGAGAAGGGCTTTGTCCGCCAGCTGGCGCCGATGGAGGTCAAGGCGCTTGCCGCGCGCGTCGGCACGATCCACTGTTCGGGCTGTGGCGCGCCGGTCGACATCCGCACCGAATCGGTCTGCAGCCACTGTGCGGCACCAATCGCCATCCTCGATCAGGAAGCCGTCGAGACGGCGCTCGCCGGCTACCACACGAAGGAAATCGCCAACAACCGGCGCGATCCGGAGGCGATGGCCGAGGCGCTGCTTGAAATCGAGCGGCAACGCAGTCCTCGCGCCGGACGAAAGGCGACATCGAATCTCGGCCTCGACATGGAGATCGGCGATCTGGTCATCGCCGGCATCGGGCTCGCATGCAAACTGCTTATCAAGTAGTCGGCAACACCCGCACGCCGGTTCGATAGGCATTTACGCAATGGCGAAACGAGGCGGCGGTCTGCGCCTGCTCACATGCGAGAACGAATGGTTGCGGCACGCATTAGCAGCATGGTCGTCACCGGCGACGTGATAAGGATGAACGCGACGATCAGCACTTCCTGAACAACGGGCCGATTCGCCAGGGCCGAGGAGACGAGCATCGACGCGAACACCACGCAGAATGTTCCCATTGACGCGCCCAGCGTTGGCGCATGGATACGCGCGTAGAACGGCTCGAAGCGGAACAGTCCCACCGCCCCGATGAGCGTGAACAAACCGCCGCAAAAGAGAAGCAGGGCGGCCGGCAGCGCGGCCCAAAGCGGGACATGTTCGGCACTCATGGCTCGATGACCTCGCCGCGCAGCAGGAACTTGGCCAAGGCAGCCGAGCCGACAAAACCAAACAAGGCAATGACCAGCGCAATACCGAAGTAGGTCGACGACCCGAAACCGATGCCGAGTGCAAGCATGGTCAGCATGCTGCAGACGTACAGCGTATCGAGCGCCAGAATGCGGTCCTCAGCGGCCGGCCCTCGCAGCAAACGCAGAAAGGCGAGGAGCATGGCTAGAGCGAAACAAACCAGTGCGAACTGCACTGCCCACGTCAGCAAGGCATTCATCCTGAAAACCTCACCGCAAAGGCGCGAAGGCGCAAAGATCGCAAAGGAAACAACAGGTTGATCGTACTTGACCATTCACCCTGTGGGTAGCGATGGAAGACAGGTGCTGTTCGCGTAGCGCTTTGATTTTCTTTGCGGACCTTTGTGATCTTTGCGCCTTTTCGGTGAAGAACCGAGTTTTTCAGGTTCATTCAAATATCTCCATGAGCGGACGTTCATAGTGTTGTTTGACCTTCTGCACCCACGCGGCTTCGTCTGCGAGATCGAGAACGTGGAGGTTCAATTCGTTGCGCGCGGTGTCGTGTCCCGCCCAAACCGTGCCCGGCGTACCGGTGATGATGATGGTCAACATCGCCAAACCGTGCGGATCGCGCAGGTCGAGCGGTATCTTCACGAACCCCGCCCGTGGCGGGTGTCGTGTCCCGCTCAGAATGAGGCGCGCGACGCCGAGATTCGAATGGACGATATCGACGAAGACTTGCCAGCACAGCGCAACCGCCGTTAACAGGTGCTTGGGCCTGGAACGCAAAGGCCGCAGAAGAGCGGTACCGACAGTAATCAGGCTGGCGGCAAGCAGGCCAAGCGCAACGTTGGCAAAGGACAGATCCTGAGTGAGCAGCAACCAGACCACCAACAAGGAGAACGGCAGCAACGGCCCGTTTGGACTGTATCTCATCGCGCCTCTCCGACCGCCCTTGCCTGCGGCGGAAAAACGGTGCGTACGTAGGTCGGCGCGTCATGCAGCGACTGTGCGGCGGCGTTAAAGAAGGTCATCGCCGGTCCTGCCGCGAAAGTAAGCACGACGCACAACGAGAGCAGCAAGGCGACGGGTGCTGCCTCGATCAACTGAAGGCGCGGCGTTGGACGATTGCCCTCCCAGAACATCCGGACGCCTATCCGGGAAAGCGCAATCAGGCCGACCAGTCCGGACAACAGTAGCGCGGCGACAAACAATACGATGTGCGCCATCGGTGCGTGAGGTTGCGCGGCAACGGCTGACGAAATCAGCGCGAACTTGCCGACGAAACCGGAAAGCGGCGGCAAGCCGGACAAAAGCAGCGCGCAGGAAAAGAAGGCAAGCCCAAGAAAGGCCATCGCCGCCGGAATGGCCACGCCAGCCAGTTCGTAAGTGTTCTCGGCATCGTACCGATCCTGCAGGCCGAAGGCTTCGAAGCTGATGGCCAGCATATCTGCCGCGGCCGAGCGGTTGCGCTCGGCCATCTCGGCCAGCAGGAAGAAAGCACCGCTGGCGAGAACCGAACTGACCAGGTAATACAGCGCCGGCCCGGTGAGCGTGGTGCCGACAAAGCCGAAGGCCGCCAGCAGCGTCCCCGAGGAAACGATCACCAGGAAGCCGGCCAAACGATCGAGCTTTTGCGCGGCAAGCACGCCACAAGACCCCGCGGCGATCGTCGCGAGCCCGCAGAAAAACAGCCAGTCGCCTTCGAAGGGTGCCGGTGCGCCAACCTCTTGCAGCAAAACGGAAAAACGCAGGAGTGCGTACACCCCGACTTTGGTCAGCACCGCGAACACACCCGCCACGGGCGGCGTGGCGGAACCATAGGTGGCGGGTAGCCAGAAATTCAGCGGCCAGGCCCCTGCCTTGACCAGGAAGACGATCCCCAATAGCGCCGCACCAATGTCGAACAGGCTGCGCTCGGCGCCGTCCAGCTGTGCCACACGCTGCGCCAGCTCGGCCATGTTCAAGGTGCCGGTCACGCCGTAAATCAACGCGGCGGCCAGCAGGAACAACGCCGAGGCCACCAGATTCACCACGATGTAGTGCATGGCCGACTTGACGCGCAGCGGTCCCGATCCGTGCAATACGAGGCCATAGGATGCGGTGAGCATGACCTCGAAGAAGACAAACAGGTTGAAGATGTCGCCAGTCAGGAAAGCGCCGCTCAACCCCATAAGCAGAAACTGGAAGAGCGACAGGTAATGGCTCCCCGCGCGCTCCCATCGGGCAAAGGAGTAGATCAGCGTCGTCAGCCCGAGGAAGGACGACAAAGTCAACATGACCGCCGCCAGACGATCGACCACGAGCACGATGCCGAACGGCGCAGACCAGCTTCCAACGGCATACACGCCCGCCTCACCCGCCCAGGCTGCTTCAATCATGCCACCGGTCATGGCGAGCAAAATCCCCGCGACGACGAGTTGAGCCAAGGTCGCGCCGACGGCCAGCATCGCTCGCGCGCCGTGCCGGGTATCGCGGAGCATCAGCAGCACAGCCCCCGCGCAGAAGGGAATCAGAACGGGCAGGATCGGCCAATGGAGTTGCCAGCCAGTCATGATCCGCTCTCCGAAAAATCAGTGGAAAGCTGAATGACGATCATTGCGTAACGCCCCGACATCAACCGGCCTCCGGCTCCCGCCCGTCAACGTGGTCTGTGCCATTCAAACCGCGCGAGGCCAGCAACACAACAAGAAAGAGCGCCGTGCAAGCGAAGCCGATGACAATGGCCGTGAGTACGAGCGCCTGTGGAACCGGATCGGTGTACAGGGCGCGTACCGGATCAATCAGCGGCATGGCGTCGATGCGCAAGCGCCCCATGGCAAAAATGAAGAGATTGACCGCGTAGGAAAGGAGCGACAGCCCCATGATGACCTGAAAGGTGCGCGGACGCAGCAGCAGGTAGACACCGGCACCACCAAGAACACCAATCGCTGCAGAAAGTACGATTTCCATCAGGGCACTCCGTTTGGCCTGCGCGCCGCACCGCGCAGGGACTGGTGGGCAATCGCCACGAGCATGAGCACGGTGGCACCGAAAACCAGCAGATAGACCCCGAGATCGAAAAGCAGCACGCTCGACAGATGGATCTCGCCGAGCACGGGGAACGAGCCGTGCCACGACTGGCTGGTCAGGAACGTGGTGTCAACACTCCACGCCATGAGCCCTGCCGCGACGGCGCATAACAGCCCGAGGGCGATACAGGCCAGCGGCCGAACTCGCAGATACCACTCGACCCACAGCGTACCGCCAACGATGTACTGCATGATGACCGCCGCCGCCAGCATGAGCCCGCCCACGAAGCCGCCGCCGGGGGCGTTGTGTCCACGCAGAAAGAAAAACACCGACGCGAGCATCGCCACCGGCAACAGCAGGCGCACAAGCACCGCAGGCAGCATCAGGTAACCCGGCGGCAACGTGGCCGCGGGATCGAACGCCTCCACCGCGCCAGCCTCATCCTGTTCGCTTTGCTGGCGTGGCAACGGCACGCTTTCCGGCGCCGGGCGGAAGCGGCGCAGCAGCGCAAACACGCTGAGCGCGACGATACCGAGCACCGTGATCTCGCCGAAGGTATCAAAACCCCGAAAGTCGACCAGGATGACGTTGACCACATTGAGCCCTTCGCCTAGCGGCAACGCCTGCTCAATGAAAAACGGCGAGATGCCATCCACGTCCGGACGGCTCAAAACTGCATAAGCGAGACCAGCCAGGCCGATTCCGCAGGCAGTCGCAATGACTACATCGCGCACCCGACGCAACTGCGTGGTTGGCGCCGGCCCGCGTTCCCTGCCGTAATGTTGATCCCGACGCGGCAGCCAGCGTAGCCCGAGCAGGATGAGCACCACGGTTACCACTTCGACGGTCAATTGCGTCAAAGCCAGATCTGGCGCGGAGAACCAGACAAAGGTCAGGCAGGCCGCCAACCCGGCGCCTCCGGACATGATCAGCGCAGCCAGGCGATGGAACTTGGCCATCCACGCGACACCCAGCGCGCAGGCCGCACCGATCATCCACAACAGTGCGAACGCCGGATCGACGGGCAACAGGGAACGCTCGCCCCACGCCGTCGTTCCGGCCAGCGCCGTCAGCAATGCGGCACTCAAGGCGAGCACAAAGACGACAAGCAACTGCACCTGCAAACGCTCGGACCAGATACGCTGCATCGTCGCACTGGCCCCGCGCGTGATCGCCAGCAAGAAGGAATCGAACATGCGCTTGCCGTCGATGTGTTCAAGCACCGGCACCGTGTCGCCGGTGCGTCGCAAAAACACGCGATACAGCAATGCACCGCCGGCGAGCGCAGCCATGCTCATGTAAAGCGGCAGATTGAAGCCGTGCCAGACGGCCAGATCGTACGACGGCAACGCCTCACCGAGGATGGCTCGGGTGGCCAGCTCAAGAAACGGGCCGACGGTCAACGCCGGGAAAATGCCGACCAACACGCAGGCGAGGACCAGCAAGGCGCTCGGCAGCAGCATCCAGCGGGTCGGTTCATGCGGCGCGCGCGGCAGATCGTTCGGCGGCGGCCCGAGGAAAACCTGGTGGATGAAACGCAGCGAATAGGCCACGCTAAACATCCCGGCGAGCGTTGCTGCGAGCGGCAACGTCACTTGCTGCCAGCCCGGGCGGTCGAGGAACACCGTCTCGGCGAAGAACATTTCCTTCGACAGAAAACCGTTGAGCAACGGAACACCGGCCATCGCGGCGGCCGCCACCATGGCCAGCGCGGCAGTCATCGGCATGGCACGGTAGAGGCCGGACAAGCGCTGCAGGTTACGCGTACCCGTTTCATGATCGACGATGCCGGTGGCCATGAACAACGTCGCCTTGAAGGTCGCGTGGTTCGCGATGTGGAACACTGCCGCAACCAGCGCCAGCCGGCTGTTCATGCCGAGCAGCAAGGTAATGAGCCCGAGGTGGCTGATCGTCGAATAGGCAAGCACGCCTTTCATGTCCTGCTGGAAGATCGCCATGTAGCCGCCGAGCAACAGCGAGCACAGCCCTGCTCCGCCGACGATCCAGAACCATGCATCGCTCCCGGCCAACACCGGCCACAACCGCGCAAGCAGGAAGACGCCAGCCTTGACCATCGTTGCCGAGTGCAGATAGGCGGAAACAGGGGTCGGCGCGGCCATCGCGTGCGGCAACCAGAAATGAAACGGAAACTGCGCGCTCTTGGTCAGGGCACCGAGCACGATCAGCGACAACGCTGCCGGATAGCCCGGATGGCCGAGCAGGGAATCCCCCGCCGCGAGCACGACATCCAGATCGTAGCCACCGGCCATCTGCCCGAGCAGCAAGACGCCGCCGAACAGCGCCAGACCGCCCGCACCCGTAACGATGAACGCCATGCGCGCACCGCGCCGCGCCTCGCCACGATGGTGCCAGTAGGCGATCAGCATGAACGAGGAAAGACTGGTGAGTTCCCAGAACATCGCCAACTGGATCAGATTGCCGGAGAGCACGACGCCGAGCATCGCGCCCATGAAAGCGAGAAAGAACGAAAAAAACCGCGGCACAGGGTCGTCCGCCGACATGTAATAGCGAGCGTAGAGCACGACCAGCGTGCCCATGCCGGCCACCAGCATCGCGAACAGCCAGGCAAAGCCGTCCATGCGCAACTGGAAATCCAGCCCGAGTACCGGAGCCCAGGGAACGGTCAGGCGCACCACGCCGTCGGCGACCACCTGGGGATACAGACTGGCGACGAGCACCGACACGGCGAGCGCGACCAGCCCCGCCAGCCACGCTTCCGCATTGCGCGCGCTGGAACGCAAAAATGCCGCGCAGAGGCTGCCCAGAAAGGGAAGCAGGACAATCAGGAAGAGCTCCATAGCCCTGAAGTTTAACTTACCGAGGAAGCTTTTTGCCCGCGACTCCTCGTAGTGGAAAATCCTACCCGGAAAAGAAAGCTGACGCATGGCGCAGCCAGGGGAACCTCATCGGGGCTGTTTCGCGGACGCGTTGCCGTAGAATGCGGCAACGCCCCGAGTCCTGGCTTGATAGCCCCCCCCCAACGCAATGCATCGAGGACTGGCAAACTCGACGTTTTCAGGCCCCCTCACCGAATGCTCCACGGACTCCGTATTCTGATCGCCGACCAGCACGTCAGCATCCGCACCTGGATGCGCGAGCTGCTGTCGGTGATCGGCGCGACGTCCGTGTCGATGGCCGCCAACGCTTCCGAACTGATGCGCATGGCGCGCAACGCCGGTTACGACATCATCATCTGCGACCATCATCTCGACGACAAGCGCGACGGCCAGCAGCTGCTGGAGGAGTTGCGCTTCCTGCACATCCTGCCGCTGCGCAGCGTGTTCATGATCGCCACCGCCGAGCGCAAGTACAACCACGTCGTCGCCGCGGCCGAGTTCGCGTCTGACGACTATCTGGTCAAGCCCTACACGCCGGGGCAACTCGCCACGCGCCTCGACCGCGCCTTGAGAAAGAAGAAGGCGCTGCGCCACGTCTTCGACCATCTCGAAGTCTGCGCGCACGAAGACGCCATCCACGCCTGCGACCGCGCCATCCATGTAACGCCACGCTACGCGCTCGACGCGTTGCGCATCAAGGCCGAATCGCTCATTGCACTCGGGCGCGCAGAGGAAGCCACCGCCATCTATCAGTCGATCGCGGCGACGCAGGCCGTGCCCTGGGCGCGCATGGGCTACGCGATGATGTTGCAGCGCGAGAAGAAGTACGACGAAGCCAAGGACGAAGCCTACCAACTGAACGAGGAATACCCCGAGTTCCTCTCGGTCTACGACCTGCTCGCCAGGATTCACGAGGATGCCGGCGAGTTCCAGAAAGCCATCGAACTGCTTGAACGCGCGTCGTCGATCACTTCATCGACCAACACCGATCGGCTGCGCAAGATCGCCGAGGTGGCCGGCGACCGCGAAAAGGTCATCAGCACCCTGAAGCGCGTGGTCGAGCGCACGCAGCGATCGTCGATGCTGAAGGTCGACGACTACCTGTCGCTGACGCGCAACCTGCTCGACGAGCAACGCGTCG
>NZ_JAGOIT010000047.1 GCF_017995515.1 Propionivibrio sp.
CGCACCAAAAACAAGGCGCTGTCTGACAAACAAAAACCGGCCCGCAGGCCGGTTGGCGTGCCATGCGTCCGGTTCCTTACGACGGCAGGTAGCGTACGCGCAAGACGCCGCCGATCGCCGTCAATTGGTCGATGACCGCCTGCGGCACCGCGCACTCGACATCCACCAGCGTGAAGGCGAGGTCGCCACGCGACTTGTTTACCATGTTGTGGATGTTCAACCCGGCACCGGCGAGCGCGGTCGAGATCTGGCCCAGCATGTTCGGAACATTGGCGTTGGCGATCGCCAGCCGGAAGCCGGATTCGCGCGGCATCGAGATGTTCGGGAAATTGACCGAATTGAGGATGTTGCCGTTTTCCAGATAGTCGCGCACCTGGTCGGCGACCATGATCGCGCAGTTCTCCTCGGCTTCTTCCGTCGAGGCGCCCAGGTGCGGCAGGGCGACGAAGCGCGGGTGATGGCGCAGGAGGTTGCTTGGGAAGTCGCAGACGTAGGCGTGCAGGCGGCCGTCGTTCAGGCCATCGAGCACGGCTTTCTCGTTGACGATGCCATCACGCGCGAAGTTGAGCAGGATGCAGCCCTTCTTCATCAGCTTGACGCGGTCGCCGTTGATCAGGTCCTTCGTCGCCGGCAGCAGCGGCACGTGCAGGCTGATGAAGTCGCAGCGCTTGACGAGATCGTCGATGCTGACGGCTTTCTTGACCTGCGACGGCAGGCGCCAGGCGGCGTCGACGGTGATTTCCGGGTCGAAGCCGACGACGTTCATGCCGAGTTGAATGGCCGACTCGGCGAGCATCGAGCCGATGGCGCCGAGGCCGATGATGCCGAGCGTGCTGCCGCGCAACTCATGGCCGACGTAGTGCTTCTTGCCGGCTTCGACTTGCTTGTGCAGCGATTCGTCGTCGCCGAAGAGGCCGTTGACGAAGGTCAGCGCCGGCGCGATGTTGCGCGTGCCCATCAGCATGCCGGCGATCACCAGCTCCTTGACGGCGTTGGCGTTGGCGCCGGGGGCGTTGAAGACGACCACGCCGCGTTCGCTCATGGCCTTGGTCGGGATGTTGTTGGTGCCGGCGCCGGCGCGGCCGATAGCCAGCACACTGGCGGCGATCGGCATGTCGTGCATTACCTGCGAGCGGACCAGGACGGCGTCCGGGTCGGCGATGTCGTTGCCGACGACGTAGCTGTCCGGCAGGCGGGACAGGCCCTTCTTCGAGATCGCGTTGAGCGTCTGGATCTTGCGGGTCATTCGGGGTTCCTCGAATTGTCGGGTTTGATGGGGATCAGCCGTGCAGCTTCTCGAATGCCTTCATCCAGTCGACCAGCGCCTGGACACCCTCGACCGGCATCGCGTTGTAGATCGACGCGCGCATGCCGCCCACCGAGCGGTGACCCTTGATCTGCACCATGCCGCGCGCCTTGGCGCCCTTGATGAACTCGTCGTCGAGCGCCGCGTCCTTGAGCGTGAACGGGATGTTCATCAGCGAACGGTTGTCGACGGCGACCGGCGAGGCGTAGAAGCTGGAGGCGTCGAGCGCGTCGTAGAGCAGCTTGGCCTTGGCGCGATTGACCGCTTCCATCGCCGCGATGCCGCCCTTGGCCTTGAGCATCTTGAAGACCAGGCCGGCGATGTAGATCGCGTAGGTCGGCGGCGTGTTGTACATCGAGTCGTTGTCGGCGGCGATCTTGTAATCGAACATCGTCGGCGTGCCCTTGACCGTTTCGCCGAGCAAGTCGTCGCGCACGATGACGATGGTCAGGCCGGCCGGGCCGATGTTCTTCTGCGCGCCGGCGTAGATCAGGCCGAACCTGGAGACGTCGATCGGGCGCGACAGGATGTTCGAGGACATGTCGGCGACGAGCGGCACGTTGCCGGTTTCCGGCGTCCAGAAGATCTCCACGCCGCCGATCGTCTCGTTCGGCGTGTAATGCACGTAGGCGGCGTTCGGGTCGAGCTTCCACGCGTCCTGCGTCGGCGCGTAGGAGAAGTTCTTGTCTTCGGACGAGGCGACGACGTTGACCGCGCCGTACTTCTTGGCCTCCTTGATCGCCTTCTTCGACCATTCGCCGGTGTTCAGGTAGTCGGCCGACGCTTTGCCGCGATAGAGGTTCATCGGCACCATCGCGAACTGGCTGGAGGCGCCGCCTTGCAGGAAGAGGACCTTGTAGTTGGCGGGGATGCCCATCAGTTCGCGCAAGTCGGCTTCGGCCTCGGCCTGGATGCCCATGTACTCCTTGCCCCGGTGCGACATTTCCATCACCGACATGCCACAACCGCGCCAGTTGACGAGTTCCTCGCGTGCCTGTTCGAGCACTTCTTGCGGGAGGGCGGCGGGGCCGGCGCTGAAGTTGAAAATGCGTTCCATGGGGATGTGATCCTTTCGTGTGGAGAGATGAAAGTCAGGAAGAACGGAAGCGGAAGAATGCGGTTCGGGCGGCTGCGCCTTCGTGTCGTGCGCCTGGGCGGCGTGGTCGGTCGCTCAGGGCTTGGCTGGCAAAGAAAGGCATTCTAGCAAAATGTCTTTCGCTGGCGCTTTGCCGGGTTCGGCTCAGGGCAGGTCGATCTCCAGATTGTCGATGAGACGCGGCGTGCCGAGGCGGCTGGCGGCGAGCACGACGAGCGCCTTCTCGCCGCCGGTCGGCGGCTGGAGGTCGGCTTGCCGGCGGATGGCGACGTAGTCGGTCTGCCAGCCGGCGCCGTCGAGTTCGGCGACGGCGGCCGTTTCGAGCCTGGCGAAGTCGCGCTCGCCGGCGAGGACGGCGCTGCGGATCGATTGCAGCGTCCGGCTCAGGCGCGGCGCTTCGGCGCGCTCGGCGGGCGTCAGGTAGCCGTTGCGCGACGAGAGCGCGAGGCCGTCGTCGGCGCGCACCGTTTCGCCGCCGACGATCTCGATCGGCAGCGCGAGCTGGCGCGTCATGTTGCGCAGCACCATCAGCTGCTGATAGTCCTTCTTGCCGAAGATGGCGACTTCGGGCTGGACGATGTTGAAGAGCTTGAGCACGACGGTCGCGACACCGCGGAAGTGCCCCGGCCGAAATTCGCCTTCCAGCTGGTTCTGGATCTCGGGCGGATCGACCTGGTACTGCTGCGGTTCCGGGTAGAGATCGGCCTCGGTCGGCGCGAAGAGGACGTCGACGCCGGCTTCGCGCAGTTGCGCGCAGTCGTCGGCGAAGGTGCGCGGATACTTGTCGAAATCCTCGTTCGGGCCGAATTGCAGGCGGTTGACGAAGATGCTGGCGACGACCGTGTCACCGTGTGCGCGGGCCAGCCGCATCAACGCGATGTGGCCGGCGTGCAGGTTGCCCATGGTCGGGACGAAGACGACGCGGCCGCAGTTTCTCAGGGCGGCACGCAGATCGGGGATGGCGGCGTGGATTTGCATGGTTTCTCGAAGGGGTTTACTCGGAGTCTGTGAAAAAACTCAAAACCCACCACAGAGGCGCAGAGAAAAACACTGCTTCCAAAGGTTTTCTCTGCGAAAACTCTGCGTCTCTGTGGCTCTGTGGTGGGGGTTTCGGCATTTCCTCTCAGTAGCAGTGTTCCGGGCCGGGGAAGCTGCCGTCCTTGACGGCGGCGACGTAGGCAGCGATGGCGCCGGCAATCGAAGTTTGTCCGGCCACGAAGTTCCTGACGAAGCGCGCTTTCTTGCCGGGCGAGATGTCGAGCATGTCCTGGATGACCAGCACCTGCCCCGAGCATTCCTTGCCGGCGCCGATGCCGATCGTCGGGATGACGAGTTGCCGGGTGACTTCGGCGGCCAGCGGCGACGGGATCGCTTCCAGCACGATCAATGTCGCGCCGGCTTCCTGCTGTGCGAGCGCGTCGGCGATGAGCTTGGCCGCGCCGGTCTCGTCCTTGCCCTGCACGCGATAGCCGCCGAGCTGATGCACCGACTGCGGCGTCAGACCGACGTGCGCACAGACCGGGATGCCGCGCTGCGTCAGGAAGCGCGTCGTCTCGGCCATCTCGATGCCACCTTCAAGCTTGACCATTTGCGCGCCGGCCTGCATCAGCTCCACCGCATTGCGGTAGGCAAGCTGCGGGCTTTCCTGGAAGCTGCCGAACGGCATGTCGGCGACCACCAGCGGGCGCTGGCTGCCGCGCACGACGGCGCGCGTGTGGTAGGCGATGTCGGCGTTCGTCACCGGCAGGGTCGAGTCATGGCCCTGCACGACCATGCCGAGCGAGTCGCCGATCAGCAGGACGTCGATGCCGGCGTTCTCGCATTGCAGCGCGAAGCTCGCGTCATAGCAGGTAAGCATGACGATCTTCTCGCCGGCGGCACGCATCTTGGCCAGGTCGGTGTGAGCGAGTCGCCGCGTGACTGTTTGTGCGGACATGGATCAGTTCCCCAGATTGAAGTATTCGTGAAGCCAGCGCAGCGATACCGTGCGCGGGGGCGAGTGTTTGAAATTGTCGTCGTTTAGACGAGGCTGATGTGCTTCGAGTTCGTTGTCTGATCCTGATTTGGCGTGCGCCAAGGATACCGTCGGCGTCATCGTCCGTGTGTTTCCATCGCCCCCATCCGTTCGATGCGCTGCATGCGCACTGCCGGCAGCCAGGCGGCGACGCTGCCACGGCCGGGAATGCGGCAATCGGGCGCGATTTCGGCGAGCGGCGCCATGACGAAGGCGCGCAGGTGCATGCGCGGGTGCGGTAGCGTCAGCCGCGGCGTGTCGATCACGGCGTCGTCGAAGAGCAGGAGGTCGAGATCGAGCGTGCGCGGCGCCAGGTGGAAGTCGCGGCGGCGGCCGAACGAGGCTTCGATCGCCAGCTGCGCGTCGAGCAGCGCAGCGGCGTCCAGATCGGTTTCGAGTTGGGCGACGGCGTTGATGAAATCCGGCTGCCCGTGCACGCCGACCGGTGCCGTACGATAGAGCGACGAGGTGCGGGTCAGTCGCGACTGCGGCAGGTGTCGCAGTGCTTCGAACGCGGCACGTACCTGTGCGACCGGGTCGTCCAGATTGGCGCCGAGCGCCACGTAAGCGAGGTGCATCGGGAAAGCTCAGCTGTTCGCGTCCGACGCTTTGGCAGCGGCCGGCTTGCGCTTGCGGCGCCGGCGCTTCTTTGCCTCGTCCGGCTTCTGCGGCAGCAGCATGGCGGCACGGGTTTCGCCGTCGGCGTTCAGGAAGTCGGTCCACCAGCGGCCGAGTTCGGCGTCGATTTCGCCGGATTCGGCGCGCAGCAACAGGAAGTCGTAGCCCGCCTTGAAGCGCGCCTGCTCGATGAGCGCGTAGGGGCGCTTGCCCGAGCGCTGCTCGAAGCGCGGCTGCAAGAGCCAGATGTCCTTGATGTCGCCGGCGACGCGGCGCGTGATGGCGAGCTTTTCCGATTGGACGTCGAGCACGTCGTCCATCGCCGCGAAGAGCGCCGGGATCGGCCGTTCGCCGCCGGCCTTGAGCGCTTCCCACTTGGCGAGGACCTCGTGCCAGAGCAGGGTGGCGAAGAGAAAACCGGGCGAAATCGGCTTGCCTTCGCGCACGCGGCGGTCGGTTTTCTCGAGCGCCAGCATGACGAAGCGTTCGCCGAGCGGCTGGTCGAGAATCACGTCGAGCAGCGGCAGGACGCCGTGGTGCAGGCCTTCGTCGCGCAGGCGCTTGAGGCTCTTGACGGCGTCGCCCGAGGTCAGGAGCTTGAGCATTTCGTCGAACAGGCGCGACGGCGGCACGTTCTCGAGCAGGCCGGCGAGTTCGCCGATCGGTCCGCGCGTGGCCGGTTCGATGGAGAGGTCGAGTTTCGACGCCAGGCGCACGGCGCGCAGCATGCGCACCGGGTCTTCGCGATAACGCGTCGATGGATCGCCGATCATGCGCAAGGTCTTCTGCTTCAGATCGTCGATGCCGTGGTGGTAATCGACGATGGTTTCGGTCGCCGGGTCGAAGTAGAGGGCGTTGACCGTGAAGTCGCGCCGCATCGCGTCGTCCTTCTCGCTGCCGAACACGTTGTCGCGCAGTACGCGACCCTGGCTGTCGGTTTGCGCCCGGTGGCTGCTTTGCTGGTCGTGATGGCCGCGGAACGTGGTGACTTCGATCGTTTCGGCGCCCATCAGAACATGCACGATCTGGAAGCGGCGGCCGATGATGCGCGAGCGGCGGAAGCAATTGCGCACCTGTTCCGGCGTGGCGTTGGTGGCGACGTCGAAGTCCTTGGGTTTGCGCCCGGCGATCAGGTCGCGTACCGCGCCGCCGACGACGTAGGCCTTGAAGCCCTGCTGCTGCAGCGTCTCGACGGTACGCAGGCTGCCGCTGCTGACGGCGTCGCGCCGGATACCGTGCTTGTTGACGCCGATGACCGTGGCGTCGCCGGAGTTGGCCGGTGCCTTGCGTCCGAAGACGCGAGAAATGAATTTGCGAATCATCGCTGGTTTTTGCTCAGGTTCTTGTTGTCTGGATGGCCGTCGTGGCGCGGGTTTGGCTTTCAAGCGTGGATGCTCAGTGTCGGCCAGCCGGCGTTCTCGGCGTACGCGCGTAGCGTGGCGTCGGGGTCTACGACGACCGGGTCGGTCACGCGCAGGAGCAGCGGCAAATCGTTGTGCGAGTCGCTGTAGAACCAGCTGCGCTGGAAGTTGTTCCACCAGAGGCCCATCGATTCGAGCCAGGCGTCGACGCGGGCGATCTTGCCTTCGCGGAACGACGGCAGGCCGCGCGGCTTGCCGGTGAAGCGCCCATTCTCCTGCGCCGGAATGGTCGCGATCAGGTGCGGAATGCCCAGCTCGCGCGCGATCGGGCCGGTGACGAAGCTGTTGGTCGCCGTCACCATCGCGCAGATGTCGCCGGCGTCGAGATGCTTCCTGACGAGCTCACGCGCCTTCTGGCTCAGGCGCGGCCGGATCTGCGTCTCCATGAAATCGGCGTGCCACGCTTCGAGATCCGCACGAGTATGGTCGGCCAGCGGCCGCAGCTGGAAGTCGAGAAACTCGTGGATGTCCATCGTGCCGGCCTTGTATTGCTCGTAGAACTCGGCATTGCGCGCCTCGTGCGTCGTGCGGTCGACAATGCCCTTGCTGACGAGGTATTGCGTCCACTCGTAGTCGCTGTCGCCGGTGAGCAGCGTGTGGTCAAGGTCGAACAGGGCGAGTTGCATCGGTTTTATTGTCCTTCAGGAAGATTGGAGTTCGGCCGGCGTCATCAGCACCTCGCGCAGCAGCGGCAGCGTGATGGCGCGCTTATGTTCGAGCGAATAACGGTCGAGCGCGCCGAGCAGGTCCATCAGGCTGCGCATGTCGCGCGGCGCGCGCGCGAACAGGTAGTCGAACGATTCGGGCGGCAGGCGCAGGCGGCGCGCGGCGGCGTAGGCGCGCAGCGCGTCGAGCATCTGGTCGTCGGTCAGCGCATGGATGCGGTAGATCAGTCCCTGGCCGAGGCGCGTGCGCAAGTCCTCGCGCAGGTCGAGCTGTACGGGCGGCAAGAACGCGGCGGTGAGCAGGCGGCCGGCGGCGGCGCGTATCCGGTTGTACAGGTTGAACAGCACGATCTGCCCGGATGCGCTGAGCGCCTCAACGTTGTCTACCGCGTGAAAACGCGGTTTGCCGGGATTGTCGGCGAGCAGTTCGGCTTCGATCGCGGCGATATCCGGATCGGCGAGCGCATCGTGGTAGGCGGCACCGCTCGCTTGCAAGAGGTGCGTCTTGCCGGCGCCGCCTTCGCCCCAGAGCAGCAGCGACGCTTCACGATTGTCCGGCGACAGCCAGTTCGTGAGACCGGCGAGCGCCTCCCCGTTGCATCCGGCAACGAAGTTGTCGAGGCTGGGCGGGGTTTCCGGCAGGAGGTCGAGGAGCAGTTGGCGCATGTAAGGGAGTCGCGCGGGCAGCGTGCCGGCGGCACTTGAGACGGCTAACTCAGGCTAATTCGGATAAAATTCCGACTTTTGCGAATGAAGCCGCGGATTTTACCACTACGGCGACTTTGCAAGCCTCGTTCGGGACCATAAACACATGACTCAGCCATCGAAAGAAGCCCTTTCCTATCGTGATTCCGGCGTCGACATCGATGCCGGCGACGAACTCGTCGAGCGCATCAAGCCGTTCGCCAAGAAGACGCTGCGCGAGGGCGTGCTGAGCGGACTCGGCGGCTTCGGCGCGCTGTTCGAGGTGCCCAAGCGCTATCGCGAGCCGGTGCTCGTTTCCGGGACCGACGGCGTGGGGACCAAATTGAAGCTGGCCTTTGACCTCAAGCGCCATGACACGGTCGGCATCGATCTCGTCGCGATGAGCGTCAACGACGTGCTGGTGCAGGGCGCCGAACCGCTCTTCTTCCTCGACTACTTCGCCTGCGGCAAGCTCGACGTCGATACGGCGGCGGACGTCATCAAGGGCATCGCCAAGGGCTGCGAATACGCCGGCTGCGCGCTGATCGGCGGCGAGACGGCCGAGATGCCGGGCATGTACCCGGAGGGCGAGTACGACCTCGCGGGCTTTGCCGTCGGCGCCGTCGAGAAGTCGGCGGTGATCACCGGGCGTGACATCGTGCCGGGCGACGTGGTGCTTGGCCTCGCCTCGTCGGGCGCGCATTCGAACGGCTATTCGCTGGTGCGCAAGATCATCGCGCGTGCGCAACCCGACCTGAACGCGCCGTTCGACGGCGACAAGTCGCTGGCCGACGCGATCATGGCGCCGACGCGCATCTACGTGAAGCCGATGCTGGCGCTGATGGCCACGCTGCCGGTCAAGGGCATGGCGCACATCACCGGCGGCGGGCTGACCGAGAACGTGCCGCGCGTGCTGCCCGAGTCGGTCAAGGCGGTCATCGGGAAGTCGGCCTGGCAGCGCCCGAAGCTCTTCCAGTGGCTGCAAAGCGAAGGCAACGTCGCGGAAAGCGAAATGCATCGCGTCTTCAACTGCGGCATCGGCATGGTCGTCGTCGTGGCGCGCGAGAACGCGGCCGAAGCCTTGCGCCTGCTCAACGCGGCCGGCGAGAAAGCGCTCGAGATCGGCCGTATCGAACCTCGCCTGGACGGCGAGGCGCAGACGATCGTCGTCTGATTCTGATTGGCGTTGTGCGGGTTGCGGAAAGGCAGCCTGCGCGGCGCGGTCACACCTCGAAATCGACGGTCGTGTCGGAGACGTGCTGGCGGCGGCTACGGGTCGCGCGGGTGTCGAGAAATACCGGCAGTTTCGCCTTCCGTCGCTCGGTCTTTCGGCGTTCGCCCCAGCCTTGCGTGTCCGCGTTCCGCTTGTTCCCGGCCAGAAGCGCGCGGCGTAACGCTTCTTCGTTCGCTGCTGCTCGTCGCTCTTCCGGTGACGATTGATTCAATTGCGGACGCAGGTTGGCCAGCCGATCGACCGGCTCGGGCCGTTGCCGTTCGGCAGGGTTGTCCTTCGCTCTCGCGTCGATTCCATTCATGAACGACGGCGGGGCTTCCGCAGGAATTCGCATCGCATTTTCCGTAATTCTCATCAGAATTAATGTGTTATCGGCGTTCTCAAGTCACACTTGAGTTTTTTGGCGAACGCATGTCCGTCCGTCTCGGCGGGAAGGTGTCGTATCATTTTGCCTTCCGCTGATGCCATGAATGGACATTCCCGATGCTTGCTGCCGACCAATTCCTGAGCTTTCTCGCTGCGGCGATGCTGATCACGCTCTCGCCCGGTCCCGACAATCTGATGGTCCTCGGCGTCGGCATTTCGCGCGGGCGGGCGCAGGGCATGGCTTTCGGCCTCGGCTGCGCGCTCGGTTGCCTGAGTCACACACTGCTTGCTGCGCTCGGGGTGAGTGCGCTGATCGCCGCGTCGCCGGTTGCTTTCACCGTGCTCAAGGTCGGCGGCGGACTTTACCTGCTCTGGCTGGGCATTCAGGCGTTGCGCAGCAACGGCCGTGTCGACGTGGCGAAAGCCAGGGCACCGGCGGATTCCTTGCTGCGCCTCTTCGGCAAAGGTTTGTTCGCCAACAGCATCAACCCGAAAGTCGTCCTCTTCTTCCTCTCTTTCCTGCCGCAATTCGTCGTCGCCGAGCGAGGGCAGGTGGCGTGGCAGACGGCGCAATTCGGGTTGATCTTCACCGCGCAGGCGGCGCTGTTGTTCGGTCTGCTCGGTTACTTTTCCGGCGCCGTCGGCCGCTGGATCAACCGCAACGAGAGCGCCGGTCGCTGGCTCGACCGCATCGCCGGGACGATCTTCGTCGCGCTCGGCCTGCGTCTGATCGTCTCGCGCTGAGGCAGTTCGGCGCTCGGCCTGGCGAGCTGATTCGGGCGCCGATTTTCTTCTGGCTTTTTCCCTCGCGAGGGTTATAGTGGAAGTGCACCGAGGTCAGCGGTAATCCCGGTGAGAAGTCGCAGTACCCGCCGCTCTCTTTGGAGACTCTATGGATCCATTTCATTACTGCTCTTTAAAGATGATCGAGTAACAAACTCAACGGCGACAAGCCGATTACTCTGGCCAAGTGTGCCGGGGTCGCAGTACCTGAAGCCCGTGCATCTCAACGCATGGGCTTTTTTGTTGCGCGTCGAACGAGGTCTCGTGCGGCTTGTGGTCTGGTTTCCACCCTGGACTGCCGATGTAGAATGAAAGCGCCCTTCTTTCCGTTTCCACCAACTCGCCTCGTCGGGAATGACTAATCAAACCACTTCCATTCCTCTGCACGACCGGATTCGCCTGATTCGTATCCAGGCGTTTTTCCGGAGCGCGACCGGGAACCCGTTCAGTCTTGTGCTTGGCGGCGGGCTGTCGGCGTTGGCGCTGACGAGCGTTGGCGTTCCTTCTTACCCCTTGCGCGTTTGGTTCGCGCTGATTCTGCTGCTGAGCGGCCTGATCTTCGCGTTCGAGCGTTTCGTCAAGCGGCGTGGCCTGACGCAGGAAAACGCGGGGTCGTTGTTTCGCCGGCGCGTTGCGCTCGGACTGGTCAATGCCGCGCTGTTCGGCGGCGTGATCGGACTCGTTCCGGAGGGCACGGCGCAGACGGCGTACCTGCTGGTGTTCGTCGTCGTGTCGGCGGTGGCGGCGCTCGGCTACATGTCTTACGCGACCGAGTTTCGCTACGGGCTGGCTGTGAGCGTGCTGACGATAGCGCCGTATGCGCTGTTCTGCTTTTATCGGTACTTCGCGCAGGGCGACGCCTTTCTCCTGCTGACGGGAATCATCGCACTGGTCTGGCAGGCAGTCGTCGTTTCCAAGGCCTTGCACGTGTCGCGCTCGGCGGTGGGGGAAATCGAGGCGGGCGAGCGCCTGCGCGATGAAATGGCCGGGCGTGAGCAGGTTGAGCGGGAACTCCGCGATAGCCAGGACGAGTCGCGGCAGTTGGCGACGATGCTGCGCATGATGTGCGACAACGTGCCGGACATGATCTGGGCCAAGGATCTTGAAGGGCGTTACATCTTCGCCAACAAGGCCTTGTGCGAGAAACTTCTCGGTACGAGCGATACGAGCGCGCCGCTCGGCAAGACCTTCGACCATTTCGCCGAACGCGAGCGGGCGGTGTATCCGGACCAACCCGAGTGGCACACCTACGGGCAGTTTTCGCAGGACGTGGATCGGCACACGCTGAGCCGCGAGGAGCCGACGATCTATGAGGAATCGGGCAACGTGCGTGGCAGTTTTGTATTTCTCGACGTACATCAGGCTCGTTTTGTCAGCGCCCGGGGCGAAGTGATCGGCACCGTCGGTTGCGCGCGCGACATCACTGCGCGCAAGGCTTCCGAAGCCTTCGTCCATCATCTCGCGCACCATGACGCGCTGACCGATCTGCCCAACCGTGCGCTGCTCAACGAACGGTTGCGGCAGGCGCTGGCGCAGGTTCGTCGCGATCGCACGAAGCTGGCGGTGCTCTTCATCGACCTCGATCGCCTGAAACCGGTCAACGATACGCTCGGGCACGACATCGGCGACCTTCTGCTGATGGAAGTCGCGGCGCGCCTGCGCTCGGTGATGACGCGCCGGGTCGATACGGTGGCGCGACTGGGCGGCGACGAGTTCGTGATTCTCCTGCCGCGGATCAACAAGGAACAGGACGCCGAGGCGGCTGCCGAGCGTGTTCTTCTTGCGCTCAGGCAACCTTTCCGGGCCGATCAGCACACGATTCGCATTTCGGCGAGCATCGGTGTGGCGTTCGCGCCGCAGCACGGCCTCGAAGCGGAAGCGTTGCTCAAGAGCGCCGACACGGCGATGTACTGCGTAAAACGCGAGAGGGGCGACGATTTCCGGTTTTTTGACGAATCGATGCAGCCGCCCGCGGACGATCCGACTTTGCTCTAGCCGGCGAGCGCCTGCGCCACGCGGCGCTCGACCTGCGCGGCAAGGTCCGGCGCCAGGCAGTCGAACGCTTCGGGTTTGAGCGTATTGGTCATCCAGGTGATCTGGCGCTTGGCGAGCTGGCGCGTGGCGTAGATGCCGCGGTCGCGCATCTCGGCGCGCGGCGCGAGGCCGTCCTGCACTTCCCAGACCTGGCGGTAGCCGACGCAGCGCATCGACGGCAGGTCGAGCGACAGCCGATACTTCTCCCGCAGCATCGTCACTTCATCTTCCAACCCGGCCTTCAGCATGGCGTCGTAGCGCTCGGCGATGCGTGCGTGCAGGACGCTGCGCTCCGATGGCAAGAGGCCGATCGAGACGAAGTCGAACGACGGCTTCTGTTCCTGGCCTTCGGCGAGAAGTTCCGCCATCGGTCGGCCGGCGAGGCGATAGACCTCGAGCGCGCGCTGCACGCGCTGCGCGTCGGTCGGATGCAGGCGCGCGGCGGTGGCCGGATCAACCTTCGCCAGTTCGGCGTGCACCGCCGGCCAGCCGTGCGCGGCGGCCAGCGCGTCGATCTCGGCGCGCGTCGTCGCGCAGGCTTGCGGCAGTTCGGCGAGCCCTTGCAGCAGCGTCCTGAAGTAGAGCATGGTGCCGCCGACGAGCAGCGGAATCCGGCCACGCGCGACGATGTCGGCCATCACGGCGAGCGCATCGGCACGGAAACGTGCGGTCGAATACGCTTCTTCCGGGCTGATCAGGTCGATCAGGTGGTGCGGGTAGGCATTGAGCGTCTCGGCGTCGGGCTTGGCCGTGCCGATGTTCATGTCACGGAAGACCTGCGCCGAATCGACGCTGATCAGTTCGACCGGGAAGCGGTGCGTCAGCGCCATCGCGACGCCGGTCTTGCCGCTCGCGGTCGGGCCCATCAGCAGGATGGCTTTTGGTAGCGTGTTCATCCTGAAAACCTCACCGCAAAGGCGCGAAGGCGCAAAGATCGCAAAGGAAACAACGGGCTGAACGTACTTGATCACTCACCCTGTAGGGGGCTACGGAAGATGCGCGCCGTTCGCGTAGCACTTTGATTTTCTTTGCGAACCTTTGCGCCTTCGCGCCTTTGCGGTGAAGAGCTGCGGTTATTAGGTTCATCGGCCGCGCAGGAACAACCGGTCGAGATCGCCCATCGAGAGCTGCGTCCAGGTCGGACGGCCGTGGTTGCACTGGTCGGCGCGCTCGGTCTCCTCCATCTGGCGCAGGAGCGCGTTCATCTCGGGTATTGAAAGGATGCGCCGCGCGCGCACGGCGCCGTGGCAGGCCATCGTCGCCAGCAGTTCGTTGCGGTGCGCGGCCATCAGCTGCGTCACGCCGTGTTCGCGCAGTTCGGCGAGCAGCGTACGCGCGAGCGTGGCGGGGTCGGCGGCCTGCAGCAGCGCCGGGACGCCGCGCACGGCGAGCTGCGTCGGTCCCATCGGCGCGAGGTCGAAGCCGAGGTCGTGCAGGGCGTCCGAATGCTCCTCGACGGCGGCGACTTCGAGCGCGTCGGCGGTAAAGACGGCCGGGATGAGCAGCGCCTGCGCGGCGATGCGCTTGCTGTCGAGCGCGGTCTTCAGCTTTTCGTAGAGGATGCGCTCGTGCGCCGCGTGCATGTCGACGAGCACGAGGCCGAGCGCGTTCTGCGCGAGGATATAGACGCCGTGCAGCTGGGCGAGCGCGTAGCCCATCGGCGGCGTGCTTCCGTCTGTCGGAGCCGTCGGTTCGGAAAAGGGGATCGGGGCGCGGGCAGGAGTGGGTTGCGCCTTTTCGGCGAAGGCGAAGTAGGCAGCCATCGCCGGCTCGCTGACGCGCAGCGACTCCTGGCGTTGCGGCCATGCCTGTACGCTCGTTCCTGGCGGCGCCGGGTTCGGGCGCTGTGCGGCAATGGACAGGGCTGGAGCCGTCGCTGGAGAGGCGCTTGCGGGTTCGTTGCCGGCGCCGGCCAGCGGGCTGGAGAGCGTTCGCTGCACCGCGTGGAAGACGAACTGGTGCACGGCGCGTCCGTCGCGGAAGCGCACTTCGGTCTTCGCCGGATGGACGTTAACGTCGACGTGCGCCGGGTCGATCTCGACGAAGAGGCAGTAGGCCGGGTAACGGCTGCCGTGCAGCATGTCCTGGTAGGCCTCGCGTAGCGCGTGGCTGAGCAGCTTGTCGCGCACGAAGCGGCCATTCACATACACGTACTGCGCGTCGCTGCGCGCGCGCGAATGTGCGGGTGTCGCGCAGTGGCCGAAGATGCGCAGGCCGTGACCTTGTCCGCCATCCGCGTCGCGGCGTGGCTCGCCGGTATCGATCGAGCGCGATTCGGCGAGGAAGTCGTCGCCAAGGATGGCGCCGGCGCGGCCGCGCGCATCGGTCCTCGCCAGATGCAGGCTGACGCGCCCGTTGTGCGAGAGGGTGAAGGCGACCGTCGGGTGTGCCAGGGCGACGCGCTTGACGGCGTCGGCGCAATGCGCGAACTCGGTGGCTTCCGACTTGAGGAATTTCCGCCGCGCCGGCGTGTTGTAGTAGAGGTCGCGCATCTCGACGACGGTGCCGGCGCCGAGCGCGGCCGGTTCCGGTGCGGCGCCGGGTTCGGCGTTCAGGCGCCAGGCATGGCTCGCGTTCTGCTGGCGGCTGGTCAGCGTCAGGCGCGCGACGGAGGCGACCGAAGCCAGCGCTTCGCCGCGAAAGCCAAGCGTGGCGACGCGTTCGAGGTCGTCGAGCGTGGCGATCTTCGACGTGGCGTGGCGGGTCAGCGCGAGCGCGAGTTCATCCTTGGCGATGCCGCAACCGTCGTCGCTGACGCGGATCAGCTTGACGCCGCCTTCTTCGAGCTGGATCTGGATGGCCTGACAGCCGGCGTCGAGAGCGTTCTCAAGCAACTCCTTGAGCACGGAGGATGGGCGTTCAACGACCTCGCCGGCGGCGATCTGGCTGATCAAGAGGTCGGGCAGTAGATGAATGGTGGGCTTTTCGGGCATCGGTGGATTATACCGGCGAGGCCCCTCGCGCGACCCGGTCGCTCAAGTTGGCGGATCTTCGGCTTCCAGTACAATCGCGTTTTTCTCGCACCGGGATCGACATGGAACTCCTCGCCTACTTCATCGACATCGTGCTGCATCTCGACAAGCATCTGGCCGTGATGGTGCAGCAGTACGGCGTCTGGATCTACGCGATCCTGTTCGCGATCATCTTCAGCGAGACCGGCTTCGTCGTCACGCCGTTCCTGCCCGGCGATTCGCTGCTCTTCGTCGCCGGCGCGCTGGCGGCGCTGGGCGGGATGGACATCATGATCCTGATCGCGGTGCTCCTCGCCGCCGCCGCGCTGGGCAACACGCTCAACTATCAGATCGGGCGCTACCTCGGACCGAAGGTCTTCCAGTGGGAAAACTCGCGCTTCTTCAACAAGGCGGCGCTGATGAAGACGCATCTCTTCTACGAAACGCACGGCGGCAAGACGCTGGTGATCTCGCGTTTCCTGCCGCTCTTTCGCACCTTTGCGCCCTTCGTTGCCGGGATCGGCGCGATGACCTGGGCGCGCTTCACCTTCTTCAACCTGATCGGCGCGTTCGCCTGGGTCGTTTCGCTGACGCTGGCCGGCTACTTCTTCGGCAACCTGCCCTGGGTACAGAAGAACCTGTCGGCAGTGATCCTCGGGATCATCGCTATTTCGATGATCCCGGTCGTCATCGGCTGGTGGCAGCATCGCAAGGAAGGTGCTTCCTCCTGATCGTCAGCGCGCGCGGCGCTTCTTGTCCATCAGGTGCAGGATCATCGGCGTGAAGATGATCTGCATGGCCAGCCCCATCTTGCCGCCCGGGCAGACGATGATGTTCGGGCGCGACATGAATGAGTCGTGGATCATCGAGAGCAGGTAGGGGAAGTCGATTCCCTTCGGGTTGGCGAAGCGGATGACGACGAAGCTCTCGTCGAGCGAAGGGATGTCGTTGGCGATCAGCGGGTTCGACGTATCGACGGTCGGCACGCGCTGGAAATTGACGTGCGTGCGCGAGAACTGCGGGCAGATGTAGTTGATGTAGTCGGGCATGCGGCGCAGGATGGTGTCCATCACCGCCTCCTTCGAATAACCGCGCTGCGACTTGTCGCGGTGGATCTTCTGGATCCATTCGAGGTTGATGATCGGCACCACGCCGACGCACAGGTCGACGTGGCGCGCGACGTCGACGTCATCCGTCTTCACCGCGCCGTGCAGTCCCTCGTAGAACAGGAGGTCGGTGTTCTCCGGCAGCTCTTCCCACGCGGTGAATTTGCCCGGCTCGGTGCCGTAGACCTTGGCTTCGTCGGCGTCGTGGATGTAGTGGCGGCGCTTGCCGCGCCCCGTTTCGCCGTATTCGCGGAAGAGGTTCTCGAGATCCCCGAGCAGGTTGGCTTCCGGACCGAAATGGCTGAAATGGTTGTCGCCCGCCGCCATGCGTTCGAGCATCCTGGCCTTCATTTCGGCGCGGTCGTGGCGGTGGAAGCTGTCGCCCTCGATCGTCTCGGCGTTGATCTTGTCGCGCCGGAAAATGTGCTGGAACGAGCGCGTCACCGAGGTGGTGCCGGCGCCTGACGAGCCCGTCACGGCGATGATGGGGTGGGTGATCGACATGGGCGCTACTCCTGAAATGGTGTGTGGCCTACTGGCCCGGGTAATCGGGGCGGAACAGGTTGCGCGTGGAGAAGAGCGGCGAGCTGAACGGTTCGTCCTCGCCGTTCAGGTGCTCGGTATGGTAGCGGTTGATGCGTTCGACCTCGTTGCGCGATCCGAGGATCGCCGGCACGTGCTGATGCAGTTCGGTCGGTGTGACATCGGCGATGCGCTCGTGGCCGGTCGATGCCATGCCGCCGGCCTGTTCGACGATCATCGCCATCGGGCCGACCTGGTGCAGCAAGTGCAGACGCCCCGGTTTTTTCAGATCGCGCGTGTCGCGCGGGTACATGAAAATGCCGCCGCGCACCAGGATGCGATGCATGTCGGCGACCATTGAAGCGACCCAGCGCATGTTGAAGTCCTTGCCACGGATACCCGTCCGGCCCTCCATGCATTCGTCCACGTAGCGGCGGATCGGCGGCTCCCAGAAGCGGCCGTTCGACGTGTTGATGGCGAAGCTGCTGGTCTCCGGCGGGATGCGCATGTCGGGGTGCGTGAGCAGGAATTCGCCGATTTCGCGGTCGAGCGTGAAGCCGTGCGTTCCGTTGCCAACGGTCATCACCAACATCGTGGATGGGCCGTACAGCGCGTACCCCGCGGCGAGTTGGCGCGATCCGGGTTGCAGGAAGTCGGCCGCAGTCGGCTCGTCGATATCGTTCCTGCAGGCGAGTACCGAGAAGATGCTGCCGACGGTGACGTTGACGTCGAGGTTGGGTGCGCCGTCGAGCGGATCAAAAACCAGCAGGTATCTGCCGCGCACGCCCTCGTTCGGAATCGGAACGATGTCGGGAGTCTCGCTCGACGTCAAAGCCGTCAGGTGGCCGCCCCAGGCACAATGGTTGAGGAACGCCTGGTTGGCCAGATGGGTCGGCGAGGCCGGGTCTTCGTCGTGCGGATTCGGCGACCACGGGTCGTCCGCGAGTCCGGCCAGCGCACCGCGCGAAATGACTTGAGAAATTGCCTTGCACGAGCGGACCACGTCACTGATCAGCATCGAAAAATCACCGGCCAGCGCCGGATTGCGGCGCTGCTCCTCGATCAGGAATTTGTTGACGTTGGTGCGACCGAACTGCATGGCGTGGCTCCAGCAGAATTCAATATCGACAGTGGGACTATTGAGTCGATTCTATTGATGTGATAGAAAATCGCTAGTTAAACGTTTTGTTTATTTTATTTAGCAAAGACTAATCATGAGAAGCGCAACCGTCCGGCAACTTCAGATATTCTCCGTCGCCGCGTCGCATTTGTCTTTTGCGCGTGCGGCCGAGAAGCTGCACCTGACGCACGCGGCGATCTCGCTGCAGATCAAGCAGCTGGAGGATGTCTGCGGGACGCAGTTGTTCGACCGTATCGGCAAGAAGGTTTTCCTGACAGAGGCTGGCGACATCCTGCTCGACCACGCGCGCCAGATTCTGCAGTCGCTGAAGGACGCCGACGAGTCGCTGATGGCGCTCAAAGGGCTCAAGGGCGGGCGCGTGACGATTGCCGTGACGAGTACGGCCGAGTATTTCGCGCCCGGATTGCTCGCCGAGTTTCGCAAGGCGCAGGCCGACGTGCGCGTGCGCCTGTTGGTGGATAACCGCGAGGAAGTCTCGCGCATGCTGATCTCGAACGAGGTCGATCTGGCGATCATGGGCCGCCCGCCAGCCGACATGGAAGCCGAGGCGACGACCTTTGCGCCGCACCCCTTCGTGATCGTCGCCGGTGCCGATCATCCGCTGGTCGGCCGCACCGCGCTGACGCTCGATGACATCGCGCAGGAGACGATGATCGTGCGCGAAGCCGGCTCCGGCACCCGGTTGGCGATGGAGGGCTTCTTCCGCGAGCACTCGATCGAGCCGAACATCGACATGGAGATGGGCAGCAACGAGGCGATCAAGCAGGCGGTGGTCGCCGGGCTCGGGATCAGTTTCATCTCGCAGCACACGCTCGGCCTCGAACTGAGCGCCGGACGCCTCGTCGTGCTGCCGGTCGAGGGCATGCCGGTGATGCGCCGCTGGTTCCTCGTGCGCCACAAGAGCAAGCGCCTGACGCCGGCGCTCGGCGCCTTCTGGGACTTCGTCCTCGAATTTGCGCCAGATTACCTCAAACGCCTAGAGCATCAGGCTGCGGGCGATAAATAGCGAGTAGAAGAGCCGGTCGCGGAAGAGCAGGTAGAACCCGATCGTGTACAGCGCGTACAGTGCGCAGCACAGCAGGAACAGGCGAAGCGTGTAGCGCAGGAGCAGCGCGGCGTTGCGGCGCGACACGAATGCGCTGCGGGCGTTGCGCAGCCTGCTTTGCCTGCTTTGCCTGCATGCCGGCTTGTTGGCGGCGTTGGTCCGTGGCTTGCCGAGGCCTCTTTGCAGGGGGGTGAATACGTGGGTTTCCGCGCGTGTGTCTGAACTGCTCATTCTTTGCTTTTTCTGGTATTTCGTTGTTTTCTGATGCCGATGGACAACCGGGCGGGCGATTAGTTGCCGCGCCATGGTTGTCCGCAATGCCTGTTGCAGGTGGCTACCCTGCAACTCCCAGCTTCTCGCGCCAGCCAGGATAGAGGGCGTCGGCGTCCTTCGGGAAGGATTCGAAGGCGCGGGCGAACTCGCGGTGTTCCCTCGCCCAGGCAATCGGATCGGCGCCGGCCTTCCAGCATTCGTAGGCCTGGCGCAGCGAACGCGCACCGGCTGCCGGCGAGTCGATGTGGCCGTACGAGCCGCCGCCCGCCGTGTTGATCACGTTGCCGTGGCCGAGGTTCTTGAAGAAGCCGGGAAGGCGCAGCGCGTTCATGCCGCCGGAGACGATCGGTGTCGTCGCCTTCATGCCGTACCACTTCTGGAAATAAACCGGGCCCTGGCATTCGTCGCGCTCGATCATGTAGGCGATGATCTTGTCGTCGCCTTCGCCTTCCATCTTGCCATAACCCATGGTGCCGACGTGGATGCCCGAGGCGCCCTGCAGACGGCTCATCTTGCCGAGGACGAAGGCCGTGTAGCCGCGCTTCGAACTCGGAGAGGTGACGGCGCCGTGGCCGGCGCGGTGGTAGTGCAGGTACTGGTTCGGATACTGGCGGCGCGCGGTGGTGATCATGCCGGGTCCGCCGACGTAGCCGTCGACGAGGAAGGCCAGCTTGTCGGCGTCGGGGCCGAAGACTTCGAGCGCGAAATCGGCGCGCGCGCACATCTCGTAGTGGTCGTCGGCGGTGATGTTCATCGAGAACAGCTTGGCTTCGCCGGTCTCGTCCTGCGCGCGCTTCATCGCGTCGTAGACGAGCGGGATCGTCTTCCTGATCGGCGCGAAGACCTGGTTACCCTGCGGCTCGTCGTTCTTGATGAAGTCGCCGCCGAGCCAGAACTGGTAGGCGGCTTCGGCGAACGGCTCGGGGCGCAGACCGAGCTTGGGCTTGATGATCGTGCCGGCGATGTAGCCGCCGTTCTCGACCGGGCGGCCGAGGATGCGCCACAGGTCGGCGATGTTCCTGGCCGGGCCGTCGAACATCTGGATGACGCGCTCCGGCACGTAGAAGTCGATCATCTTGGCGTGCTCGATGTCGCCCATGCCCTGATTGTTGCCGATGGTCAGCGTCAGGAAGGAGACGAGCATGAAGCGGCCGTCGATCATGTTGCGGTCGAAGAGATCGAGCGGATACGCGATGCGCAGGTCCTCGGTCGCCTCGTCGATGTGATAGACGAGCGCGTCGACGCCTTTGGTGAAGTCGTCGGTCGTCGAGACTTCGACGTTGGTGCCGGTCGATGACTCGGCGGCGAAGTGCGCGGCGGCTTCCAGATAGCCGACGCCGGCCTTCGGCTTCATCCTGTAGGCGCAGAGGATGTGTTTGCCGCCCTTGATCAGGTCTTCTTCCTTGAGGCTGAGATCGGCGTAGCGCTTCGATTGATCCATGGTCTTCTCCCTCGTGGCGTTGTGAATGCGGAACGTGTTTCAGGCGCGCTGGGCGGCGTCGGGCGCTTGCGTGGCCGCAAGCGCCCGATGCCATGCGCGCAGTTGCGCGACATCGACACAGGCGCCGGCGAGCGGCAGCCCGGCGATGGTCCTGGCCGGGTCTTCGGCTTCGCCGAGGCCGGTGAGGACGGTGAGCGCGCCGTCGAAGTTCTCGTCGGCCGTGTAGCTGCTGACGGTGATCACGGTCGGCAGACGTGCGGCGCGCGCCGCCGTGAGACCGATCGACGAGTCCTCGATGGCGAGGCAGGCTTCGGGCGGCAAGCCCAG
The DNA here is from genome assembly GCF_017995515.1 of Propionivibrio sp. GTDB lineage: Bacteria > Pseudomonadota > Gammaproteobacteria > Burkholderiales > Rhodocyclaceae > Propionivibrio. The sequence continues at coordinate 21,028 of NZ_JAGOIT010000047.1, forward strand.
TCGTTGCAGCACCCACTGATAAACGTCGGGCGCCGGTTTCTTGCTGATCAGGAGATCGCCGGCACCGATCACCTCGAAGAGTTCGAGCATGTCCTTCTTCAGATTGGCCGAGATCAGGCTGTGAATGTTGGACGGCGCCGTGGTCGTCGCGATGGCCAGGCGTATGCCCGCTTGCTGCAGTTCGCCGATCAGGCGCGCGACGCCGGCGCGCAGCGTGATGGCGCCCGAATGCACGCGCTCCGAGTAGATCTCGCTCTTCCTCTTGTACAGGCGTGCGATCCACAGGTCGAGGTCGGGACGCGCACGATGCTCCAGTGCACGCGTCTCGATGTACAGGCGCACGCGTTCCTTGCCGCCGGTGACCGAGAGCAGTTCGCCGTACAGTTCGGGTGTCCAGTCCCAGTCAAGATCGAATTCGGCAAAGGCCCGGTTGAAGGCGATGCGATGGCCTTCGCGCTCGGTTTCCGCGAGCGTGCCGTCGACATCGAAGATGACGGCTTGCAGCGATGAAGTCTCGGTGGTGTGCGAGCAGCGGCAGGAACGGCGGTCGGCGGGCATCATGGCGTGCGGGGGAAGGGTTGGAGAGCTGTCAGTGTAGAAGGGCGGTTTCGTAATTAAAAGTTAAACTTATTTTTCAAAACGATTAGCTATTTGTTTTTGTTCCGCGCGTCTGTTGTCGTCCGTCTGGCCAACGCGCTGATTCGAGGGAATTGTCTGTGGGCTATGATGGGCCATGATCTCTCGTCTTCTCTCCTGCATGATCGTCGTGCTCGCATTCCTGCCGGCTGCGTGCGCGACGCGTGTCGGAGCCGGCGGGCAGCATGAGACATACTTCAGCCCGCGCTATCTCGCCAAGACCGAGGTCGATCGCGTGATCGACAGCAGCCGGGCCGAGATCGTTGCCGGTATGCGACGCATCGCCGAGAAGCTCTACAAGCGTAACCCGCGGGAATGGAAGCGGGCGGGGTTGGCGAGCCGGGAAGCGGCGTTGAATCGCCTGTTTTCGGGATCGCTCGATTTCCCCGAACTGGGCGGAAGGCGCGAGGGCGCGGCTGCTCTTCATGCATTCAGCCCTGACTATCCGGGCGACCGCGTGCTGGCGGTGATGAGCGGCTTGCTCGGCATGGTCTACGCCGCCTTCGAGCACAACGATGACTTTTACGTCCTTGACGACCTGAACGAACAGAAGCTCTACAATTGCGCGCGCAACATCGAGATTGCGATCTGGAAGATGTCATCGACCCGGCTGGGCAACGGCGATCCGATGCTGCTCTCCAATGAACTCGATCCGAGCAATCCCAATACGAGCTTCGAGCGGGAATTCGGACGCGTGATCGGCCTCTTGGAACTGCTGTCGAAAGTGGTCGCAGACAAACACGGGCGCTCGATTACCCGCTTGACGCAAAATCTTGCGACAGCGGTTTTTCTCCCCGTCAGTGCTCTAGGACTTTAATGAAATCCATCGTAATTCTCATCTCCGGCCGAGGTAGCAACATGGAGTCGCTGCTCAAGGCCGTCGCCGGCGGTTCGCTGCCGGTGCTCGTCGCTGCCGTAATCTCGAATCGTCCGGATGCTAAAGGCCTGGAGATCGCCGCGGCGCAGGATGTGGAAACCTGCGTCGTCGACCACACGCGCTTTGACAGCCGCGAGTCCTTCGACGCAGCGATGATCAAGACGATCGATTCGTACTCGCCCGACCTCGTCGTGCTCGCCGGATTCATGCGCATCCTGACCGACGGCTTCGTTCGCCATTACGACGGGCGTTTGCTCAACATCCATCCCTCGCTGTTGCCGTCTTTTCCCGGCCTGCACACGCATCGCCAGGCGCTGGCCGAAGGTGTGCGCGTACATGGGTGCACGGTGCATTTCGTCACGCCGCAGCTCGACCACGGCCCGGTGATCGTGCAGGCGGCGGTGCCGGTCCTTGATGGCGACGACGAGGCGACGCTGGCCGCGCGCGTACTCGTACAGGAGCATCAGATCTATCCGATGGCCGTACGCTGGTTCGCTGAGGGGCGACTGCGGCTGGTCGATGGCCGCGTCGCCTTCGACGCCGAACAGGCTGCGGAAGGTGCCTTGATCTCGCCACAGGTGCGGGTTTCGCATTAGGTCGCCGCCTGAGGGTTTCATGCCCTTCGCCTTGCTCATCGCGCTGGCCGTTTCGCTTGGGCTCCACGCTGCGGCCTTGTTCCTGACCAACGTCGATGTTGCCGTCGAGCCGGAACCGCTGCCGCTGATCGCGGAGTTGAAGCGGTTGCCTCCGCCGGTAACGAACAAGCCGGCCTCCGTCCCGCTGGCTGACGAACCCAAGGTGTCGGCGAAGCCGAAGCCGCCGCCGAAAAAGAAGAAGCCGAAGCGCAAACCAGAGTCGGCGCCGGTCGTCAGCGCGCCTCCGGTCTTGGCGGTGCCTGCCGAATCGTCGGAGACGACTGTTCCGGCGCCGGATGCGCCGACGCCCGTGGAATTCGCTGGCGATCAATCCGCGGCGGGTGGTGTCGGCGATCCGGCCGAGCGCGCGGCGGCGCCGGTTGTCGTGGACGAGCCGCTGCCCGTCGCCGAAGCGGCGCCGCCGCTGCCGGAGCGCGGGCGCATCGTTTACCGCGTCGATCGGGGTGATTCCAATTTCGAGATCGGTCGAGCGCGTCAGGAGTGGGAGATCGCCGACGGGCAATATCACCTGCGCTCGGTCGTCGAGACGACAGGGCTTGTCTGGCTGTTCAAGGCGTATCGCGTCGAGATGGAGAGCCGGGGCGCGGTAACGGAGGCGGGATTGCGCCCGGACTCGTTCTCCATCCGGCGTAACGGCAAGGAGGCGCGCGAGAAGGCGTCCTTCGATTGGGAAAACATGACGATCAGTGTTGCCGACCGCGCGCCGCAGCCGCTGACCACAGGTTCACAGGATCTGCTCTCGTTCAACTACCAGTTGCGCTTTCTGTCGCTGCCCGAGTCCGGCGGCATCCTGATGCTGGCGACGGGCAAGAAATACGGCGCCTATCGTCTGGAGGTCATTGGCGACGAAGCAGTCGTCGTCCCGGCGGGAACGCTGCGCACGCTACATTTGCGCGCGCCGGGCGTGAATACGACTGAACTCTGGCTGGCTTATGAATATCTGATGCTGCCGGTTAAAATCCGCCATGTGGACAATAAAGGCGACAGCTTCGTCCAGGTCGCCACCGAAATTCAACTGAGTCAGGAATGATGCGCTTTACACCCGCCCTGTTTAACCATACCGAAGCGCTGCTTGCCGAATTGCTGCGTTCCCCTTTTCCCGCCGACGCCGTCGTCTCGCGCTATTTCCGCCAGCATCGCGAGTTGGGTCATGCCGACCGGGGCTTCGCCGCCGAGACCGTCTATGCCGCCTTGCGCCGCAAACGCTCGCTCTCGGCACGTTGCGGCGACGACGTCACCTCGCGCCGCCTGCTGCTCGCCACGCTGGCGTGCGTAAACGGGATGAACCGGCGCGAACTCGACAGCGTTCTGCGTGAAGTCGAAGGCAAGTGGCTGGCGCAGGCCAAGGCGGTCAAGCTAGAGGATCTGCCGCCGGCCGTCCGTCTCGATCTCCCGGATTGGCTCTATGAAACGCTGTGCGCCCGGTTCGATGCCGACGAGGTCGAGAAACTGGCGACTGGCCTCAATCAGTCGGCGCCGCTCGATCTGCGCGTCAACCTGCTCAAGGCCGAGCGCGACGCCGTCCTTGCGCGCCTGCAGGCTGACGGCATCGCGGCCGAAGCGTGCCGCTACTCGCCACACGGCATCAGGCTAAACGGCAAGCCCTCGCTCGCGCGTCATCCGCTGTTTCTCGACGGCAGCATCGAGGTGCAGGACGAGGGCAGCCAGCTGCTCGGCTTCCTCGTGCAGCCGAAGCGCGGCGAAATGGTTGCCGACTTCTGCGCCGGCGCGGGCGGGAAGACCTTGCTGCTCGGCGCCATGATGCGCTCGCAAGGGCGGCTCTACGCCTTCGACGTGGCCGAGAAGCGCCTCGCCAAGCTGAAGCCGCGCCTGGCGCGCTCGGGCTTGTCGAACGTGCATCCGGTGCGCATCGAGTCGGAGCACGATATCAAGATCAAACGCCTGGCCGGCAAGCTCGATCGGGTGCTAGTCGATGCGCCGTGCTCCGGCCTCGGCACGCTGCGCCGCAATCCGGACCTGAAATGGCGACAAACGCCGGAAAGCGTCGCCGAGCTCAACGCCAAGCAGGCGTCGATCCTCGCTGCCGCTGCGGGCCCGGTCAAGCAGGGCGGACGGCTGGTCTATGCGACATGTAGCCTCCTCGAAGCGGAGAACGAGGCCATCGTTGCCGCCTTCCTGGCCGCGCATCCGGACTTCGTTTTGCTGTCGGCCGCTGACATTCTGCGCAAGCAGGGCGTTGAAATTGACGCGCTGGAAGCAGGCGACGATCGCCTGCGCTTGCTGCCGCATCGTCACGGCACGGACGGCTTCTTTGCCGCGGTGCTGCAGCGTACCTGAACCCGGCTTTGAGACAAGACGATGAACGAGAAGCGGACATTCGCGTTGGTCGACCAGCTGTGGAGCGATCTGCTCGCACCTGATTTCATTTGGCAGGTGCTGGCCCTGTTGCTTGTTCTGGCCGTTGCGTGGTGGTTGTCGTACCGCCTGCGCAAAGGGAGCGAGGGAAGGCTCGAATCGGCGGAAGCGCAGAGCGCGCTCCGGAAATTCGGCGCCGGCAGTCTCAAGCGGATTGCATTCCCGCTGGTCGCGCTGGTGCTGGTGTGGGTGCTGCGCAAGGTGCTCGTCGCCTTGCACTGGGAACATCTCAGCCTGCTCTACCTGGCCGGCCCCTTGCTGGTTTCGCTGGCGCTGGCGCGGATGTTCGCCTACGTGCTGCGACGCGTCCTGCCGCAAGGCATCTTCCTGACCCGGTTCGAACGCATTGTTACCGTCGTTATCTGGCTCGGCGTGATACTCCATCTCACCGGTCTGGCCGACCCGCTCACAGAAACGCTGGAGCAAGTCAGCTTCCGTATCGGCAAACAGGAGGTTGATCTGTGGATGCTGATCCATGGCACAGTCACGATCGGCGTCACGCTGCTCGTCGCGCTGTGGATCGCCAGCCTGCTTGAAAGCCGGCTGATGGCCGCCGAGCGGATGGATGCGAATCTGCGCGAGGTGATGGCGCGACTGACCAAGGCCGTCCTCACCGTGATCGCCCTGTTATGCAGCCTGTCGCTGGTCGGCATCGACGTGACAGCCCTCTCGGTCTTCAGCGGGGCATTTGCCGTTGGTTTGGGCTTCGGCCTGCAGAAGATCGCCAGCAACTACGTCAGCGGTTTCATCATCCTGCTCGACCGGTCGATACGGCTCGGAAATCTGGTGGCGGTGGATGCGGCAACGACCGGAACCGTATCGCAGATCACGACGCGCTACACCGTGCTCAAGACGCTGACCGGTACGGAAATCATCATTCCGAACGAGTATCTGGTGAGCAACATCGTGCGCAATCTGTCGTTCTCGGACACCCGTATTCGCGTTGCCGTGACCATTCAGGTCGCGTACCGAACCGACCTTGAACAGGCCATGCAGATCATGGTCGAGGCTGCGCGCCGTCAGGAGCGGGTGTTGACCGATCCGGCGCCGTCGGTGCTGTTGACGGACTTTGCCGAGAGCGGCATCAACCTCGAGCTGGGATTCTGGGTCGCCGATCCCGAAGCCGGCACCGGCGGCGTTCGATCGGATATCAATATGGCTATCTGGAAATCCTTCCGGGAGAGCGGTATCGAGATTCCGTATCCGCAACGCGAAGTGCGCGTGATAGCGACGCCGGCCGCGGCTTGATCGGCGGCAAGGGAAACTGCAGATAAAAAAATCCCGCGCCAGTCTGGCACGGGATTCAAAATCCCATCGTTGCGATGGGTCAGGGAGGGTCAAACATTGTCAGCGGGGGCGCTGAGGCAATGGTTGAATTCTACGAGCCGACCCCTTGCATGTCTGTTGCGCTTGTATGTCGTTTGGGTGA
>NZ_JAGOIT010000048.1:0-12607 GCF_017995515.1 Propionivibrio sp.
CGTATTCCAGTTCGGAAAAACTCGCTTGCTTCGTCATCTCGCCTATCCGCTGTCACTCTTCCCGCATTTTCTCATCCCGCGGCCATCGCTGCTCATCGTAGGGTGGAATAAATCAGCGTTTCCCTAGGGGGCAGTAAGTCCCGAAGAATCGATGTGCGCATCGTCGCCGCTACTAACCGAGTTCTGCCGGAAGAAGTTCGGGCTGGGCGATTCAGAGAGGATGTGTTTCATCGAATCGCGGTTGGCATCTTGGCGTTGCCTCCCCTGCGCGCTCGCGAAGGGGACCTCAATCTATTAATCGACGCTTTGCTGGCACAGATCAACCGCGAAGCAACTTCACAGCCGGGCTTCAAACATAAGACATTGTCTGTTGGTGCAAGAAATATTCTGCTTCGCCACGCCTGGCCGGGCAATGTGAGGGAGCTGCACAACGCACTTTTGAGAGCGTCCATCTGGGCGCCAGGAGAGGAAATAGCCGCCGAGGATATCGATGAGGTTCTCTCGCTCACAAGCTAACCTCCGGGTAGTCCCCAAGCGCAAACCATGAACCTTTGCCCGCTAGCTTGAAGCGGTAACGCCAGGCCTTGACGCCATTTGGTTTGACTTCGAGATAGAGGCCGCGTAAGTCATTGAGGCGGTAAAGCTGCTCCTTGGGCTTGGCGGCACGGCAGTGGGCGTCTGTAAGCATAGTGGTGTGAGGAAGCGAACGGTGATCGAATCATATACACCAATTCTCTGACAATCAAACTTCCGTATACACCGGCGTAGGCACTTTATGGCAGCAAGGCCAAGCAATTACGAGAAATCCACAGAAATGAAAAACCCCGGTAATACCGGGGTTTGATCGCCTATAATCGGCACAACCGCAAGTTCTGGAAATATCCAGAAATGATCTGTTTGGCTCAGACGTTGAAGAGGAAGTTGAGCACGTCGCCGTCCTGCACGACGTACTCCTTGCCTTCGGCGCGCATCTTGCCGGCTTCCTTCGCGCCCTGCTCACCAGCGTAGGCGATGAAGTCGGCGAAGGCGATCGTCTGCGCGCGGATGAAGCCGCGCTCGAAGTCGGTGTGGATGACGCCGGCGGCCTGTGGCGCGGTGTCGCCCTTGTGGATCGTCCACGCGCGCACTTCCTTGACGCCGGCGGTGAAGTAGGTCTGCAGGCCGAGCAGGTGGTAACCGACGTGGATCAGGCGATCGAGACCTGGCTCGTCGAGGCCAAGGTCGGCGAGAAAGAGTTGCTTTTCTTCGTCTTCAAGGTCGGCGATCTCGGCTTCGATCGCCGCGCAGACGGCGACGACTTCGGCGTTTTCGCCAGCCGCATGGGCGCGCACGGCGTCGAGGTGCGGATTGTTCTCGAAGCCGTTTTCGGCGACGTTCGCCGCGTAGAGCACGGGCTTGGCGGTAATCAGGCAGAAAGGCTTGAGGTTGAGCCATTCTTCCTTCGAGAGATCAAGCGCGCGTACCGGCTTGCCCTGATCAAGCTGCGCGAAGCATTTGTCGAGCACAGCGCAGAGGATCTTCGCCTCCTTGTCGCCGGCGCTTGCCGGCTTGCGGTAGCGGTTGAGCGCTTTTTCGACGGTCGCCAGGTCGGCGAGTGCGAGTTCGGTATCGATCACCTCGATATCGCGGATCGGATCGATGCCGCCCGAGACGTGCACGACGTTGTCATCGGCGAAGCAGCGCACGACGTGCAGCACGGCGTCGGTCTCACGGATATTGGCCAGGAACTTGTTGCCCAGCCCTTCGCCCTTCGACGCCCCTGCGACCAGTCCGGCGATATCGACGAACTCGGTCACTGCCGGCACCACACGCTGCGGCTTGACGATCGCGCTCAGTTGCGCAAGCCGCTTGTCCGGCACCTCGACGACGCCGACCGACGGATCAATCGTACAGAAGGGGTAATTCTCCGCGGCCACGCCGGCCTTGGTCAGCGCGTTGAAGAGGGTGGACTTGCCGACGTTGGGCAGCCCGACGATTCCGCATTTGAGGCTCATGGTGTATTTCCTGTCTGTTGCATTCTGTTTCGTTCGTTAAGCGGCTTTGGTGTGCGCCCTGAATGCTGCCTACAGCATCACGAGGAAGCACCCTTGGGGTGAAGCACGCGCTGCGCGGCCTCGTAGTCACCGGCCCCCAGTTTTGGCCACGCAAGCAGGCAACGGTCGATGGCCGGGTCGATCAGTTCCTGTTCTTCACGGCGCGGCGCTTTCAGCACGTAATTGACGACCTCGTTGCGCTCGCCCGGATGACCGATCCCTAAACGTAAGCGCCAGAAATCGGGCGTCGTCAGATGCGCCTGGATGTCCTTCAGCCCGTTGTGTCCGCCATTTCCACCGCCTTGCTTGAGGCGGATGACGCCCGGCTGCAGGTCGAGTTCGTCATGCACGACGAGGATTTCGTCCGGCATGATCTTGTAAAAACGCGCCAGTGCAACGACCGCCTGACCGGAACGATTCATGAACGTCGTCGGTTTCAGCAGCCAGAGATCACCCAGATGGCCGACATGGCCGAAGAATTTGCCTTGTGGCGCAAGCGAGACCTTGAGGTCCTGCGCCAGCCGGTCGATAAACCAGAAACCGAGGTTATGGCGATTATCTTCGTATTCCGCTCCCGGATTCCCGAGACCAACGACAAGACGTGGGACAACGATGGGCATGGTTCGCAATCTGCTCTGACAAAACAAAGCCGCCGCAGGTGAAAACCATACGGCGGCCCGTCATTCAGGAACGATGTATCAAGCGGCCGGAGCGGCTTCTTCGCCTTCGGCAGCGGCAGCCTTCTTGACCGTAATGGCCACGACGACCGGATCGTCTTCGCCGTGCATGACCGGCTTGACACCCTTCGGGTAAGACAGTTGCGAAACGTGCAGCGTCTGACCACCTTCGAGATCTTTCAGATCGACTTCGATGAAGGCCGGCAGATCCTGCGGCATGCAGGCGACATCGACTTCGTTCATGGCGTGCGAAACGACACCGCCGCTAAGCTTGACACCGACCGCGATGTCGGCGTTGACGAAGTGCAGGGGCACCTTCTGGTGAATCGCGTGCGTGGCATCGACGCGCAGAAAATCGACGTGCAGCACCAGCGGCTTGTACGGGTGCATCTGCGAGTCACGCAGCAGAACGGTCTCGACCGTGCCGTTGATATTGAGCGAGAGAACCGACGAGTGGAACGCTTCCTTGCGCAGGGCAAGAAGGATGTCGTTATGGTCGAGTTCGATCAGGGCCGGGGCAGCCGTACCACCGTAGATGATGCCCGGGACTTTGTTGGCGCGGCGCAGGCGGCGGCTCGCTCCGGACCCCTGCAGTTCGCGCTTGCTTGCATTCAGTTCAAATTTCATGACAGCTCCTAAAGAGATACAACAGGTACTACAAACCCTGCCCGCGACCAGGCAGGGGGTTAAAAAAGACTATTCGATGAACAAGGACGAAACCGAATCCTCATTGCTGATGCGGCGGATTGTCTCGGCGAGCACGTCGGCGACCGACAACTGGCGAATACGCGGCGACTTCTGCGCCTCTTCCGACAACGGAATGGTGTCGGTCACCACCAGTTCGTCGAGGGCCGAGTCATTGATCCGGCTGATCGCAGCGCCGGAAAGCACCGGATGCACGCAGTAGGCAACCACGCGCTTGGCGCCGCGATCCTTCAATGCGGCGGCCGCCTTGCACAGCGTGCCGGCGGTATCGACGATGTCGTCCATCAGCACGCAGGTCCGCCCTTCGACCTCGCCGATGATATTCATTACCTCGGAGACGTTGGCCTTCGGGCGGCGCTTGTCGATGATCGCCAGGTCGCACTCAAGGCGCTTGGCCAGCGCACGGGCGCGCACGACGCCACCGACGTCTGGCGAGACGACCATCAAGTTGTCGAAATCCTTCTTCCAGACGTCGGCCAGCATGATCGGCAACGAGTAGATGTTGTCGACCGGGATGTTGAAGAAGCCCTGGATCTGCTCGGCGTGGAGGTCCATGGTCAGCACGCGCTGCACGCCGGCCGCGGTGAGCAGGTCGGCGACCAGCTTGGCGGCGATCGGCACGCGCGCCGAACGCACGCGGCGATCCTGACGCGAGTAGCCAAAATACGGGATGGCGGCGGTGATCCGGCCGGCCGACGCGCGCTTCAGCGCATCGACCATGACCAGGAGCTCCATCAGGTTTTCGTTGGCCGGCGAGCAGGTCGATTGCAGGATGAAGACGTCGTTGCCGCGCACGTGCTCCTGGATCTCGACGGTAATTTCACCGTCCGAGAAGCGCCCGACATTGGCTCGGCCGAGGGAGATATTCAAACGCCTGACGACTTCTGCGGCGAGCTTCGGGTTGGCGTTACCCGTGAAAACCATCAAGCTGTCGTAGGCCACAGGCCACTCCCTGGCAACTGAAAGACGTCGAATCAAAGCAAAACGGGTAGGCAAGCTGCCTACCCGCCCGGTTTGAGAGAAACTGAGTGGCTGGGGAAGAAGGATTCGAACCTTCGAATGCCGGAATCAAAATCCGGTGCCTTGACCAGCTTGGCGACTCCCCAGCGGCTGCCTGCAAGACAAGAGCTAGCAAGCGAGGCGCGGATTATACAGAGTTTTTAAAAAAAACAACAGCTATCATCCAAGCACTTGCCGAGTGATACAACTTACCACCTCGGCGGGTACCGACAACACTCGCCATCGTCATCGCGCCTTCGGCGCACCGTGCTTAAACAAAGGATTCGCGCATCTCGCGCTTATTGATTTTGCCGACGCTGGTCTTGGCCAGCGCTTTGACGAAACGCACTTGCAGCAACACGCCGTGGCGGGAAATCCCGGTCGTTTCGACGAGACGTGCGGCGAAATGGCGGATCGCGCTCTCGCTTACGCGGCCTTCGAAATCGGGCTTGAGGACAACCAACGCCAGCGGCCGCTCGCCCCATTTCTCGTCAGGCAGACCGATGACAGCGACCTCGCTGACGGCCTCGTGCTGCATCACCACGTCTTCGAGCTGGAGCGACGACGTCCACTCCCCCGCCGTCTTGATTACATCCTTGATGCGATCGGTGATCTTCACGTAGCCGCGGTCGTCGATGTTGCCGATATCCTGCGTGTGCAGGTAGCCGCCTGCCCAGAGTTCGGCCGAGGCCTGCGTCGCGTCGAGATAGCCCTGGGTCAGCCACGGCGCACGCACGACGACTTCGCCGGTCGCCTCGCCATCGTGCTGAACATCGGCCATTTCGGCATCGACGATGCGCAGATCGACGAGCGGCAGCGGCAGACCGGTCTTGCAGCGCAGCGCGGCCTGTTCCTCGGGCGACGTCGCGAAATCCTCGCGGGAGAGATGCGCGATGGTCAGCACCGGACAGGTTTCCGACATGCCGTAGCCGGTCAGCACGTCGACGCCGCGCTTGAGTGCTGCGGCAGCCAGCACCGGCGACATCGCCGAGCCGCCGATCAGAACCTTCCAGTTGGACAGATCGACCGCCTCGCCGCCGGGATGGCTCAACAGCATCTGCATGATCGACGGTACGCAATGCGAGAAAGTCACCTTCTCGCGCTCGATCAGTTGCAACAGCGCGCCGGGAAGATAACGCCCCGGATAGACCTGCTTCAGCCCGAGCAAAGTCGCAATGTAGGGGAATCCCCACGCGTGGACGTGGAACATCGGCGTGATCGGCATATAGACGTCTTCACGATGCAGACGGCCGTGCGCCGCAGCGCTACCGACGCAGGTGGCGACGCCGAGCGTATGCAGGACGAGTTGACGGTGGCTGAAGTAGACGCCCTTCGGCAAACCCGTCGTTCCGGTCGTGTAGAACACCGTCGCCTGTGCGTTCTCGTCGAAATCGGGGAAATCGAAGGCCGTATCGGCGTCAGCCAGCAAGGCTTCGTATTCGCCGGAGAACGACACGGGCGCTTCCAGCGCGGTCAGTTCGTCGTCGAGCAGGATGAAGCGCTTGACGGTCTTGAGGCGATCGGCGATGGGCGCCAACAGACCGAGAAAATCGCGATTGACCAACAACAAGTCGGCGCCCGCATGATTGAGCGTAAACAGAATCTGTTCCGGGCTTAGGCGCACATTCACCGTTTGCAGCACGGCACCCATCATCGGCACGGCAAAGAAGCATTCCAGATAGCGGTGGCTGTCCCAGTCCATGACGGCGGCGGTCTGCCCGGCCTCGACGCCGAGGCTCGCCAGCGCGTTGGCGAGACGGCCGATACGCTCGTGCAAGGTCCGATAGCTGTAGCGCAGCTTGCCCTGATAGGTGATTTCCTGATCCGGCGCCGTCGCCAGCGGCGTATGCAGCAGTTGCTTGATCAGCAGCGGATAGGCGTAGGCCGACGGCGTTGATTGGATGATCTTGACGGGCATGGTGGATCTCGATGGCGATGGTTTTGAGGCGCCATCTTAGCGCTTTGGCGCCGCTAAGCGATCCCGAATAACGGATGCCGCGCGAGACCTGCCGCCGCCCAGCCGCGCATCCCCGCAGGCATCTTTCGCAGGACGTCTTCGGCCGCGTCACGGTTGGCGAACTCCGCGAAGACGCAGGCACCTGAACCGGTCATGCGCGCGTCGCCGTAGGCCGCAAGCCAGGCGAGATACTCGGCAACAACCGGGAAACGCGCGACAGCCACCGGTTGCAGGTCGTTCGCCCCGAGTCCCGGCCGCCAGTCGGCGGCATGCATAGCCGACGAATCGCGCTTGAGTTCAGGGACGCCGAAGATCGCCGCGGTGGGGACTTGCACCGGCGTTTCCAGCACAACGTACCAGGCCGGTGGCAAATCCAGGGGCTGCAGCGCCTCGCCGACGCCTTCGGCGAAGGCGTTTTGCCCGAAGATGAAGACCGGCACGTCGGCACCGAGCGTCAACCCGATTTCCTGCAAGCGCCGGCGCGACAAACCGGTTTGCCAGAGGTGATTGAGCGCGAGCAGCACGGTCGCCGCGTCGGAACTGCCGCCGCCAAGACCGCCGCCCATCGGCAGACGTTTCTCGACGCGAATTTCCGCGCCCTGCCGGCAACCGGTTTCCGTTTGCAGCAGACGCGCCGCACGCACCGTCAAATCGCTCTCAGGCGGCACGCCGGGTAGCGGATTGACGAGGACAATCTCGCCGTCGTCACGCGGCGCGAAGTACAGGCTGTCGCCATGGTCGACGAAACGAAACGCCGTCTGCAGCAGGTGATAACCGTCGGCGCGCCGGCCGACGACGTGCAGGAACAGGTTGAGTTTTGCCGGCGCCGGATACGTGCTCTGCCAGTCCCATGCACACTGCTGGATTTCGCGCCCGGAGGCCAAATGCTTGTTGTTCAAGGATTGCTCGCTTCAGAAGGGATGCGGCTCCACTCGTCGATGCGCAAGCGCAGTTCAAGCCCACCGCCCATACGCTCGGCAAAGATACGGTTGGGCGGCGCCGCGGGATCGTCGTTTTCATAACCGTATTCGATGCGCCACAGGGCGGCACGCTGGCTCACAGGGCGCCCGAACGCGTCAAAGGCCGACTCGTCGGCATCGCGCAGGCGACCGCGCACCCAATCGGTCAACTGCGCCAGCGGTAAGGGATAGCCGAGTACGTCGCGGGTCAGCGTTTCGGCATCGATGGCGGCATAGACCTTGCCGTCGCTCGTCGTCAGCTGCGCGCCGTTCGCGTCGCTGACGATCTCGGCCAATCCCTGCCCAAGCGGCGACGAAAGCAGCACCTGGTCATCGCCGCTTGCATGGCGCCAGCTCAAACGCCCGGCGTAGTTCCTGTCTTCGTTGCGCAGCGAAAAACGCCCTTCGAGCGAGAAGGCCGAGAGGGTGGCACGCGCCGGCACGTCCACCGGAGACGACGGCGGCACGACGGCACACGCCGTCACCAGAATTACGGACAGCATCAGCAGGACTGCGCGCATGAGGCGCACACATGTACGATTCGACGCCATCGGCTTCAGTCGGCGAACTTCTTGACAGCGTCGGCCAGCGGCTCGTTGTCCGGATGTTTTTTCTGTGCGGCGCGCAGGAGCTTCTGCGCGTCATCCTTGCGCCCAAGGGCCCAGAGCACCTCGCCCAGATGGGCACCGATTTCCGGGTCGTCGCGCATCCCGTAGGCACGCTCCAGCGTCGCCAGCGCACCCGAAAGATCACCCTGGCGGTACAGCACCCAGCCCAGACTGTCGAGAATGAAGGTGTCGTTCGGCAGCAACGTCAGCGCCTTGTCGATCAGTTCGCGCGCCTCCGGCAGGCGAATGCCGCGCTCGGCGAAGGAATAGCCGAGCGCGTTGTAGGCCTGGGCGTAGCCGGGCTGCAATTCGATCAACCGGCGCAGCCGGCGCTCCATGATTTCGAGCTGATCCAGCCGCTCGGCGAGCAGTGCCGTCTCGTAGAGCAGTTCGGCGTTGTCCGGCTGCTGTTCAAGCCGTGCGTCGAGCAGGTCGAACGCCGCCTGCGGCTGCTTCGCCTTGCGCAGCAGTGCGGCTTCGGCGATGGCGAACTGAATCGACTGCTCCTCCGACCCGGTGCTGGCCTCGCTCAGCAGCTTGCGCGCTTCGTCAAGTTTTCCCTGTCCAGCCAGGATCTGCGCGCTGCGCATGCGCGCCTGTACCATTTGGTCACCGCTTTCAACCTTGGCGTACAACCCCAGCGCCTCGTCGAGTTTGCCCTTCTCCTCGGCAATCTGCGCCAGGTAGTAATAGGCGATGCTCTTGTCGGGGATATCAAGCGTCAGGAGGCGGTTGAACTGCGTCTCGGCGACGACCAGGTCGTTTTGTTGCAGCGCCAGCAGCGCGACCGGGTAGACAACGTCGGGATTATTCGGGAAGCCCTTCAGCAGCTGATTGAAGTGCTGGCGCGCCTCGTCGTAGCGCTTCTCGCCGACGAGCGCACGAGCCAGCTGCAGATGCACGTCGCGCGCCATCGGATTGCGGTCAACGAACGCCTGCAGGTACGTAATCGCTTGTGCCGTCGACGTACGTGCCGCGATCTGCGCCTGAAGCAGTGCCGCCATTTCCCATTCGGGACGCAGCTCAAGCGCCCGGTTCGCCTCCGCCTGCGCCCGCTCGTGCATGGCGGCAGAATTCGCAGCGATCGCCACCGCGTAATGCGCTTCGGCCACGCCGAAGAATGGGCGGCAGACCTTCTCAATCAGGTTGAAGACGGCGACCCGGTCCTCGTTGCGCGCGAACATGCGGTTCAGTCCGAGCAGATTGGCGCCAAGCGCCGCCCTGTCCATCTCGAGCATGCGGATCAGCGTTGGAGCCAGTTCGTCCATCCGGTTCGACATGATCAGCATGCTGGTCAGCATCTGCTGCGCGCGCACCGAATCCGGCTCGACGTCGAGCCACAGCTTGGCCGCTTCGAGCGCGATATCGAAGCGCCGGGCGTAACCGGCAATTTCGACGGTTCGCTCAAGCACGCGCGGGTCGCGCGTACGCAAGGACAAATCCGAGTAGGCCTTGGTTGCCAGGCTGGTATCACCGTACTGCAAAGCCATTTCGGCGACCAGCACCTGGAATACCTGCTGCCCGCTTTGATCGAGCAGTTGCTCGCTCGCCGACTTGGGGTTGTTTGTCACGGGCCGCTTGGCCTCCTTCGCCGGCGGCCGCTTCTTGGCCGGCGTGACTTCATCGGCGGCCAAGGCTTGCTGGCTGAACAAGGCCGCCAGCGCGGCGAAGAGGAGAGTACTTCGAAAGTATTTCATGGAATCCTCGCAACAACCCGGACAGACTGGAACTGCTTGGAGTCGTTTGCGTCATATTGGTTTAGCACATGTTATGGACTTTTATCGGGAGCGGCAATGCCGGAACTGCCTGAAGTCGAAGTCAGCCGCCGGGGTCTGCTGCCCATTCTGCCAGGGCAGTGCATCGTCGACGCCGTTTTCCGCGCACCGAAGCTGCGTCACGAAATCCCCAGCCAGCTGTCATCGCGCCTGACCGGATTGCGCATCGACGCCATCCAGCGACGCGGGAAGTACCTGTTGTTTGACTGCGAAAGCCGGCATAGCGGTGGCTGGCTGCTCCTGCATCTGGGCATGTCGGGCAGCCTGCGCCTCGTGGCGCCGGGAACTGCGCCGCAGAAACACGATCACGTCGATCTCGTCTTCACGGCCACGACGCTGCGTTTCCGCGATCCGCGCCGCTTCGGCACCCTGCTCTGGCACGAAGGCCAAGCCATTGAGAACCACCCGCTCATCGCCGTCCTCGGCATCGAACCGCTGACCGACGCCTTCAGCGGCGACTGGCTCTACGAACAGACGCGACGGCGCAGCACCCCGATCAAACCCCTGCTCATGGACAGCCATCTCGTCGTCGGTATCGGCAATATCTACGCCGCCGAGAGTCTCTTCGCCGCCGGCATTTCCCCGCTGCGCGCCGCCAACCGCATCGGCCGCGAGCGTTATCGGGCGCTGGCGCCGGCCATCCGTACGGTGCTGGAGACGTCGATCGCCGCCGGCGGCAGCAGCGTGCGCGACTACGTACACAGCGACGGCGGCGCCGGCTGCTTCCAGCTCAGTTGCGCGGTCTATGACCGGGCCGGTCAGCCCTGCCCGACCTGCGGCCAGCCGGTCCGGGCCATTCGCCAGTCCGGCCGCTCGACGTTCTATTGCCCGCGCTGCCAGCACTGAGAATCCACATCAAGCGAATACGCGCATGTAATTGATCGGACAAGGCTTTGTGGTAGAGTCAAAGCCTTTGTTTTCGCCGGACCCTGACATGACGCTATCGCAACAATTCGCCGCCTACAGCACCTGGCGCGCCCAACTGTCGGAAAGCCTCGAAGCCTTCCGGCGATGGCTCTCGGAGAATGAGCTGAGCGACGCGCAGACCGATCTGCGCATCACGCAGATGATGGACAAGCTGCGTGAAGACCGATTGAACGTCGCCTTTGTCGCGGAGTTCTCGCGCGGCAAGTCCGAGCTGATCAACGCCATCTTTTTCCCCTACTACGGCAGCCGCATCCTGCCCTCGACCGCCGGCCGGACGACAATGTGCCCGACCGAGCTGATATTCGACCCGGACAAGCCGCCGTCGATCGAACTCTTGCCGATCGAAACCCGCGAATCGAACGCCAGCATCAGCGAATACAAGCGCTTTCCGACCGAATGGAGCGTCGTCCCGCTCGAGACCGAATCGGCCGAAGCGATGCAGGAAGCGCTGCGCTCGGTCAGCGAAGTCATCAACGTCGCACCGGAGGTCGCCGAAAAGTACGGTTTCGCGCGCGGCGACAAGGACTCGTCGCTGATCCGGCTGACCGAGGACGGCACGGTGGAGATCCCGCGCTGGCGCCACGCCATCATCAACTTCCCGCATCCCCTGCTGCAACAGGGGCTGGTCATCCTCGACACACCGGGTCTCAACGCCGTCGGCACCGAGCCCGAGCTGACGCTGTCGCTTCTGCCCAACGCGCACGCCGTCCTGTTCATCCTCGCCGCCGACACCGGCGTCACGCAATCCGACCTGTCGATCTGGAACGAGCACATTCGCGCGCCGGGTGGACGCAAGAAAGGGCGTCTCGTCGTGCTCAACAAGATCGACGCGATGTGGGACGAATTGAAGTCGGAAGACGAAATCGACGCCGAGATCACCAAGCAGACGAACAGCTGCGCGTGGACGCTAGACCTGCCGTCTAGCCAGATCTTCCCGATTTCAGCGCAGAAGGCACTGGTTGCCAAGATCAACGGCGACGACGCACTGCTTGAACGCAGCCGCCTGCCGGAGCTTGAGCTGGCGCTGTCCAACGAGCTCATTCCGGCCAAGCAGGACATCGTCCGCGACAACACCGACGCCGAATTTTCGGACATCTACATGCGTTCGCGCGGTCTCCTCGAATCGCGCCTCGCCGGCTTGCGCGAGCAGCTCGGCGAACTGAACGAACTGCGCGGCAAGAACAAGGGCGTCGTCGAGTACATGATGGGCAAGGTGCGCGTCGAGAAGGAGGAGTTTGAATCCGGACTGCAGCGCTACTACGCCGTGCGCAGCATCTTCTCGCAAATGACCAACAAGCTGTTCGGACACCTCGGGCTCGACGCCCTGCGCCAGCTGACCGCCTCCACGCGCGAGGCCATGCATGAGGCGACGTTCTCGAAAACGCTGTCCGCGGCGATGAAAAACTTCTTCAACGTCGCACGCGCCAACCTCGACAACTCGGAAGACGAAATCAACGAGATCCTGTCGATGATGGAAGCCATCTACAAGAGGTTCGCCGTCGAGCACGGGCTCAAGCTCGGTGCGCCGACGAGCTTCTCGCTGATCCGCCACCAACAGGAAGTGCAACGCCTCGAACTGTGGTGCGATACGCACCTCAACACCATGTTCCAGCTGATGACGCACGAGAAGAACAAGGTCACGCAGAAGTTCTTCGAGGAAGTGACCAGTCAGGTCCGGCGCGCCTTCGACAAGGCCAACCACGACGCGGAGTCATGGCTGAAGGCGATCATGGCGCCGATGGAGACGCAGGTGCGCGAGCACCAGATTCAGCTGAAGCGCCGGCTGGAGAGCATCAAGCGCATCCATCAGGCGACCGACACGCTCGAAGACCGCATCGACGAGTTGAGCCACGTCGAAAGCAACCTCGTTGCACAGATCCACGCCATCGAAAGAGCCGGCCACCGGATCCAGCATCTCCTGGGCAAATCGCTCGAAGCACAAGCGCTACGCAGCGCGGCCTGAGAGG
>NZ_JAGOIT010000048.1:12707-26920 GCF_017995515.1 Propionivibrio sp.
CACAGACTCTGAGCGCAAAACGAGCAACGCCGCTTCCCGTCAAGGAAGCGGCGCCTCAACCGATCAAGGATCGCTCAGGAGCTCAGGCCGGGCGCTTGTTGCCGGTCAGTTTCTCGTACTTGACCCACAGCATTTCGGTCGTTTCCTGATGATTGTCGTCCTTCGGGATGCAATCAACCGGGCAAACCTCGACGCACTGCGGCGTATCGTAGTGGCCTACGCACTCGGTGCACTTGTTCGGATCGATCTCGTAGATCTCGGCCCCCTGCGAGATGGCTTCATTCGGGCACTCCGGCTCGCACACATCGCAGTTGATGCATTCGTCGGTGATAATCAGAGACATGGCAGCTTTCCTTCAGGACATTAAAGTTTTTCAGCAACTTTCTTGCGCAACCGCTCGCTGATCGCAGGCTGCACGAACTTGCTCACATCGCCGCCGAGGATGGCGATCTCGCGCACCATCGTTGCCGAGATGAACATGTACTGTTCACTAGGCGTGAGGAACACCGTTTCAACCTCCGGATAGAGGTTGCGGTTCATCCCCGCCATCTGGAACTCATACTCGAAATCCGACGCGGCACGCAGGCCGCGCAGGATGACCTTGGCGCCACGGTCATGGAGAAAGTCCATGAGCAGGCCGTCAAAGCTGCACACCTCGGCGTTCCGGTACGGCGCCAGGACTTCCTTCGCCATGTCGACGCGCTCATCGAGCGTGAAGAACGGGCGCTTGGCCAGGCTGGCCGCAATACCGACGATGACGTGGTCGAAAAGGTTGACCGCCCGCCGCACCAGATCTTCGTGACCGAGAGTCATCGGATCGAAGGTGCCGGCGTAGATCGCCACGCGCTTGTTAAGCGCCATCGTGTTGAGTCCTTCGCAATAATTGATAAAAAACCTGGCCGGCTCGCCCGTCACGCACGGTCTGCCAATCGCTACACGCCACGACCGGATATTCGGCCTCGACATAGAGCGAACCGTCGTCGACCAGGAGCTGTGGAAGCAACGGCGCCAGTCGTTCGATCCAGCCCTGCTTGTACGGCGGATCGAGGAACAGCACGTCGAAACGCACCCCGGTCGCCGTCAGCGAGGAGGCGAATTTTACCGCATCCGCGCGGACAATCTGCAAACGCCCGCCGGCGTCGAGCAGGCGCGCATTCTCTTCGAGCGCGGCGGCGACCTTGGGCGCATGTTCGACCATCACCACTTTCGCCGCACCGCGTGAAGCAGCCTCGAAACCGAGCGCACCACTACCGGCGAAAAGATCGAGGCACGACAGACCGTCGAGATCCTGTCCAAGCCAGTTGAAGAGCGTTTCACGAACGCGGTCCGGCGTCGGCCGCAGACCTTGCGCGTCGGGAAAGCGCAAAACACGCCGCCGCCACTCACCGCCGATGATGCGTACTGTGTTCAAGAAGAAACTGCCAAAGAATGAATGCCGGGACTTAACCACAACGACGCGACGTCAATCAAGTGAAACTTGCCCACGTTACGGTTCGCCGACGACGACGACCGTCACCATGCGCTCGACCGCCACATGCCGGGCGAAGGCAGCCCTGACGTCGGCCGCACTGACCTTCTCGACGTTCTCCGCGTAGCGATCGAGGTAGTCGAGCGGCAGTCCGTAGAAGCCGATGAGCGCGACGTTGTCGAGGATCTTGCCGTTGCTGTCGAGGCGCAGGGGAAAGCTGCCGACCAGGTTCTGCTTTGCCGCCCGCAGTTCGGTCACACTCGGCCCGTCGGCGATGAAACGCTGGAGCACCACACGGACCACGCCGAGCGCTTCATCGGCCTGCGCCTTCTTCGTCTGCAGGCGGATCTCGAAGGGTCCGGACTGCGCCAGCGGCATGAAATGACTGCCGACGCTGTAGGCCAGCCCGCGCTTTTCTCGCACTTCCCGCATCAGGCGCGACACAAAGCCACCGCTGCCGAGCGTGTAGTTGCCAACCGCCAGCGCGAAGAAATCGGGATCGCCACGCTTGAGCGCCGGCAGGCCGATCAGCACGTGCGCCTGCGCAGCAGAATGCGCGACGCGCTCTTCGACAGGCGTAGTCGACGGCACGACGGGCGGCGCGCCAGGAGTTGCAGCGCCACCGGCCGGCAGTTCTGCCGTGAGCTCCTCGGCCAGCGCTTGTGCCTGCGCCCGCGAGAGATCGCCGACCAGCGTCACCGACGCGTTTGCCGCCGTGTAATGCTGCCGATGGAATTCGACCAGGTCGTCGCGCCCGATGCTCGCCACCGACTCGGGCGTGACATCGCGGCCGTAGGGGTGGCCGGGATACAGCAGGCGCCAGAACGTGCGCGCCGCGATGACCTCGGGCCGGATCGCCGACTCCTTCAATCCGGCGATGGTGCGCGCCTTCTCACGCGCCAGCACCTCGGCCGGAAACTGCGGTGCGACGAGCACCGAACGCATGAGCGCGAGCGCCGGCAGCCGCTTGTCGTCAACCGACAGCGTCCGCAGATGCAACGAAGCGCGCTCGATGTCGGCGCTGCCGGAGAGCGCGGCGCCGACGTCGGCAAGGCGGCTGGCGATCTCGCGTTCATCCAGGTCCGAAGCCCCCAGATCGATCATCCCGCTCGTCAGCGCGGCGACGCCCGATTTGCCGCCAGGATCGCGCACGCTGCCGGCGGCGAAGTCGATCTGCACGTCGAGCATCGGCAGGTCATGGTTTTCGACAAAGAAGACACGCGCGCCCGACGGGGCGAGCCAGTGCTCGATTTTCGGCGTGGCGCCTGCCCAACGGGAAAGCAGCCCCACACCGATAACGAGCGCGAGAAGGACGTGGCGCAGTCTCATTGGCCGGCCTCCTTGAGCGGTGCCGACGGCAGCGGATCGAGTTCGGCGACCGTCAGGCGCTCGTCGACGAAGTATTTGCGCGCCACGGCCTGCACCGCCTCCGCCGTCACCGCCTGGAACTTCTCGATGATTCGCTTGCCGTGCCCGTTCGCAATGCCAACCGCCTCGAGCTGGCCGATTTCCATCGCCTGCGCAAACATCGAGTCGAGTTTGTAGACCTGCCCGGCGACGAGTTGCGCCCGGGCGCGCGCCAGCTCGTCGGGCGCCACGCCGTCCTCGGCAATGCGCGCGATCTCGGCGCGCAAGGCCGCCTCCAGATCGGCGCGCTTCTTGCCTTGGCCAGGCGCACCGCTCAGGTAGAAAAGGCCGGGGCCGCGCGCCAGCGAGTCGTAGGAGGCGCCGGCGGAGACGGCGAGCTGCTGTTCGCGGATCAGATGCGTGGTAAGACGCGCGGCATCGTGGCCGTCGAGGACCGCGGCGAGCATTTCGAGCGCGTAGGGATCGACATCGTTTTCGACGTCGCGCAGCACGGGCACCTTGTACGCCATGATGAGTACCGGCAGCTCGGCCTCGGCGCGCAACGTGAAGCGGCGGATTCCGGCCTGTTCCGGCTCGATCGGCTCCTTGCGCGGGGACAGGGTTCGCGCCGGCACGCGGCCGTAGTACTTTTCCGCCAGCTTGAAGACCGCCTGATGATCGACGTCGCCGACGACCACGACGCAGGCGTTGTTCGGCGCGTACCAGCGCCGGTACCAGTCGCGCGCGTCCTGCACGGTCATGTTCTCCAGGTCGTTCATCCAGCCGATGACCGGCACGCGGTAGGGATGCGTCTGATAGGCGACCGCCGTCAACTGCTCGCCGAGGCGCGCGTGCGGGCTGTCGTCGGTACGCTGGCGGCGCTCTTCCATGACGACCTTGATCTCCTGCGCGAACTCGCCGGCGTCGAGGTTGAGATGGCGCATGCGGTCGGCTTCGAGCTGCATCATCTGCGCCAGCCGCTCCTTCGGCACCTGCTGGAAGTAGGCCGTGTAGTCCTTGCTCGTGAAGGCGTTGTCGCGCCCGCCGGCGGCCGCCACCCGGCGGCTGAACTCACCGGCGCCGACGTTCGGCGTGCCCTTGAACATCATGTGTTCAAGCACGTGCGCGACGCCGGTCGTGCCGCTCACTTCGTCCATGCCGCCGGCGCGATACCAGACCATGTGCACTACAGTCGGCGCCCGCCGGTCTTCCCTGACGATGACGCGCAGTCCGTTCGACAAGGTGTGCTCGTAGGGGTTGGCGCGCGCGGGCAGCGGCACCGTCAGGAACAGCAGTACGGCGAGCGGGTAGGCGATGCGTTTCCGGGTCGGCATGGGCAAAGTGGGCTTCTGTTAAAATCGGCGTCCAGGTTTCAACACCAAGGTTTCACGGCGACGGCATCTTACTCCCAGCCGGCGCCTCTTCCCCAGACCACCCGAAAGACACGACACCTCATGTTTGGTTTCCTCAAGAAATCCACCGCCACGCAGGAGACTGCTCCGACCGCCGGCACGCACGAACCCTCGTGGCGCGAAAGGCTGAAAGCGGGACTCGCGCGCACGCGCGCCCAGTTCAGCGGCAAGCTCAAATCGATGTTCTCGCGCGGCAAGGTCGACGACGAGCTGCTCGAAGAACTCGAAACGCTCCTGCTGACCAGCGACGTCGGCATGGAGGCGACCCAGCATCTGCTCGACGAGCTGAAGCTGCGCGCCAAGCGCGACAAGATCGAGACGCCGGAAGGCATCCAGAGGGCGCTCTCCGATGCCTTGCACGAATTGCTGCTGCCGCTGGAAAAGCCGCTCGACGCCGCGCGTCACCGTCCGTTCATCATCATGATCGCCGGCGTCAACGGCGCCGGGAAGACGACGTCGATCGGCAAGCTGGCCAAGTACTTCCAGATGCAGGGCAAGTCGGTCCTGCTCGCCGCCGGCGACACCTTCCGCGCCGCCGCGCGCGAGCAGCTGATGGCCTGGGGCGAGCGCAACAACGTCACGGTCATCTCGCAGGAATCGGGCGATCCGGCGGCCGTCATCTTCGACGCGATCTCCGCTGCCAAGGCGCGCGGTATCGACATCGTGCTCGCCGACACCGCCGGTCGCCTGCCGACCCAGCTGCACCTGATGGAAGAAATCGCCAAGGTCCGGCGCGTCATCCAGAAGGCCGACCCGACCGGGCCGCACGAGACGCTGCTCGTCCTCGACGCGAACTTCGGACAGAACGCGCTGATGCAGGTGAAAGCCTTCGACAAGTCGATCAACGTCACCGGGCTCGTCGTCACCAAGCTCGACGGCTCGGCCAAGGGTGGCGTCGTCGCGGCGATTGCGCGCCAGTGCCCGAAGCCGATCCGCTTCATCGGCGTCGGCGAGAGCATCGACGACCTGCGCCCCTTCGTCGCACGCGACTTCGTGGACGCGCTGTTCGAGTGAGACGCGGATGATCTCGTTCAGCGCCGTCACCAAACGTTATCCCGAAGGGCTCGAGGCGCTCCGGGACGTGAGCTTCAGCATCAGCGCCGGCGAGATGGTTTTCTTCACCGGCCACTCGGGCGCCGGCAAATCGACCGTCTTCCGCCTGCTCGCCGCGATCGAGCGCCCGACCTCGGGCAGCATCGTGGTCAATGGGCAGAACCTCGCCGCGCTGCGCAAGGGCGCGATTCCCTACCTGCGGCGCAACTTCGGCCTGATCTTCCAGGACCAGAAGCTGCTCTTTGACCGCAGCGTGCTCGACAACGTGCTCCTGCCGCTCGCCATCGTCGGCGCGCCGCACAAGGAAGCGCTGCGTCGGGCGCGCGCCGCGCTCGACAAGGTCGGCCTGCTCGAGCGCGAGAAGGCGCACCCGATCGCGCTCTCCGGCGGCGAACAGCAGCGGCTGGCGATCGCCCGCGCCGTTGTGAACCGGCCGGCGATCCTGCTCGCCGACGAGCCGACCGCGAACCTGGACGTGGATTCGGCGTCCGACATCCTCGCCATTTTCCGCGCCTTCCATCAGGTCGGCGTCACGCTCGTCGTCGCCACGCACGATCCGCAGTGGATGGCGCGTTTTTCGCCGCGCGTGCTGCGTCTCGAGCGTGGCCAACTTGTCAGTGACTCCGGAGACAGCGCATGAGCGCCTTCGTTTCGCAACACGTCACCGCGCTACGCAGTGCATTGCGCCGTTTTTTCACGGCGCCGCTCAATACCTTCCTCTCGTTGCTCGTCATCGGTATCGCGCTGGCCCTGCCCTGTGCCGGCTGGGTCGCCATCGAAAACCTGCTCCACGTCGCCGGCAATACCTCCGGCACGCAGGAGATCAGCATTTTCATGGACACGGACGCCGGCAAGAAGGACGTCGCCGGGATCGAATCGCGGCTGCGCGAAGCCTCCCCGGGCGAATGGCGGCTCGTCACACGCGAAGACGCGCTTGAGCAGTTGCGTGCCGCCGAGGGCATGGGCGAGATCGTCGCCAGCCTGCCGAAGAATCCGCTGCCCGACGCCTTCATCGTCGCCCCGGCTGACACGCAGCCGGCGGCGATGGAAGCGCTGGCCGCCACCTTCGCCGAATGGCCGAAGGTCGAACACGTGCAGCTCGACTCGGCGTGGAGCAAGCGCTTCGATGCCTTCCTGCGCATCGGCAAGCTGGTGGTGACGCTGATCGCCGGCGTCTTCGCCGCCGCGCTGGTCGCCGCCACCTTCAACACGATTCGCCTGCAGATCATGGCCAACGCCGCCGAGATCGAAGTCGCGCGCTTCGTCGGCGCGACCGACGCCTTCATCCGCCGGCCGTTCCAGTACTTCGGCGCGCTGCAAGGCGCCTGCGGTGGCCTGCTCGCGGCGGCGCTTGTATATTCCGGGACGCAGCTGTTGACCGCGCCGGTCGGCGAACTGGCGGCGCTGTACGGCGGCGACTTCGTGCTGCGCGGCCTCTCGCCTGCCAACATCGGCGCACTCGCCGGCGTCGGCGCGGCGCTCGGCTGGCTCGGCGCGCAACTCTCGGTCGCCATCCACCTGCGGCGTTTGGGCTAAAGTAAGGGACCCGATCCCGGCGGAAGGCTGCGACCATGGAACTGGCTCAGGAAACACAGGCATCGACGCGCCAACACTGGAGCACGGCCCTGCGCGCCTACATCCGCAACAATCGCCTGACCGCCGCCGGCCTCACCCTGGCACTGCTTTCGGTGCTGATCCTCCTCGGGCAAAGCCTCGCCCGGATCGCCGCCGGCGAAGCCGCACCGGGCCTGCGCAACGCGTTGCTCGGCGGCCTCGCCGGGTTGGCGACGACGACGCTCGGCGCCCTGCCGGCGCTGGCGCTGCGCAGCATCCCGCAAAAACTCGAAGACAGCCTGCTCGGCGTGGCCGCCGGCATGATGCTCGCGGCCAGCGCGTTCTCCCTGCTGCTACCCGGACTGGCGGCCGGCGCCGAGATCACCGGCAGCAAAGGACTCGGTGCCGGCGTCGTGGTCCTCGGCATGGCGCTCGGCGTCTTGCTGATGCTCGGTCTCGACCGCTTCACGCCGCACGAGCACGACAGCACCGGCCCGTGCGGACCTGCGCCCGACCGCTGCGGGCGCGTCTGGCTCTTCGTCTTCGCCATCGCGCTGCACAACCTGCCGGAAGGCATGGCGATCGGCGTCAGCTTTGCCCGGAATGACCTTGCGGTCGGTCTGCCGCTGACCACGGCGATCGCCCTGCAGGACATCCCGGAGGGCCTCGCCGTCGCGCTGGCGTTGCGCAGCGCCGGCTTCGGCACCGCGAAGTCGGTCTGCATCGCCGCCGCCAGCGGCTTGCTCGAACCGCTCGGTTCGCTGCTCGGCGTCGGTCTCTCCAGCGGCCTCGCCTTCGCCTACCCCGCGGGCCTCGGGCTCGCCGCCGGGGCGATGCTCTTCGTCGTCTCGCACGAAGTCATCCCCGAAACCCACCGTAACGGCCACCAGACGCCGGCAACGCTCGGTCTGATGCTCGGCTTCGCGCTGATGATGGTGCTTGACACGACACTCGGCTGAGCGCGGCCGGCAAGCGCAAGTTCAGCGACTACGAGCACATCGCGCCGCGGCAGCGCCAGGAATGCGGCGTCGACATCGACCCGCGCGCACGCACCGGCGAGATCGCCAGCGTTTTGGCCGGCGGCCTCGGCGCTGTGTTGAACACGCTGATCGGCGTGATGAACCTGATGAACGTCCCCGGCTACCACCCGCAGGTCGTCAAGGGCGCCATCATCCTGGCGGTCATGCTCAGAAAATCTGAAGGGGCGCTTCAACAGCCGTTCGTAACAGACTGCCGCAGCGGCAAGCCATTCCATTGCCTGCGAAGCTTGAGTCCGCGACTCCCCCGGAGCTGGCGGACTTTTCTTTCCGATCGCCCGCTTCGCGCCGCGCGTTTTGGATTTGCGCCAAGCAACGGCAAAATAGCGGATTTTCCGGCGGCCCGTGAGCGCCGCCAACCGAGCAAAAAGCGAACCAACGAAAGCAGAGGACATAATGCAGATCGCCCCCGGCACCCTGATTTCCACACGGGTACTCCTGTTCGACATGGACGGCACCCTCATCGACTCCACCGCCGCCGTCGAGCGCATCTGGGGACGCTGGGCGTCCGAACACGGCCTGTGCTTTGCCGACTTCGCCCACTCAATGCACGGGCGGCGCGCCGTCGACATCATGAGCGCGATCGCGCCGCCCGGTCTCGGGCTCGATCTCGTCGCTGAAGTCGCGCGCATCGACGACGAGGAAGTCGTCGAGACCGACGGCATCGTGCCGATCGCGGGCGCTGCCCGGCTGCTCGCCTCGCTGCCGCCGGAGAACTGGGCGCTCGTCACTTCGGCGCGCCCCGAACTCGCGCGCGCCCGCATGGGCGCCGCCGGGCTGCCGATGCCGGAAATTGTCGTCACCTCCAACGACGTCATCCAGGGCAAACCGCATCCGGACTGTTTCCTCAAGGCATTGGAACGGCTCGACGTTTCGGCTTGCGATGCAATCGTTTTTGAGGATGCGGCCGCAGGGCTGGCGGCGGGACGCGCCGCCGGCTGCCGCATCGTCGCCCTCGCCACGACCAGCGAGGCAGAACGCCTTGAGCCCGAGGACTGGGTGTACGACTTCGAGCGCATCGAACTGCTCGAGGTTCAGAGCGACGGGAAGTTGCTGCTGCGCTTCAACTGAAAAAAGAAGGCCGTCCGTGCCGGCTGCGGCAGGACGGCGCACAAGAGGGTTGTAGCCCGAATCAGGACGACGAACCGCCGAAGCGGCTTTCCGCCTGCTTGCGGAATTCGGAGGGCGTCGTTCCCTTGATTTCGAGGAAGCGGCGGTTGAAGTTTGCGACGTTGTTGAAGCCGACCGCGTAGCAGATGTTGGTGATGTACTGGTCCGAGTTCATCAGCAACTGGCACGCCTGGTTGATGCGCACGTGATTGACGAAATCGGTAAAGGTGTTGCCGGTCGCGCGCCGGAAGAAGCGTGAGAAACGGCTCTCGCTCATGCCCAGCTCCGCCGCCACGTCGGCTGCCGTGATCGGTTGCGCGACGTTCTCGGTGATGCGATTGACGATGGCGTTGATCTGGTCGAGCTCGTCGTCGTTGTCCATGCCCTGCATCCGGGCGCTCGACAGCAGGCGATAGTCGGACCAGCGCGTCAGGTCGGTCATGAAGGCAAGGAAGGCTGCAAACCGCCGCATCCCTTTGGCGGCCTTGATGATCTTCCAGTGCTCCTGCCCGAGATGCGAGAAGCCGAAGAACTCGATACCGTGACGCGCCCGTTCGAGTAGCGGCATGACCTCCATCAGCTCGGGGATCGACTGGCAGGCCTTTTCGATCGGCGCGTGCCGGAACTGGATCACCAGATCGCGTTTCTCGACGCCCTCGGGCGGCACATCGAGCGAGATCCAGTTGTGCGGCAGACGCGGCCCGCAGAGGACGACGTGTCCGGGTTCGAACGGCCCGATCCAGTCGCCGACGAAGGTCTTGCCGGAGGTCGTCGTGATGATGTGGAACTCGTATTCCTCGTGGCAATGCCAGCGTGCCAACGGGGTCGGATAGCCGTGTTCGAGACAGCGGATGAAACCGACCTCGGCCGTCGGTTCGTAACCCAGCGACGGACTGCGGTTGAACTCAGCCTCGAGTTCAGGCTGACGAAGCCGGCTCGGCGTGCTAGCTGTTGAATGTCCCATGACAAGGCTCGGCGAAAAAACGCTCCATCGGTCAGATTCCCGTCATCCGTTGTGCGTGGTTAGCTTGGTGGTTCGACGCAGGCAGCTCTTGGCCTCGCTGGGCTCCGGCGGTTCTGGGTATGCCGAAGCCCTGTAGCAATCTCAGTGCGCCTTCACGAAGTCATTAACGCGCTGATAAGCCTTGCGAATGGCTCCGACGAGGCGTGGATCATTCGCCAGCTCGCCCCAAAGCACCATATCGGCACAGAAGGCCGCGACCGGATCGGCCGCCTCGCACATCGCATGCGCCACCGCCGGGTCCATCGCCTGATCCTGGTACTCGTAGGCGATCTGACCCTTGTGCCAACGCTCGAGGTAAGCCAGGAACAAGGCCGGCAGCATCGCCACGCTATCGATCGCCTCGTTGCGCGCCAGCCGCTCGCGGAACGTCGGCGCGATGAACCCCGGGATCTTCGAGAAGCCGTCCATCGCCACGCGCTGGTTCGTATCGCGGATCGCCGGATTGCCGAAGCGATCGAGCACCACGTCGCGGTAGTTCTCCAGATTGAGCGGGCACGGCGAGAGCACCGGAATCACGTCGTCGGTCACGTAGTCGTAGGCGAACTGGCGGATCACCGGATCGTGCGTCCCTTCGTGGATGTAGAGGTAACCGACGAGCGTCCCGGCCCAGGCGATACAGCTGTGCGTCGCGTTGAGCAGACGGATCTTCGCTTCCTCATAGGCGGCGACGGATTGGACCATCTCGACGCCGACCTTCTCCCAGGCCGGACGACCGGCGATGAAGTTCTCCTCGATCACCCACTGCAGGAAGCTCTCGCCCATCACCGCGGCCTTGTCGACCTTGCCGGTCGCCGCCAGCACGCGCTCGGCAACGTCCGGCGCCGGACGCGGCGTGATGCGGTCGACCATGTCGTTCGGGCTGGTCGTGTTCTTTTCCATCCAAGCCAGCAGCTCACTGTCACCGAGCGCCTTGATGAACTGCACGAGACCGCTGCGCGAACGGTCGCCGTTGTGGCGCAGGTTGTCGCAGCAGAGCAGCGTCACCGGACCGCCGTTCTGTTCCTTGCGGGCTTTGAGCATGACGGCGAGCGCCCCGTAGATCGTCGTCCCGGCGTTGCCGGCCTTGACCGCCGCCAGATCGTTGGCGATGTCGGCGGCGGTTGTGTCGAGCACGTTCTTCGGGTCGAGGTAGTAACCAGCTTCGGTGACCGTGAAGGAGATGATCTTCGTTTGGGAGTCAGCCGCCTTGGCGATCAAGGGCTTGACGCCCGGCTCGAAGGGAATCACTTCCTTGATCGAGGTGATGCGGATGTAGTGGTGCTCGTTCGCTGGCGAGATCGTCTCCAGCGTGTATTCGCCCTTCTGCTCGACGAGCGCAGCGATCGTTTCGGCCATGTCCGGGCGGACGTTGCCGCCGGCGAGGCTCCACTGGGTGTCGCCCGTTTCGCGCAGCATGTGCAGGTAGAGCGCCTGGTGGGCACGGTGGAAGGATCCCAGGCCGACGTGCAGCCAGACCCGGGGTTCAGTAGCGTTTGACATACAGGACTCCTGTGCGATGTTGTGTTGTTATTTGACGACGACGATACGGCCCTTGGCGTCGAAGAAGTGGGCGGTGGACAGATCGATCTTGACGCCGACCTTTTCGCCGGCGACGAGGCTCGAGCGCTCGGTGTGGCGCGCGACGATCTGTTCGCCCCATTCGGTCGTGACATAGACGAGCGTCTCGGCGCCGAGCGCTTCGACGAGATCCACCGTCGCCTTGAATTCGCCGTCGGCTTGCGCGACGAGTTCGACGTATTCCGGACGCAGGCCGACGAAGCCGTCGATCGGGAACTTGCGGCCGGAGGCGGCGAGCGATTTGAGCTTGCTGGCGCCGACCATGTTCATCTTCGGCGTGCCGATGAACTGGGCGACGAACTGGTTGGCCGGGCGGTCGTAGAGTTCGAGCGGGGTGCCGACCTGTTCGACGAGACCATCACGCAAGACGACGACGCGGTCGGCCAAGGTCATGGCTTCGACCTGATCGTGCGTCACGTAGATGGTCGTCGCACCGAGGTCGCGGTGCAGCTTGGCGATCTCGACCCGCGTCTGGCCGCGCAGCGCGGCGTCGAGGTTGGAGAGCGGTTCGTCGAACAGGAAGACCTTCGGCGAGCGCACGATGGCGCGACCGATGGCGACCCGCTGGCGCTGGCCGCCGGAGAGTTCCTTCGGCGTGCGCTTCAGGTACTGGGTGAGGTTGAGGATCTCGGCGGCCTTCGTAACCTTCTCTTCGATGACCGCCGGGTCGGCCTTGGCGAGTTTCAGGGCAAAGCTCATGTTCTCGTACACGCTCATGTGCGGGTACAGGGCGTAGCTCTGGAAGACCATCGCCAGGTCGCGCTTGGAGGACGGTTCGTCGGTGATGTCGCGCCCTTCGAGGTGGATGGTGCCGGCGGTCGTCGTCTCCAGTCCGGCGATCAGGCGCAGCAGCGTCGATTTGCCGCAGCCCGAGGGGCCGACGAAGACGATGAATTCGCCTTGCTGGATCTCGAGATTGACGCCCTTGATGACGCGCGCCTCGCCGAAGGACTTTTCGATGCCGCGCAGTTGCAGATATGCCATGTTTGTTCTCCCTAAGTTCTTACTTGACGGCGCCGAAGGTCAGGCCTTGCACCAGTTGTTTCTGACTGAACCAGCCGAACACCACGATCGGTGCGATGGCCATGAAGGATGCTGCCGAGAGCTTGGCCCAGAAGAGGCCTTCCGGACTGGAGTACGAGGCAATGAGCGTGGCCAGCGTGCCGGACTTGGCGGCACTGAGGTTGAGCGCCCAGAAGGCTTCGTTCCAGGAGAGCACGAGGCACAGGAGACCCGTTGAGGCCAGACCGCCCAGGGTCAGCGGCAGGAGCACCATGCGGAATTCCTGCCACAGGTTGGCGCCGTCCATGCGCGAGGCTTCGAGGATCTCGGCGGGGATTTCCTTGAAGTTGGAGTAGAGCATCCAGACCATGATCGGCAGGTTGCCCATGACGTTCACCACGACGAGGCCGGTGCGCGAGTCGAGGAGCCCGCTGCTCTGGGCGAGGACGTAGATCGGCACGAGGGCGCCGACGGCCGGCATCATCTTGGTCGAGAGCATCCACATCAGGATGTCCTTGGTGTGCCGGCTCTTGAAGAAGGCCATGGCGTAGGCGGCCGGGAAGGCCAGGAGCAGGCCGACGACGGTCGAGACGACGCTGACGATCAGCGAGTTCTTGGCGTAGAGCAGGTAGTCGCTGCGCTCCTGGACGATGCTGAAGTTCTCCAGCGTCGGCTCGAAGAAGATGAGCGGCGGGACGGAGATGGCCTGCAGTTCGGTCTTGAACGAGGTGAGCACCATCCAGCCGAGCGGGAAGAAGAGGAGCAGCGCGACCGCCCAGGCTGCGATGGTGCGCACGCCGAGGGCGAGTGCGTTCATTTGGAGTCGTGTCATGTCGGTCTCACTTGTCGAGGTTTTTGCCGACCATGCGGATCAGGAAGATGCCGGCGATGTTGGCGAGGACGACGGCGAAGAGGGCGCCTGCGGAGGCGACACCGGCGTCGAAGTTGAGGAGCGCCTGCTTGAAAATGAGGAAGGCGATGTTCGTGCTGGCATCGCCCGGGCCGCCACCGGTGGTGGTAAAGATTTCGGCGAAGACGGAGAGCAGGAAGATCGTTTCGATCATGACGACGACGGCGAACGAGCGACCGAGGTGCGGGATGTAGAGGTAGCGCAGCTGCTGCAGGTAGTTGGCGCCGTCCATGCGCGAGGCTTCGAGCTGTTCGCGGTCCATCGACTGCAGCGAGGTGACGAAGATCAGCGTGGCGAACGGGAGCCATTGCCACGAGACGATGGCGATGACGGAGAGCAGCGGGTAGTCGGTGAGCCAGTCGACCGGGGTGGCGCCGAAGAACCTCCAGATCTGGGCGATGACGCCGTAGATCGGGTTCATCATCATGTGCTTCCACAAGAGCGCATTGACCGTGGGCATGATGAAGAACGGGGAAATCAGGAGGATGCGGACGAGGTTGCGGCCGGGGAATGGGGCGTCGGTCAGGAGGGCGATCAGGGTGCCGAGCACCACGGTGATGAGGACAACGCTGCCGACCAGCAACAAGGTATTGACCGTCGCCGTGACGAACGACGGGTCAGTGACGAAAAATTCCCAGTTCTCCAGACCGATGAATCCGGTCTGCTCCGGTTGCAACAGGTTGTATCGGATCACCGAAAAATAGATCGACATCACCAGTGGAACAATCATCCACAAAAA